>JALORQ010000183.1 GCA_025458805.1 Rubrivivax sp.
GCGCGCATCACCGCGACGCGGTCGGCGAGCGTCTCGACGACCGCGATGTTGTGCGTGATGAACAGGTAGCTCACGCCGAGCTAGCACTGCAGCTCGCGCAGCAGGTTGAGGATCTGCGCCTGCACCGAGACGTCGAGCGCCGAGGTCGGCTCGTCGCACACCACCAGCCGCGGCTGCACCGCGAGCGCGCGCGCGATCGCGACGCGCTGGCGCTGGCCGCCGCTGAACTCGTGCGGGTAGCGCGCCAGTGCCTCGCGGCGCAGGCCGACGCGCTCGGCGAGCTCCTCGATGCGGACGCGGCGCGCCGCGGCGTCGAGCTCGGGGCGCAGCGCGACGAGGCCCTCCTCGAGCAGCTCGGCCACCCGCATGCGCGGGTTGAGCGACGCGAACGGATCCTGGAATACGATCTGCACCGAGCGCCTGGCATCGAGCAGGTCGCGACCCTGCAGCTCGAACAGGTTGCGCCCGTCGAGCAGGGCGCGGCCCTCGACGCGGGCCACGCCGCGCAGCAGCTGCACGATTGCCTTGCCTGTCGTCGTCTTGCCGCAGCCCGACTCGCCGACCAGCGCCAGCGTCTCGCCGCGCCCGACCGCGAACGACACGCCTCGCACCGCATCGAAGCCGCCGGCACCACGGCGGAACAGGCCGCGCCTCGTCTCGAAGCGGACGCTCAAGTCCTGCACGTCGAGCAGCGTCGGGGCACCCGCGGGCGTGATGGACCCCGCGGGTGTCGCCTCGGCGATGCCGCCCTTCGACGCCCGGACGACAGACAACGGGTCGGCAGGCCTGCCCGCCGGGGCCGGGCTATACAGCAGGCAGCGTACCTCGTGCCGCGCCGCGACCTCGGTCAGCGCGGGCGACGTGGCGGCGCACTGCTGCGGCAGCGCGCGGTCGCAGCGCGGCGCGAAGCGGCAGCCGACGAAGGTCTCGTGCAGCGGCGGCACGGTGCCCGCGATGGCCTCCAGCGGCTGCCCGCGCCGCGCGGCACCGGGGAGCGCACGCAGCAGGGCCTGCGCATAGGGGTGCCGCGGGCTGGCGAAGAAGGCATCGGCGGCCGCGACCTCGACGATCTGCCCCGCATACATCAGCGCGACGCGGTGCGCCATGCCGGCGACGACCGCCAGGTCGTGCGTGATCAGCAGCAGCCCCATGCGGCGTTCGCGCTGCAGGTCCTTCAGCAGCTCGAGGATCTGCGCCTGGATCGTGACGTCGAGCGCCGTCGTCGGCTCGTCGGCGACCAGGAAGTCGGGCTCGGCGGCGAGCGCGATGGCGATCATCACGCGCTGCTTCTGCCCGCCGCTCATCCGGAACGGGTAGTCGTCGATGCGACGCTCGGGCTCGGGGATGCCGACCCGGCGCAGCCACTCCAGCGCCTTGGCGCGCGCCGCCGCGCCGCGCAGCGGCGTGTGCGCCTCGATCGCCTCGACGATCTGGTCGCCGACGCGCATCACCGGGTTCAGGCTGGTCGCGGGCTCCTGGAAGATCATGCCGACGCGCCCGCCGCGCACGCGGCGCATCGCCGCCTCGGGCAGGCCGAGCACGTCGACGGCGTCGCGCCCCGCGCCGACCGTCACGTTGCCGCCGACGACGCGGCCGTTGTCGGGCAGCAGGCGCAGCAGCGCGAGCGCGGTCATGCTCTTGCCGCAGCCCGACTCGCCGACCAGCGCGAAGGTCTCGCCGCGCTCGATGGCCAGCGCGATGCCGTCGATCGCGCGCACGATGCCGGCATCGGCGTCGAGCGCCACGCGCAGGTCGTCGACCTTCAGCACCGCGCGCCCTTCACGCCGGGCGCCGGCGCAGCGCCAGCCGCGGCCGGAAGCTGCGCGCCCGCGGGTCGAAGGCCTGCTGCACGCCGTCGGCGAACAGGTTGGCGGCCAGCACGAGCGCGACCATGAAGACGAAGGCCGACGCGAACGACCACCAGACCATCGGGTCGCGGCTCATCTCGCTGCGCGCCAGGTTGATCATGCCGCCGAAGCTGTTCATCGACGGATCGACGCCGACCCCGACGTAGCTGAGCACCGCCTCGTAGAGGATCAGCCCGCAGAAGTCGAGCACGGTCGTGATCAGCACCAGGTGCATTACGTTGGGCAGGATGTGGCGTCGCATGATGCGGCCCGGCCCGACGCCGAAGGCGGTGGCCGCCTGCACGTACTCGAGCTCGCGCAGCTTCAGCGTCTCGGCGCGCACCAGCCGGCACAGCCCGGCCCAGCCGGTGAGGCCGAGGATCACGCAAAGGATGAACAGCTTGAGGTCGGCGCGCTCGGCACCGGTCTCGAACAGCTCGGGGTTCTGGTCCAGGAAGACCTGCACCATCAGCACGCAGGCCGCGATGAGCAGCACGTTGGGCACCGAAGAGAGCATCGTGTAGAGGTACTGCACCACCTCGTCGACCCAGCCCTTGAAGTAGCCGGCGACGATGCCCAGGCCGACCGCCAGCGGCAGCGTCGCGATCGTCGACAGCGTGCCGATGACGTAGGCGGTGCGGATGCTCTTCAGGCACTGGTAGAGCACGTCGTTGCCGGTGCGGTCGGTGCCCAGCACGTGGTACGGGCCCGAGAGCGCGATCACCGGCCCGGCGACGAGGCTCAGTGCCGCGACCGTGACGAGCCCGCTGCGCCAGGGCAGCACGGTCTCGCCGCGCGCGACGGCCGTCGCGGCCTCGCGCCAGCCGGTGCGCTGCCGGCGCGCGACGGCCGCGGCCAGCAGCGCAGCCGCGGGTGCACGCGCTGCGCCACCCCGTCGACGATCACCGACTCGCGCGTGAAGCCGTGCGTGGCCAGCGGCGCCGAATAGGTCGCCTCGCGGCTGTCGACGAGATGCCGCAGCATGACGTCCAGCAGCGACAGCGTGCGCGTGTCGTAGGCCGCCTGCGCGGCGCCGGGCACGGCGTCGAGCCGCGGCCGGAAGTGCACGCTGTCGACCAGCGCAACGAGCAGCCCGAGCGCGATCACGATCGACCCGCCGAGCGCCGGGCCGTCCTGGAAGACGGCGAGCCAGCGCGCCCGCAGATCGGGCCGCCGCCTCACGTGCCAGACGTACCACGTCAGCAGCGCGACGAGCGCGAACACGACGCCGTCGGTCCAGAGCAGCACGAGCTTCGGCATCGCGTCGCCCCGTCAGGCCAGGCGCACCCGGGGGTCGGCCCAGGTGTAGGCGAGGTCGATCACGATGTAGGTGGCGACGTAGAGCAGCGAGCCCAGGAACACCATCGTGCGCACGATCGCGAAGTCCTGCCCGGCGATGGCGTCGATGACGTAGGCGCCCAGGCCGGGGATGCCGAAGAAGCTCTCGAAGACCAGGCTGCCGAGGAAGACGTAGGGCAGGTAGCCGCCGGCGCTGGTGATGATCGGGATCAGCGCGTTGCGCAGCACGTGGCGCAGCAGCACGGCGATCTCGGACAGCCCCTTGGCGCGCGCGGTGCGCACGTAGTCCTTGCCGATCTCCTCGAGGAACATCGCGCGGTACAGCCGCGCCTCGGTGCCCAGCCGCGACAGCAGGCCGAGCACGATCGGCAGCACGAGGAACGGCAGCGCGCCCCACCCTTCGGCCCAGCCCGAGATCGGCGCCAGCCGCAGCACCTTCGAGAACAGCACCTGCCCGACGATGATGTAGAACAGCGCCGAGATCGACAGCATCACGACGCAGGCCACCGTGCCCCAGAAGTCGAGCCGCGTGTGCCTGAACATCACCAGCAGCAGCGCGAACAGCGTGCTCGCCAGCACCTGCAGCAGGAACAGCGGCAGCGCCAGCTTCAGGCTCGCGACCATCCGCGTGGCCACCTCGTGGCCGATGTCGCCGGCGCTCTCGCCGTCGGCGCGGCCGAAGTCGAGCATGAAGAGCGACACCGAGCGCTCCCAGAAGATGGTCTCGGTCAGCCGCGCGCTTCCGTCCTGTGCGTCGTTCCAGTAGAGCGGCTTGTCGTAGCCGCGCTCGACCTTCCACTTCTCGATCTGCTCCTGCGAGACGCGCTTGCCGCCGATGTTCAGCCGCGCCATGTCGTCGGGCGTGTTGACGGTGAAGAAGAGGACGAAGGTCGCCAGGTTGACGCCCAGCAGGATGAGCAGGCCGTAGCCGATGCGGCGGACGACGTAGCGCAGCATCTCAGCGGCCGGCCAGCACTTCGCCGCGCGCGTTGGTGCGCTCGCGGCGCGCCCAGGCGCGCCAGCCCACCGCAAGCAGGACCAGCGCCGCCGCCGCCAGCGCGAACAGCGGCCACCACACGGGCCGGTTCCACTCGGACTGCAGGCGCAGCCGCTCGGCGACGTCGAGCCGGTAGTAGCGGCCCATGTCGCGGATCATGATGGCGGGCTTGCCGTTGTGCACCCAGGGCTGGAACGCGCCCGACGCGAACGGGAAGTAGCCGAAGGTCCACGGCGCGTCCTGCTGCACGATGCGCGTCATCTCGTCGATCACGCGCTGTTTCTCGGGGCCGTCGTCGAGCAGGCGCAGCTGCTGGAACAGGCGGTCGAATTCGGGGTTGGCGTAGTTGGACGTGTTCTCGCCGTCGCTCGCGCTCTTGCCGTTGGGGCCGTAGAGCAGGAAGAGGAAGTTCTCGGCGTCGGGGTAGTCGGCGAGCCAGCCCGACCAGTAGATCTGGTGGCGGCCCTTGCGCACCTTGTCCTGGAACTGGTTGTTGTCGGTGGCGCGGATCTCGAGCTGCACGCCGAGCTTGGCGAACTGCCGGATCATCCAGTCGAACTCGGCCTTGCGCTCGGGCGACGGCTGGCCGTAGAAGTCGTAGTTGAGCACCAGCGGCTGCCCGGTCTTCGCGTCGCGCCCGCCCGGGTATCCCGCCTCGGCCAGCAGCGCCCTGGCCTCGTCGAGGGGCCGACGCACGGCGCGGCCGTCCACCCATCGGTGCGTCACCGGGTTGACCCCCTCGGCGGTGCCGTGGCGCGAGCCGAACAGCCCGGCCGGCAGCACGCCCATCGCGACCTCGCCGCCCTTCTTCGGGAAGATGCGGACGAACTCCTCCCAGTCGATCGCGATCGACAGCGCCTGCCGCAGCTTGCGGTTGCGCTCTCGCTGCTCCGGCGTGTCGCCCCAGCCGAGCACCGGGTCGAGCATGTTGAAGCCGACGTACCACGACGAGATGTCGACGGTGCGCGGCAGCTTGAAGCCCTTGGCCTCGTACTCGGCGCGCACCGCCGGGCTGTCGTCCATGTCGATCAGGAACTCGACGCCGTGGTCCGTGCGCTCGATCTCGGGCACGTCGTAGTAGCCCTGGCGGAACTTGGCCTTCAGCGGCACCCCTTCCTTCTCGATCGTGAAGACCATGCGGTCGATGAAGGGGGTGGGCTTGCCGCAGTCGGCCAGCAGCCCGGCGGCGGCGTCCTCGGGCATCCCTTCGCAGGGATACGGCTCGCCGCGGTAGTTGGGGTTGCGCACCAGCACGTGGCGGCGGTCCTGCACGTACTCCTGCATCATGTAGGGGCCGGTGCCGACCGGCCAGCGGTCGAGCGACAGCCCGTTGCCCGCCATCCCGGGCTGCGCGTAGAAGGCGTCGGCCTCCCACGGCACCGGGGCCATGAAGGTCATCGACATCCAGTACTTCCACTGCGGGTACTTGCCATTGAGGCGGATGCGCAGCAGGTGCGGCTCGGGCGCGCTGGCGCCGGCCAGCGGCCAGCGACGGAAGTCCAGGAACGGCCGGTCCAGGCTCGCCGGGTCGAGCCCCTCGCGCAGCTTCGCGTCCTCGGCCTTGACCCGTTCGCCGTACTCGCGCAGGCCGATCACGTGCTCGGCGAAGATGCCGTACACCGGCGTCGTGATGCGCGTCGTCGCGTGCCGCTTCAGCGCATAGACGAAGTCCTCGGCCACCAGCTCGCGCGTGCCCTGGTGCTCGAAGTCCCACGGGCTGCGGCGGTCGCCGAGCTCGCCGGGCTGCATCGCGTGGTAGCGGTGACGGCCCTGCTCGTCGGTCGCGAAGGCCGGGTGCGGCTGGTACAGGATGCCGGGCCGGATGCGGATGTCGTAGACGCTCTCGGCGATCTGCTCGCCGGGCGCATCGGCCGGCAGCTCGCGGCCGTCCTTGTCCAGATAGCGCGGCAGCGCGATCTCGACCGCGGTCTTCGGCACCAGCGTGTAGGGCCGCTTCAGGTAGTGGTAACCGTAGGGCGGCTCGTAGATCTGGTAGGTGTACGGCGTCTCGTTGTTCCAGTACGAGGCCGTCGGGTCCAGGTGGCGCGGGCTGCGCTCGGTGAAGGCACTGACCAGCGTGTTGCTGCCGGCCACGTCCTCGGGCAGCGGGTTGTTGCTGCAGCCCGCGGCGAACGCGAGCAGCGCCGGCGCGATCGAGGCGAGCACCCGGCGCAGGACCGCCCTGCCCCCGCCCGCCCGCACGCCCATCGCCATCGAAGCCCCTTCGGAAAGCGGGCGATTCTAGGTGCGGCGACGGCCGCCCCGGCGCTCAGGCCCAGCCGACCAGCACCTGCCGCCCGTCGACGAGCAGCCGCACGCGTCGGCCGACCGGCAGCGTCAGCTTGGTCGGACCGTGTCCGAACGGCAGCCCCGTGACCAGCGGCACGGCACAGCGCTCGCGCAGCGCGGCCAGGGCATCGGCGAGCCGGTAGCCGCGGTCGAGCGGTGACTTCGCCCAGCCATCGAAGTCGCCGAGCAGCACCGCCTTCTGGCGGTCGATCACGCCGGCCTGAGCGAGCTGCAGCAACATGCGCTCGACGCGGTACGGGTGCTCGTTGACATCCTCGAGGAACAGCACGCCGCCACGCGCCGCGCGCGCCGGCCAGTGCGGCGTGCCGAGCAGCGAGCAGAGCACCGTCAGGTTGCCGCCCCAGAGCGTGCCGCGCACGTCCAGCCCGTCGAAGCCTGGCGCGGTGCGGAAGCCCAGCGCCTCGAGCTCGCCGCGCATCGCCTCGGCGAAGACGTCGCGCGTGATCTCGTCGACACCGCCGTCGGCATCGGCGCGGCCGAAGTCGCCAGCCGCCATCGGGCCGGCCCAGCTCGGCGCGCCGGTGTGCGCGAGCAGCGCGAGCTGCAGCGCGGTCAGGTCGCTGTGCCCGACCCAGCGCGTGCCGCGCTCGACGCTGCGCGCCAGCCGCGGCCAGTCTATGCGGTCGAGCAGGCGCGTCAGCCCGTAGCCGCCGCGCGTGGCGAGCGCGACGTCGGGCGCGCCGTCGGCCACGCGGTGCAGCGCAGCGAGCCGCGTCGCATCGTCGCCGGCGAAGCGCTGGTGCAGCGCGAGGGCCGCCTCGTCGACCGCGACCTCGAAGCCGAGCGCGGCCAGGCGCTGGGCCGCGCGGCGCACCGGCAGCGCGCGCGCGACCGCGCCGGACGGTGAGAACAGCGTCAGCGACCGCACGCCGCGGCCCCGCTCAGTCGCGGCCGCCGGCATCGCCGCCCGCCGGCCAGCCGGCGATCTCGGTCGCATCGCCGGCCGGGATCGGCGGCGGCTCGGAGGCCTCGCCCTCGGGCTCCACGCCCAGCGTGCCGCGCAGCGCCCGCCGGCGCTCGCGGCGCTCGGCGAAGAAGTCGCGCAGCAGATCGCCGCAGGGCCCGGCCAGCACGCCACCGACCGACCGCGTGTGGTGGTTGAGCCGACGCTCGGCGAAAAGGTCGAGCACCGAGCCGGCGGCGCCGGTCTTCGGGTCGGGCGCGCCGTAGACCACGCGCGCCAGGCGTGCATGCATCAGCGCCATCGCGCACATCGCGCAGGGCTCCAGTGTCACGAAGAGCTCGCAGCCCGGCAGGCGGTAGTTCTGCAGCAGCGTCGCCGCATGGCGCAAGGCCACGATCTCGGCGTGCGCCGTCGGGTCGTGGGTGGTGATCGGCCGGTTGTAGCCGGTGGCCACGACCTGCGCGACGCCGTCGACGCGGCGGACGAGGACCGCCCCCACCGGCACTTCGCCGCTGAGCCGGGCGTTCAGCGCCTGGTCCAGCGCCAACCGCATGGCCCATTCATCCTGCGGGTCGGTCAGCGTGGTCTCAGGCATCGCGGCTCGCGTCAAACCAGGCGGCACGCCGCTGCTCGCGTTGGCGGTGCGCCCGCGCGCGCTCGGCGGCCACCCAGGTGGGCAGATCCAGCGTATCGAGCGCCTGCCGCAGCGACTGCAACGCGGCCGGCAGTTCGGCCGCCGGCACGCGCGCATAAGCGCGGCCGAAGCCGTCGCGCCGCCACCAGCCGCTGTCGATCAGCCAGCGGCGCAGTTCCACGTGGTCGGTGTCGAGAAAGGC
>JALORQ010000184.1 GCA_025458805.1 Rubrivivax sp.
GTTGTAGCGCGCGGCGATCTCGACCGGGTCGCCGGCGTCGCGCAGCTCGACGAAGTTGACGCCCTTGACGACGCGCCCGCCGGTGACGTCGAGGCAGGGGATGATGCGTTTGGCGAGCAAGGAAGCAGGCTCAGGCCGGGCCGGCCAGTTCGTCGGCACGCGCCTGCGCGGCGCCGAAGTCGAGCGCACCCGTGTAGATGCTGCGGCCGCAGATCACCCCGGTGACGCCCTCGGACTCGACCGCGCACAGGCGCTCGATGTCGGGCAGGCCGCTCAGCCCCCCGGAGGCGATGACCGGGATGGTCAGCGCCTGCGCGAGCTTGACGGTGGCCTCGACGTTGATGCCGGTCAGCATGCCGTCGCGACCGATGTCGGTGTAGATCACGGCCTCGACGCCGTAGTCCTCGAACTTCCTCGCCAGGTCGATCACCTCGTGGCCGGTGAGCTTGCTCCAGCCGTCGGTGGCAACCTTGCCGTCCTTCGCGTCGAGGCCGACGATGATGTGGCCCCCGAAGGCGGTGCAGGCGTCCTTCAGGAAGCCCGGGCTCTTGACCGCCGCGGTGCCGATGATCACGTACGACAGCCCGTCGTCGAGGAAGCGCTCGATGGTGTCGAGGTCGCGGATGCCGCCGCCGAGCTGCACCGGGATCTCGTCGCCGACCTCGCGCAGGATGGCCTTCACCGCCCCCTCGTTGACCGGCCGCCCGGCGAAGGCGCCGTTGAGGTCGACCAGGTGCAGGCGCCTCGCCCCGGCGTCCAGCCAGCGCCGCGCCATCGCGGCCGGGTCTTCGCCGAAAGTCGTCGAGGCGCGCATGTCGCCCTGCTGCAGGCGCACGCAGTGTCCGTCCTTGAGGTCGATGGCGGGAATCAGCAGCATGGCTCGAGCGAGCGGGAGCGGAGCGGGCAACGGGCCGTCGGGCTGGGCGGACGCCGGCGCGTCGCGGTCAGGGCTTCCAGTGCAGGAAGTTGCGATACAGCGCGAGGCCGTGGGCCGCGCTCTTCTCGGGGTGGAACTGCGTGGCAAAAATGTTATCCCGCGCCACCGCCGAGGTAAAGCGCACGCCGTACTCGGTCTCGCCCGCGGTGTCGCGTGCGTCGGACGGCACCGCGTAGAAGCTGTGGACGAAGTAGAACCACGCGCCGTCGGGCACGCCCTGCCACATCGCGTGTGCGCCCGCGGGCCGCCCGCTCTGGTACACGCGGTTCCAGCCCATCTGCGGCACCTTGAACCAGCTGCCGTCGGCCTGCCGCTGGCCGTCGAGGCGGAAGCGCCGCACGCGACCGCCGATCAGCCCGAGCCCGGGCGTGTCCTGCTCCTCGCTGTGGTCGAGCAGCATCTGCATCCCGACGCACACGCCCATGAGCGGCTTGGCACCGGCCGCCTCGACCACCGCCTCGCGCAGCCCGGTGTCGTGCAGCTCACGCATGCAGTCGCGCATCGCGCCCTGGCCGGGCAGCACCACGCGCTCGGCCGCGCGCACGTCGTCGGGGCGCGAGGTCACGACGACGTCGGCGCCGGCGCCCGCGGCGACGTGCATCACCGCCTGCGACACCGAGCGCAGGTTGCCCATGCCGTAGTCGACGACGGCGACGGTGCGCGCCATGGCCCTACAGCACGCCCTTGGTCGAAGGCACGACGCCCGCGCTGCGCGGGTCGGGCGTCAGCGCCATGCGCAGCGCGCGCCCGAAGGCCTTGAACACCGTCTCGCACTGGTGGTGCGCGTTCTCGCCCTTCAGGTTGTCGATGTGCAGCGTCACCAGCGCGTGGTTGACGAAACCCTGGAAGAACTCGTAGGCGAGCTGGGTGTCGAAGCCGCCGATCATGCCGGCCTTGAACGGCACGTGCATGTGCAGGCCGGGCCGGCCGGAGAAGTCGACGACGACCCGCGACAGCGCCTCGTCGAGCGGCACGTAGGCGTGGCCGTAGCGGCCGATGCCCTTCTTGTCGCCGACCGCCTTCGCGACCGCCATGCCGAGCGTGATGCCGACGTCCTCGACCGTGTGGTGGCCGTCGATGTGCAGGTCGCCGACCGCCTCGATCTCGAGGTCGATCAGCCCGTGGCGCGCGATCTGCTCGAGCATGTGGTCGAAGAAGCCGATGCCGGTGCCGAGCTTCGCGGCGCCGGTGCCGTCGAGGTCGACCCGCACGCGGATCTGCGTCTCCTTGGTGTCGCGCCGGACTTCGGCTGCGCGGTTCATGTCGTCGGTCCTGGGTTCTGTGGTGGTGCCTGAAGGCTCTCGCGCAGCGCGCGCAGCATCAGGGCGTTCTCGTCGGGCGTGCCGACCGTCAGCCGCAGGCAGTTCGCCAGCAGCGGGTGCAGCGCGGCGACGTGCTTGACGAGCACCCCGCGCTGCTTCATGCCGGCGAAGGCACGCGCCGAGTCCGGCACGCGCACGAGGATCATGTTGGCCTCGCTCGGAAAGACCGTCACGCCCGGCATCGCCGCCAGTTCGCCCAGCAGGCGCGCGCGCTCGTCCCGGATCGCCCGGGCCTGGTGCGCGAACTCGTCGGCGTGCTCGAGCGCGAACAGCGTCGCCTCGGCATTCAGCGCGCTCACGTTGTACGGCGGCCGCACCTTGTCGACCTCGGCGATCAGCGCCGCGGCGCCGCACAGGTAGCCCAGCCGCACGCCGGCCAGGCCGAACTTGCTGAGCGTGCGCATCACCAGCACGTGCTCGTGACCGGGCTCGGCCAGCCGCGGCAGGAAGGTCTTCGACGAGAACGGCTGGTAGGCCTCGTCGAAGACGACGAGGCCGTGCTGCGCGCGCACCGCGTCGACCACGCGCATCACGATGCGCTCGTCGAACAGGTTGGCGGTCGGGTTGTTCGGCCACGCGAGGTAGGTCAGCGCCGGGCGGTGCGTCGCGATGGCGTCGAGCATCGCCGCCTCGTCGAGCTCGAACCCGGCCGTCAGCGGCACGCCGACGAAGCGCAGCCCGCGCAGCCTGGCGCTCGTCTCGTACATCACGAAGCCAGGCAGCGGCGCGAGCACCGTCGCACCGGGCACGTCGCAGGCCACCGACAGCAGGTCGATCAGCTCGTCGGAGCCGTTACCGAGCATCAGCCGGCAGCCCGCGGGCAGCGCGACGAAGCGTGCGAGGGCGTACGCCACGTCGGCCGCGCACTGCGCCGGGTAGCGGTTGAGCGCGACGCGTCCGAGCCGCTCGCCGAGCTCGCGCTGCAGCGCCGGCGGCAGCGGGTACGGGTTCTCCATCGCGTCGAGCTTGACCAGGCCGGCGCTCGGCTGGATCGCGTAGGCGGCCATCGACTGCACGTCCTGGCGCAGCGTGCGCGCGATGCGGTCGGCGAGGGTCGGGGCGGTCATCGGGGACGATCCTGCGCTGGCGGCTCGGCGCGCGTCAAGGCGTCGCGGGCGCGGACACTGGCAGCACCATCTCGAGTTCGCCGTCGTCGTCGCGCCCGGTGTAGGCGAAGCCCAGCTTCTGGTAGAACGGCCCGGCGTGGCCCGGCCGCTGCTGGTGCGACAGCCCGACCGACGACAGCCCGAGCCGGCGCGCCTCGTCGACGACCCACTGCATCGCGAGCCGGCCCAGGCCGCGGCGCTGGTGGCGCTGGTCGATCAGCAGCCGCCAGACGTAGAGCTGCTCGCGCGGGTCCTCCTCGTCGCGGCGGTGGTCGTAGAGCAGCAGCAGCCCGACCGGCTCGCCGCGCTCCCAGAGCCCGAGCGCGCGGCCGGCAGGCTGGTAGGCGCACTGGGCGATCGACACGGCGACCGACGCGACCAGTTCCTGCTGGCCGGGCGCCACCGCGAGCTTGATCAGCGGCACCACGTCGTCGGCCGCCACCTCGCGCACTTCGAGCTCCGGCGCGCGCGGGGCGGAGTCGGCCGGGGCCGCGGGCAGGCGAAGCTCTGCGGCGCGCGCGTGGGCCTGCAGGCCCTCGCCGTGCGCCAGCTCGGCGGCCACCGGGCCCAGCAGCGCGGCGCCGCGCGCGCTGACCTCGATCAGGCTGGTGCGCTTCTGGAAGTCGTACACCCCCAGCGGCGACGAGAAGCGCGCGGTGCCGCTGGTCGGCAGCACGTGATTCGGGCCCGCGCAGTAGTCGCCCAGGCTCTCGCTGGTGTAGGCGCCGAGGAAGATCGCGCCGGCGTGGCGCAGCAGAGGTTCCCAGCGCTCGGGGCGCTCGCTGCTCACCTCGAGGTGCTCGGGCGCGATCCGGTTGGCGATCCCGCAGGCCTCCTCCATCGAGCGCGTCAGGATCAGCGCGCCGCGGCCTTCGAGGCTGGCGCGGATCACATCGCGGCGGGGCATGTCGGGCAGCAGCCGCTCGACGGCCTCGCGCACCTTCTCCAGGTACGCCGCATCGGGTGTCAGCAGGATGCTCTGCGCCAGTTCGTCGTGCTCGGCCTGGCTGAACAGGTCCATCGCCACCCAGTCGGGCGGCGTCGTGCCGTCGGCCAGCACGAGGATCTCGCTCGGCCCCGCGATCATGTCAATGCCGACCTGGCCGAAGACGCGGCGCTTGGCGCTCGCCACGTACGCATTGCCCGGGCCGGTGATCTTGTCGACGCGGGGGATCGTCGCGGTACCGTAGGCCAGCGCCGCCACCGCCTGCGCGCCGCCGATCGTGAAGACCCGGTGCACGCCGGCCACGTGCGCCGCCGCGAGCACGAGCGGGTTGCGCTCGCCGCGCGCCTCGCCGTCCCGGCGCGCCGGCGTCGGCACGACCATCACGATCTCGCCGACGCCGGCGACCCTGGCCGGAATGGCATTCATCAGCACGCTCGACGGGTAGGCCGCCTTGCCGCCCGGCACGTAGATGCCGACGCGGTCGAGCGGCGTCACCTTCTGGCCGAGCAGCGTCCCGTCGGCGTCGCGGTAGCTGAAGCTGCGCCCGCAGGCCTCGAGCTGGCGCTCGTGGAAGGCGCGGATGCGGGCCGCCGCCGACTCGAGCGCGCGGCGCTGCGCCGGCGTGATCTGCTCGAACGCCGACGCCAGCTCGCCGGGCTGCAGCTCGAGCTCGGAGACCGATGCCGCCTCGAGCCCGTCGAAGCGTGCCGTGCACTCGAGCACCGCGGCGTCGCCGCGGGCGCGCACGTCGTCGACGATCGCCGCGACGCGCGACTCGATCGCCGCGTCGGTCTCGGCCGACCAGTGCAGCACCCGCGCGAACGCGCTCTCGAACTCCGGGTCGTCGGTGCGCAGCGAGCGCAGCGCCAGGCTCATCGCGCGTCCCTCCCGCCGACCGCCGCGGCGAAGGCGTCGATCAGCTCGCGCATCGGCGCGCGCTTGAGCTTGAGCGACGCCGGGTTGACGACCAGCCGCGACGAGATGTCCATGATGCGCTCGACCTCGACGAGGTGGTTGGCCTTCAGCGTGCTGCCGGTCGAGACGAGGTCGACGATCGCGTCGGCGAGCCCGGTGAGCGGCGCGAGCTCCATCGAGCCGTAGAGCTTGATCAGATCGACGTGCACGCCCTTGGCGGCGAAGTGCTCGCGCGCGATCTGCGTGTACTTGGTGGCCACGCGGATGCGCGAGCCCTGACGGACCGCCGCCGCGTAGTCGAAACCGGCGCGCACCGCCACGCTCATGCGGCAGCGCGCGATGCCGAGGTCGAGCGGCCGCACCAGCGCGCCGGCCTCGCCGTCAGGGCCCTTCGCGTGCTCGAGCAGCACGTCGAGCCCGGCGACGCCGAGGTCGGCGCCGCCATGCTGCACGTAGGTCGGCACGTCGCTCGCCCG
>JALORQ010000185.1 GCA_025458805.1 Rubrivivax sp.
GCGATGCGGCAGCGCTTCACCAAGATGCACGGCGCGGGCAACGACTTCGTCGTGCTCGACGCGACGCGCGCGCCGCTCGCGCTCGGCGACGCGCAGATGCGCCACCTCGCCGATCGCCGCTTCGGCGTCGGCGCCGACCAGATCCTCGTCGTCGAGGCGTCGCCGACGCCGGGCGTCGACTTCCGCTACCGCATCTGGAACGCCAGCGGCGACGAGGTCGAGCACTGCGGCAACGGCGCGCGCTGCTTCCTGCGCTACCTGCACGACCACGGCCTCACCGACAAGACGGTCGTGCGCGTCGAGACCGTCAACAACCTGCTCGAGCTGCGTCTGCAGCCCGACGGCCGCGTCACCGTCGACATGAACCGGCCGGTGTTCGATCTCGATCGCGTGCCGTTCGACGCGCGCGGGCTGCGGCCGCGTCGCGAGGGCGGCTTCGATCTGTGGCCGCTCGAGCTGGCCGACGGCGCGACCGTCGAGGTCGCGGTGCTGTCGATGGGCAACCCGCACGCGGTGCAGCGCGTGGCCGACGCCGACGCGGCGCCGGTCGGCATCGTCGGGCCTCAGGTCGAGGGCCACGAGCGATTCGCGCGGCGCGTCAACGCCGGCTTCCTGCAGGTGCTCGACCGCGGCCGCGCCCGGCTGCGTGTCTGGGAGCGCGGCGCGGGCGAGACGCTGGCCTGCGGCACCGGGGCCTGCGCCGCGGTGGTCGCCGGCATCCGCCTCGGCTGGCTCGACCGTGCGGTCGAGGTCGAGACGCGCGGCGGCGTGCTGCGCATCGAGTGGCCGGCCGACGACGTGAGCGTGCTGATGACCGGCCCCGCCGTCACCGTCTTCGAGGGAGAGATCGAGCTTTGAACCCGACCGCCACGAACAGCGCCGCGATCGCCGGCGCGATCACCGAGACCGACATCGCCCACTACCTGGCCAACAACCCCGGCTTCTTCGAGCGCCACGCCGAGCTGCTGGCCAGCGTGCAGCTCACCAGCCCGCACGGGCAGCGCGCCGTCTCGCTGCAGGAGCGGCAGATGGAGATGCTGCGCGAGCGCATCAAGGGCCTCGAGATGAAGATCGTCGAGATGATCCGCCACGGGCAGGAGAACGTCGCGATCGCCGACCGCCTGCACCGCTGGACGCGCGCCATCCTGCTGACGACGAATCCCGGCGACCTGCCGCAGGTGATGACCGACGAGCTCAAGCGCCGGTTCCTGATCCCGCAGGCGGCGATCCGCCTCTGGGGCGCCGACGAGGCGTTCTCGCTGCGCCCGTTCGCACGCCCGGTCAGCGACGACCTGAAGAGCTTCGCAGGCAGCCTGACGCTGCCCTACTGCGGCGTCAATGCCGGCTTCGAGGCCGCCGGCTGGCTCGACGACCCGCCGACCGTGATGTCGCTGGCGATGCTGCCTCTGCGGCACGGCGCGGCCGAGGGGCCGGGCGGCGTCTTCGGCCTGCTCGTGCTCGGCTCGCCCGACCCGACGCGCTATGCCGCCGAGATGGGCACCGAGTTCCTGATGCGCATCGCCGAGGTCGCGAGCGCCGCGCTCGTGCGGCTGCTACCGCAGGCCTGAGGCCGACGCGGCCGACGGCCCCCGCCGCGATGGCCGCACCGCCGCTCGCCGACGCGCTGCAGCGCTTCGTCGAGCACCTGCGCGTCGAGCGCAGGCTCGCCGATCGCACGCTGGCGATGTACGGCGACGCGCTGCGCCGGCTGCAGGCCTTCGCGCGCGACGACGGCGTCGACCTGCCCGCGGCGAAGCCGCACCACCTGCGCACCTGGATCGGCCGCCTGCGGCTCGCCGGGCTGGGGCCGCGCAGCATCGCGATCACGCTCGCGGCCTGGCGCGGGCTCTACCGCTGGTGGGGCCGCGAGGGCGTCGTGCGCGCCAACCCGGTCGACGGGCTGCGCCCGCCGAAGGGGCCCAAGCCGCTGCCCAAGGCGCTGTCGGTCGAGCACGCGGTCGCGCTGGCCGGCCACGTGCCGGCGCCGCGCGGCGACCCGACGCCGCTGCAGCGCGCGCTGGCGACGCGCGACCACGCGATCGTCGAGCTGCTCTACGGCAGCGGGCTGCGCGTCGGCGAGCTGGTCGGTCTGGACGCGGCGGCCGGGCCGCAGGCGGCCGGGTGGGTCGACGATGCCGACGCCACGGCGCACGTGCTGGGGAAGGGCCGCAAGCGCCGCAGCGTGCCGGTCGGCCGCGCGGCGCTGCAGGCGCTGGCGGCGTGGCGGGCCGAGCGCGTCGTGCTGGCCAGGGCCGGCGAGCCGGCGCTCTTCGTCGGCCGGCTGGGCACGCGGCTCACGCCGGGGCAGCTGCGGGCGCGGCTGAAGTCGCTCGCCATCGACGCCGGCGTGCCGACGCACGTGCACCCGCACATGCTGCGCCACAGCTTCGCCAGCCACCTGCTGCAGAGCAGCGGTGACCTGCGCGCGGTGCAGGAGCTGCTCGGCCACGCCAGCATCTCGACGACCCAGGTCTACACGAAGCTGGACTTCCAGCATCTCGCCAAGGTCTACGACGCGGCGCATCCGCGGGCCAAGCGCAGGTCGTAGCGCGCGGCGTCGCGGCCGGCCGGCCGCCGGTCTACGATTCGTCCCATCCGCGGGCCTCCCGCGCCCGCCGAGGAGGGACCCGATGACCACCCGTGCCGACGAGCTGCGTGCGCTGCTGATCCGCAACACCGACCGCGGCGACTTCGACGTGTTCCGCAAGGGCACGCTGTACGAGAGCTTCGGCACCTCGTTCACCGACGGACTGCCGCTGAAGGACCTGGGCCTCGCGGTCGACACCGTCCCGCCGGGCAAGCGCGCCTGCCCGTACCACCTGCACCACGGCGAGGAGGAGGTCTTCGTCGTCCTCGAGGGCGAGGGCACGCTGCGCGTCGCCGGCGAGATGCTGCCGATCGCCAAGGGCGACATCGTCGCGATCCCGGCCGGGCCCGACTATCCGCACCAGATCCTCAACACCTCGCAGGCGCCACTGAAGTACCTGTCGATCAGCACGCGCCGCGAGCCTGAGGTCTGCGAGTACCCCGACTCGGGCAAGGTCAACGCCTTCGCCAAGCGCCGCATCCTCATCCAGCGCAAGGATGCGTCGCTCGACTACTGGGACGGCGAGCCCGGCATCGACTGACGCGCGCCGGCGCCCGCGCACAATCGGCGGATGAAGACCATCCGCCTGCTCGAAGGCAAGGAGCGCTCGCTGCTGCGCCGGCACCCGTGGGTCTTCGAGGGCAGCGTCGCGAAGGGCCGGGCCGACCCCGGCGAGACGGTGCGCGTCGAGTCGCACGACGGCCGCTTCCTCGCCTGGGGCGCCTACAGCGGCACGAGCCGGATCCGCGTGCGCGCGTGGAGCTTCGACGAGGCCGAGCGCATCGACCACGCGTTCTTCAAGCGCCGCATCGACGCCGCGCTCGCACTGCGGCGGCGCCTCGCGCCGGCGAGCAGCGGGGTGCGCCTCGTGCACGGCGAGGCCGACGGACTGCCCGGGCTCGTCGTCGACCGCTACGGCGACACGCTGTCGGCGCAGTTCCTCGCTGCCGGCACCGAGCGCTGGAAGCAGGCGCTGGCCGACATCCTCGTCGAGCGCACCGGCTGCGCGCGACTGTACGAACGCAGCGACTCGGGCGTGCGCGGCCTCGAGGGCCTGGAGCCCGTCACCGGCTGGCTGCGCGGCGAGGGCGGCACCGAAGTCACGATCGACGAGCATGGCTGGAGCCTGACACTCGATGTCGCCACCGGGCACAAGACCGGCTTCTACCTCGACCAGCGCGACAGCCGCGCCGCGTTCGCGCGCTGGGTGCGGCACTACGGCCTTCAGGACGTGCTCAACTGCTACAGCTACACCGGCGGCTTCGCGGTCGCGGCGCTCGCCGGCGGCGCGGCGCGGGTGACGAACGTCGACTCGTCGGCGCCTGCGCTCGAGCGGCTGGCCGCCAACGTCGCGCTCAACGGCTTCGACGCCGCGCGCAGCACGGCGGTCGATGCCGATGTGAACGCGTTCCTGCGCGCCGCGCTCAAGCAGGGCCGGCGCTTCGACGCCATCGTGCTCGACCCGCCCAAGTTCGCGCCGACCGCGGCGCACGCCGAACGCGCCGCGCGCGCCTACAAGGACATCAACCGGCTCGCGCTCCAGCTGCTCGCGCCGGGCGGGCTGCTGCTGACCTTCAGCTGCTCGGGCGGCATCGGCGCCGAGCTGTTCCACAAGATCGTCGCCGGCGCCGCGATCGACGCCGGCGTCGACGGCGCGATCCTCGCGCGGCTCGAGGGCGCGCCGGACCACCCGACGACGCTGACCTTTCCCGAGGGCGAGTACCTCAAGGGGCTGGCGATCCTGGCCAGCTCGCCGGGATCTCCTGGCGCGCGGCCAGGCGGCCTTGCCGCGAAGGCCCTTGAAGAGCAACGGGGCATCGGCGACGCTGGATGATCCAGGCCCCGGCGGGCACGCCCAGGCGACGAAATCCCATGATGCTCTCCACGGTCGCGCTGCCGCGTGCCTTCCGGATCGCCCGGCCCGGTCGTGCGTGGCCGCGACGCCGATCGCCGTCCTCGATGGCGCGCATTGCCGGAGCCTGAACGACCATGCGCCTCCTGCTCGTCGAGGACCATGCCCCGCTGGCGGAGGCTCTTGCCGGCGGCCTGCGCCGGGCCGGGTTCGCGGTGGACGTCGCCGGGACCGTCGGCGAAGCGCGCAGTGCCGCGTCGGCGGCGCCTTACGACCTCGCGGTGCTCGACCTCGGCCTGCCCGACGGCAGCGGCCTCGACCTGCTGCGCGAGTGGCGCGGACGCGGCGGCCCGCCGGCCGTCCTGCTGACCGCGCGCGGCGCGCTCGGCGACCGGGTCGCCGGGCTGGACGAGGGTGCCGACGACTACGTCGTCAAGCCGGTCGAGATGCCCGAGCTGGTGGCCCGCTGCCGGGCCGTGCTGCGCCGGCCCGGCCAGCGCGCCGGCCGGCTGCTGGAGGCCGGGCACCTCGTGCTCGACACGACGCTGCGCGAGGCCACCTGCAGGGGTGTGCCGCTCGCGCTCGGCCGCCGCGAGACCGGGGTCCTCGAGGCACTCCTCAGACGCCGCAACCGCGTGGTTCCGCGCAGCGTGCTGCTCGAGCAGCTCTACGACCGCGACGCCGACGTGGGCCTGAATGCGGTCGATGCGGCGGTCTCGCGGCTGCGGCGTGCGCTCGAGGCGTCGGATGCCGGGGTGGAGCTGCGCACGGTGCGGGGGGTCGGCTGGATGCTCACCGGCGGCGCCGAATGACCGCGTCGCCGGCGCCGCGCCGCGGGCTCCAGGCGGTCCTGACGCGCCGGCTGCTCGCCATCGCCGCCGTCGTGATCAGTGCCAACCTGGCGCTGGTCGCGTTCTACGACGCGTCGGACCGCGATGCGCTGGTGCTCGACCTGACGCGCCGCGAAGTGCTGCGGCTGGAGGCCGCGTACGTTGCGTCGGGACAGGATGTCGCGCGCATGGCCACGGCCGCGGGCGACATCTACGACCGCTTTCCCGACGCCTACGGCTTCGCGGTGATCGATGCGGGAGGACGGGTGCTGGGCGGAAGGAACGAGGCGCTGATCCCGCCCCGGCTGCTGCAGCCGGGCGAGCTCGCGCGCGACTGGCTGGCCTGGCCCGACGGGCCGGACCGGCTGCTTGTCGCGGCGTCGCACGTGGTCGGTGCCGCGGACC
>JALORQ010000186.1 GCA_025458805.1 Rubrivivax sp.
GGCGCGATCGCGCTCGGCCACCCGCTGGGCGCCACCGGCGCGATCCGCGCGGCCACCGTCGTGCACGCGCTGCGCCGCCGCCAGCTGAAGTACGGCATGGTGACGATGTGCGTCGGCATGGGGCAGGGCGCCGCCGGCATCTTCGAGCGCGTCTGACGTCGACGCTGCCGAACGACAGGAGAATCCGCATGAGCATCCGCACCGCCATCCTCGACGGCGTGGCCACGATCGAGATCGCCCGGCCCGAGAAGAAGAACGCGCTGACGGTCGCGATGTACGAGGCGATGGCCGAGGCGCTGCACGCGGCGTCGGCCGACGGCGCGGTGCGTGCCGTGCTGATCACCGGGCAGCCGGGCATCTTCACCTCGGGCAACGACATCGAGGACTTCGTGTCCCGGCCCCCCGGCCAGGGCAGCGACTCGGCGGACTCGCCGGTCTTCCGCTTCATGCGCGCGCTGCTCGACTGCGAGAAGCCGGTCGTCGTCGCGGTCACCGGTGCAGCGATCGGCATCGGCACGACGATGCTGCTGCACTGCGACCTGGTCTACGTCAGCGACGAGGCGCGCCTGGTGATGCCCTTCGTCGGCCTGGGCCTGGTGCCCGAGTTCGCGTCCAGCCTGGTCGTCCCGCAGCTCATGGGGCATGCGAAGGCGGCCGAGAAGCTGCTGCTCGGCGACCCGTTCGGCCCCGACGAGGCGGTGGCCTGCGGCATCGCCAACGCCGTGCTGCCGGCCGGCGAGGTGGTGGCGCACGCGCGCCGCGTCGCGGAGCGCTTCAATGCGCTGCCGCCGGGCGCGGTGCGCGAAGCCAAGCAGCTGATGCGCGCCCCGCACCGCGAAGCGGTGCTGAAGGCGATCCGGACCGAGGGCGAGATCTTCTCGCGCCGGCTGCGCAGCCCCGAGGCGATCGAGGCGTTCCAGGCCTTCTTCCAGAAGCGCCGGCCCGACTTCAGCCGCTTCCAGTAGCCGGCGGGGGCCTGCCATGTCGCTCGTCGTCAAGGTCGCACTGACCCCGGTCCTCGTCGCGCAGGCCCTGCGCACCCGGGCGCGCCTGCCCAGGTTGCCCGAGGCCGAAGGCCGGCGGCACGGCGTGGTCGGCCGCGGCCCGCGGTTGCGGCTGCTGATCGCCGGTGACTCGTCGGCGGCCGGCGTCGGCGTCGTGCGTCAGGACGACGCGCTCGCGGGCCGGCTCACCCGCGCGCTCGCCCGCGAGTGCGGCGCGCGCGTCGAGTGGCGGCTGCTCGCGAAGTCGGGGCTCAACACGGCGCAGACGCTGCATCTGCTTCAGCGCGAGGCCCCGCCGCTGGCCGACATCGCGGTGATCGTCACCGGCGTCAACGACGTCGTCGACCAGGTGCCGTCGCACCATGCGGTGTCGACGCGCGAGTCGCTGGCCAACTGGCTGCGCAACGCGATCGGCGTCTCACACGTGGTGTTCGCGCCGTTGCCACCGGTGCACCGCTTCCCGGGGCTGCCGCAGCCGCTGCGCTGGGTCGCGGGCAGCGACGCGCGGCGCCACAACGCGGCCATCGCGCGCTGGGCGTCGACGCGCGACGACGTCTCGCTGGTGCCGATCGAGCTCGACCTCGCGCAGGACGCGATGGCCAGCGACGGCTTCCACCCTGGCGCGCCGGTCTACGAGGCCTGCGGCACGCAGATCGCCGCGCACATCGCCGCCCTCGTCGGGCGCCCGGCGAAGAAGGAGCGCGCATGACCCGCAGCCTGCAGGGCAAGACCCTCTTCATCACCGGCGCCAGCCGCGGCATCGGGCTGGCGATCGGGGTGCGCGCGGCGCGCGACGGCGCCAACGTCGTGCTGGTCGCGAAGACCACCGAGCCCAACCCGAGGCTGCCGGGCACGCTGTACAGCGCGGCCGCCGAGATCGAGGCCGCCGGCGGCCAGGCGCTGCCGGTGCCCACCGACATCCGCGACGAGCAGGCGGTGGCCGCCGCGGTACGGGCCGCGGTGGACCGCTTCGGCGGCATCGACATCCTGGTCAACAACGCGAGCGCGATCAGCCTGACGAACACGGCGATGACGCCGATGAAGCGCTTCGACCTGATGTTCGGCGTCAACGTGCGCGGCACCTACTGCTGCACGCAGGCCTGCCTGCCGCACCTGGTCGACAGCGAGAAGGCCGGCCGCCAGCCGCACGTGCTCAACATGAGCCCGCCGCTGTCGATGCGCGAGCACTGGTTCCGCCCGCATGTCGCCTACACGATGGCCAAGTACGGGATGAGCGAGTGCACGCTGGGGCACGCCGGCGAGTTCCGCCCGCACGGCATCGCCGTCAACAGCCTGTGGCCGCGCACCGCGATCGCCACCGCGGCGCTGCAGATGATCCCGGGCGTCGACATCGAGCGCTGCCGCAAGCCCGAGATCCTGGCCGATGCGGCCTGGTGGATCCTGACCAGCGACCCGAAGGCGGTGACGGGCCGCTTCTTCATCGACGACGAGGTGCTGCAGTCGCACGGCGTGCACGACCTCGAGCGCTACAGCGTGACGCCGGGGACGACGCAGTTCATCCCGGACTTCTTCGTCGACTGACGCGGTTGACGCGGGCGGCGGCGGACCGCGATCATCGTAGCCGCCCCGCCACCCCCCCCCCCCCCCCCCCCCCCCCCCCCCAAAACCCCCCCCCAATATACCCCCCCCCAAAACCCCCCCCGCAACCCCGAGTACCACTTCCACACCGTCGCCGGGCGCCACGTCGTGCTGTGGTTCGCCGGCTCGCTGGCGATCCCGGCCGCCGCAGCGTGGCAGGCCGCACTCGAGCGCCGGCGCGACCTGTTCGACGACTCGCGGGCCAGCCTCTTCGTCGTCAGCTGCGACCCGGCCGACGAGCGCGAGCGCCGCGTCGCCGAGCAGTTGCCCGGCCAGCGCGTCTTCTGGGACGACGGGGCGAAAGTCTCCGAGCGCTTCGGCGTGGCCGCTGCCGCGGCCGGCGGCCAGAGCCGGGTGATGCCTGCGGCGGTACTGCTCGATCCGTCGCTGCGCGTCGTGCGCTGGTTCGTGCCGCGGCACGACGGCGGCGGCGTCGACGCGCTGATCGACACCGTGGCGGCTCTGCCGTTTCCGGCCGCCGGGCCGGCCGCGATCCAGGCCCCGGTGCTGATCCTGCCGCGGGTGTTCGAGCCCGAGTTCTGCCGGCAGCTCATTGCCTTCTACGAGGCTCGGGGCGGAACCGACAGCGGCTACATGAAGACTGCGGGCGGCCGCATCGAAGGCGTGATCGACCACGCGATGAAGCGCCGCACCGACTGCCTGATCGACGACGAGCCGCTGCGCACGCAGATCCGCCGGCGCTTCGTGGCCCGCGTCAACCCGGAGATCGAGCGCGTCTTCCGCTTCCGCGCGACGCGCATGGAGCGCTATCTCGTCGCGCGCTACGACGGCGAGACCGGCGGCTTCTTCCGCCCGCACCGCGACAACGACGGCGACGGCCACCGAGAGTTCGCCGTGTCGCTGAACCTGAATGCCGAGGACTACGAGGGCGGCGACCTGCGCTTCCCCGAATACGGCCTGCAGACCTACCGCCCGCCGACCGGCGGTGCCTGCATCTTCTCGTGCGGGCTGATGCACGAGGCCACCCCGGTCACGCGCGGCCACCGCTACGTCTTCCTGCCCTTCCTGTACGACGAGGCGGCGGCGCAGCGCCGCGAGGCCGCCAATGCGCGGCACGCCGATCCCGACAAGCACTACCGCTACCTGCCGCCTGGATGACGCCGCCGCGCACGCGCGGCGGCGAGGTCATGGCACCAGCCAGCGTGCACCGTCGTCGTCGAAGCGGGCGCGGCGGTGGCCCGCGGCATGCAGCTCGAGCCAGTCGACGGCGCGGATGCGTGCGGTGACGACGGCGAAGAACTCGCGCGTGCCGCGCTCGGGCACCGGATGCGCCACCGGCGTGCCCGGCGGCAGCGGCGACAGGTAGTCCTGCGCCCCGGGCGTCATGCGCAGCCGCGCCCAGCGCGACGACACCTTCAGCCCGGCGGTCTCGATCTCCAGCGCCACCGGCAGCCTCAGCTGCCAGCCGAGCGCATGCGACCACAGCACCAGCGTCCCCTCGGGTCGCGCGGTGATCTGCTGTGCCTTCGGCGATCGGGCGTCGGTGTAGAAGACCAGCGCGCGCTCCTCGGCGTGGAGGTCGCGCAGCACGACGCTGCGGGCATCGGCACTGCCGTCGGCAGACGTCGTCGCGAGCGTAGCGACGCGCCACGGGTGGTCGCGCTGCCGCACCGCGGCTGCGAGCTCCTGCCAGATCGCCGCGCCCAGCACGGTGAGATCGTCCAAACGTTCGCGCTCGGCCATGCGCGTGCTCCCCGCGCGGGTCGGGCCGCGCGCCTGTCTCCGGGGGACTGCGCGAATGATCTTACGCGCCGGCGCCGCGCCAGTGAACCGGCGCCGCGGACGCGGCGCCGGCGCATCACCCTTCGAGGCGCAGCGCGGGTGAACTCAGGCTTCCCGGCGCAGCGCCGGGAAGAGGATCACGTCGCGGATGCTCGGGCTGTCGGTGAGCAGCATCACGAGGCGGTCGATGCCGACGCCGCAACCGCCGGCCGGCGGCATGCCGTACTCCAGCGCGCGGATGTAGTCGGCGTCGTAGAACATCGCCTCCTCGTCGCCGGCGTCCTTCGCGGCGGCCTGCGCGGCGAAGCGTGCGGCCTGGTCCTCGGGATCGTTGAGCTCGGAGAAGCCGTTGGCCATCTCGCGGCCGGTGACGAAGAGCTCGAAGCGCTCGGTGACGCTCGGGTCGGCGTCCGAGGCGCGCGCCAGCGGCGACACCTCGACCGGGTAGTCGACGATGAAGGTCGGCTGCCACAGGTGCTGCTCGACCGCCGCCTCGAACAGGCCGAACTGCAGCTCGGGCAGCGTCCAGTGCGCCGGCGGCTCCTCGCCGAGCGCCTTGAGCCGCGCGTGCAGCACCGCGGCGTCGCCGGCCTCGTCGTGCGTCATGCCGGCGTGCACCACCAGCGCCTGGCGCACGGTCAGCCGCGCGAAGACGGGCTCGAGGTCGACCGTCCGGCCGGCGTAGGTGAGTGTGGCCGAGCCGGTGGCCTGCCGCGCGGCGTGGCGCAGCAGCTGCTCGGTGAAGTCCATCAGGTCGTGGTGCGTCCAGTACGCCGCGTAGAACTCCATCATCGTGAACTCGGGGTTGTGGCGGACGCTGATCCCCTCGTTGCGGAAGTTGCGGTTGATCTCGAAGACGCGCTCGAAGCCGCCCACCAGCAGCCGCTTCAGGTAGAGCTCGGGCGCGATGCGCAGGAACATCTCCTGGTCGAGCGCGTTGTGATGGGTGACGAAGGGCCTGGCGTTGGCGCCGCCCGGGATCGGGTGCAGCATCGGCGTCTCGACCTCGAGAAAGCCGTGCTCGACCATGAAGCCGCGGATCGACGACACCGCCTTGCTGCGGGCGACGAAGCGCAGGCGCGCGCCGTCGTCGGTCATCAGGTCGACGTAGCGCTGGCGCACCTTCTGCTCGGGATCGGCGAGGCCGTGAAACTTGTCGGGCAGCGGGCGCAGGCTCTTGACGAGCAGCCGGATCGACGTCGCCTTCACCGACAGCTCGCCGGTCTTGGTGCGGAACAGCGTGCCCTCGCAGCCGACGATGTCGCCGAGGTCCCAGTGCTTGAACTCGACCAGCGCCTCGGGGCCGACCGCGTCCTGCGTGACGTAGAGCTGGATGCGGCCCGAGGCGTCCTGCAGCGTCGCGAAGCACGCCTTGCCCATCACGCGCTTGAGCATCATGCGGCCTGCGACGACGACGTGCACCGCCTGCGGCTCGAGTTCCTCGTTGGGCACCTGGCCGTGGCGATGGTGCAGGTCCGCGGCGGCGTGCGTCGGCTTGAAGTCGTTCGGGAAGGCGATGCCGCGGGCGCGCAGCGCGGCGAGCTTCTCGCGGCGTTCGGCGATGAGCCGGTTGTCGTCGTCGGCGGCAGCCGGGAACTCGGGCGCTGGGTCGGGGCGGGTCATGGCGGGGGCTGTCGGGCGCGCGGTGCGATTCGCGGCCGGATGCCGCGGGCCGGCGCGCAGGGGACGCGGATTCTAGGTGAGCCCCCCGGGCGGCGGGTCCTCGCCCAGCGGGGCCGCGTGCCCTGCGAGAATGCGGGTGCGGTGCGTCCTGCCCGCGTTGCCGACGGCCGCGATTGACGCGATCCCCCCGCTACGACCAGTCGTTCTACGACGAGCAGCTCGAGGGCAGCCGCTCGTCGGCGCGCGTGCTGACCGCGCAGATGGCCCGCTGGTTCCGACCGGCCTCGGTGCTCGACGTCGGTTGCGGCCGCGGGGCCTGGCTGGCGGCGTGGGGCGAGCTCGGGGTGCCGCGCCGTGTCGGCATCGACGGGCCGTGGAACGACGCCTCGAAGATGATCGATGCCGCGATCGAGTTCCATGCGGCCGACCTCGAGCGGCCGTTGCCGCCGGCCGGGCGCTTCGACCTCGCGATGTCGATCGAGGTCGTCGAGCACCTGTCGCCGGCCGGCGGCGAGGCGCTGGTCGACGGCCTGGCGGCGGCTGCCGACGTCGTGATGTTCTCGGCGGCCTTCGTCGGGCAGGGCGGCGTCGGCCACCGTCACGAGCGCTACCACAGCCACTGGGGTGCGCTGTTCCGGGCGCGCGGCTTCCGCAGCTTCGATGCCTTCCGGCCCCGCGTCTGGTCGGACGAGCGCGTCATGCCCTGGCACCGCGCCAACCTGTTTCTGCACGTGCGCGACGGTCACCCGCTGGCCGCGACGCTGCCCGGGCAGGGTGTCGCCGAGATCGTCGACCTGTCGTTCATGGATTGCGTGCACCCGTGGCTGTACGAGCGCTCGCGCGGGCCCGGCATCGGTTTCGGCGAACACCTGCGCGAGCTGCTGCCGAGCCTGGGGCGGGCCCTCCGGCGCCGGCTGCCGACGTGACAGCGGGGCTGTCGGGAGCCCGCTCCGGGTCGGGCTGATGCGCGCGAGCGTCGTCGTGCCCACGCGCGACCGCGCCGCGGTGCTGCGGGCGTGCCTGGAGTCGCTCACGCGGCAGACGGCGCCGCCCGGCAGCTTCGAGGTCGTCGTCGTCGACAACGGCTCCCGCGACGAGACCGCGACGGTGGCGCGATCGTTCGGGGGGCGACTCGCGCTCACGCTGCTGCACGAGCCCGAGCCGGGGCTGCATGCCGGCCGCCACGCCGGCGCGCGCGCCGCGCGCAGCGACGTGCTGATGTTCTGCGACGACGACATCGAGGCCGAGCCGGGCTGGGTCGAGGCCGTCGTGCGGCGCTTCGAGGACCCACGGGTCGCGCTGGTCGGCGGCAACAACCGGCCGCTCTGGGGCGGCGTGCCGCCGGCCTGGCTCGACCTGTGGTGGAGCCGGGCGGCCGGACACGGGCGTGCGCTCGGCTACCTCAGCATCCTGGACTTCGGCGAAGGCGTCTTCGACATCGACCCGGCGTGGGTCTGGGGCTGCAACTTCAACGTGCGCCGCGCCGCGCTCGACGCGGCACGCGGCTTCCATCCCGACGCGCTGCCGCGCGAGTTGCTGCACCTGCGCGGCGACGGCGAGATGCACGTCGGCCGCGTCGTGCGCGAACGCGGCTGGCGCACCCTGTTCGACGGCGCCGCCAGCGTGCGGCACCGCGTCGACGCGTCGCGCATGACGCCGGGCTACATCGAGCAGCGCGCCTTCGCGCAGGGCGTCTCGGATTCGTACGCGGCGGTGCGCCGGCGCGGCGGCACGGGTGCCGACCTTCGCCGATGGTTGCGCCCGATCGCGTCGGCATGGCGGGATTGGCGGCTCACTTCCGGGGCCGGTGCGTCGCCGGCTGTGGTGGAATGGCGGCGGGTGCTGGCCGCCGCGCGGCGCGCGCACGCGGCCGGCGCGGCCTTCCATCGCGAGGCCCTCCGCCGCGACCCGGGGCTGCTGGCCTGGGTGCTGCGCGACGACTATCGGGGCGGGCCGTCGGCGCCCGCGGAGGCCAGGTCTTGATCGAACGCATCGTGCACGACGGCGAGGAGCTCGCCCTGATCCTGCGGCGCGACTTCCGTGCCGAGGGCATCACCTTCCTCACCGCAGGCGACTACTCGCAGCAGCTCGGCTACATGAACCGTCCGGCCGGCTACGAGATCCCGCCGCACGTGCACAACCCGGTGGCGCGCGAGGTGCGCTACACGAAGGAGGTGCTGTTCATCCGCAGCGGCCGCATGCGGGTCGACTTCTACGGCGAGGACCAGCGCTATCTCGAGAGCACGATCCTCGAGGCCGGCGAC
>JALORQ010000044.1 GCA_025458805.1 Rubrivivax sp.
GTCGTCAACATCACCGCGCTGGGCACGCAGCGCGACCTGTTCTCGCTCAACGTGCAGCAGGTGCCGCGGGGCACGGGCACCGGTTTCGTCTGGGACGAGCGCGGCCACATCGTCACCAACTTCCACGTCATCCAGGGCGG
Source organism: Rubrivivax sp. (assembly GCA_025458805.1). Classification (GTDB taxonomy): domain Bacteria; phylum Pseudomonadota; class Gammaproteobacteria; order Burkholderiales; family Burkholderiaceae_C; genus Rubrivivax. Next base: position 141 of record JALORQ010000044.1, read on the forward strand.
CAGCGCGGCGCGCGTGACGCTGGCCGACCAGAGCAGCCACGATGCCCAGCTGGTCGGCGCCTTCCCCGACCGTGATCTCGCGGTGCTGCGCATCGACGCCCCGGCCGCGAAGCTGCCGCCGATCCCGCTGGGCACGAGCCGCGACCTGCAGGTCGGCCAGCGCGTCTACGCGATCGGCAATCCGTTCGGTCTCGACCAGACGCTGACCGTCGGCGTCGTGAGCGCGCTCAACCGCGAGATCGAGTCGTTCAACGACCGTACGATCCGCGGTGTGGTTCAGACCGACGCGGCCATCAACCCGGGCAATTCGGGCGGCCCGCTGCTCGATTCGGCCGGCCGGCTGATCGGCGTCAACACGCAGATCGCGAGCCCGAGCGGCGCCAGCGCGGGCATCGGCTTCGCGATCCCGGTCGACGAGGTCAACCGCATCGTGCCGCGGCTGATCCGGGACGGACGCTACCTGCGACCGGCGATCGGCGTGACCGCCGGTCCGCCCGGGCTGCACCGCGCGCTCAAGCTGCCGCGTGGTGTCGCCGTGCTGCAGGTGGCGCCCGGCAGCCCGGCGGCGCGCGCCGGGCTGCAGCCGTTCCGCCGCGGCAGCCGCGGCGAGGTGATCGGCGGCGACGTCATCACCGCAGTCGGCGACGAGCCGGTGGCCGATCTGGACGACATGCTGACCCAGCTCGAACGCCGGCAGCCGGGCGACACCGTCGCGCTGACCGTCTGGCGCGACGGGAAGACCCGCCGCCAGGCGGTCACGCTGGCGGGCGCAGAATGACCGTGGCCGGCACCCTGCCCCCGACGCGGGTGCTCGTGCTGGGCGCCAGCGGCTATGTCGGCAGCCACCTGGTGCCGCGGCTGGCCGCCTCCGGGCATGCGGTGCGCGCCGCCGGGCGGCGGCTCGACGCGCTGCGTGCGCGCCTGGGCCCGGGCGTCGAGTGCGTGGCCGCCGACGCGCTCGATCCGGCGAGCCTGGGTCCGGCGCTCGAGGGCATAGAGATCGCCTACTACCTGGTGCACTCGATGGGCGCGGGCGGCGACTTTCCCCGGCTCGACCGCCAGGCCGCGGAGAACTTCCGCGACGCGGCGGCGCGTGCCGGGGTGCGGCGAATCGTCTACCTGGGCGGCCTGCAGCCGCGCGACGAGGATGCGTCGGCGCACCTCGCGTCGCGCGCCGAGACGGGCGACCTGCTGCGCCAGGGCCCGGTGCCGGTGACCGAGCTGCGCGCGGGCATCATCATCGGCCCGGGGTCGGCCGCCTTCGAGGTCATCCGCGACCTCGTGTTCCACCTGCCGGTGATGGTGACGCCGCGCTGGGTGCGGTCTCGCTCGCAGCCGATCGCGCTCGACGACGTCCTCGAGTACCTGATGCGGCTGCCGGCGCTGCCCGAGGCGGCCGGTGGCGTCTACGACGCCGGCGGCCCCGAGGTGCTGACCTACGAGGAGCTGATGCGTCGCTTCGCGGCGCAGGTCGGGCGCCGGCCATGGATCGTCCCGGTGCCGGTGCTGACGCCGCGGCTGTCGTCGTACTGGCTCGACCTGGTGACCGCGGTGCCGGTCAACGTCGCGCGCGCGCTGATCGAGGGCCTGGGTCACGACGTGCTGGCCGACGACGCCGCGCTGCGGGCGCTGGTGCCGCGGCCGCTGATGGACTGCGACGCCGCGATCGCGGCGGCACTGGCGGCCGAGCGCGACGGCACCGAGACGCCGATGCCGGCCGAAGAGTCATCGGCAGAGGCACCGGCCGCGCAGAGCCGGCGCTGGACCGAGGGGTCGTGGCTGTACCGCCAGGGCCGCGCCGACTTCGCCTACTACGCCAAGCACATGCACGGCGAGGCCGAGGCCGCGGCGCCGGCCGACGCGGTGTGGCGCGAGGTGGCGGGCATAGGCGGAGACAACGGCTACTACTTCCTCGATGCGCTGTGGTCGCTGCGCGGCCGGCTCGACCGCTGGGTGGGCGGACGGGGGATCGAGCGGCGGCCGCACGACCCGGACCGCCTCGCGGTCGGCGACCGCTTCGACTTCTGGCGCGTCGTCGCGCTCGAGCCCGGGCAACGGCTGACGCTTCTCGCGGAGATGAAGATGCCCGGGTCGGCCGCCCTCGCCTTCGAGGTGCAGCCGCTCGGCCCGCGGCGCACCCGCGTCACGGTGACGGCGTCGTTCCACCCGGCCGGCGCGCCGGGCCTGCTGTACTGGCACGCGCTGCTGCCGGCCCATGCGCTGATCTTTCCGGGGCTGGCGCGGGCGATCGCGTCGCGCGCCGAACTGGCCACGATGCGTCGCGCGGGCTGACCGCGGCGGCGCTCAGGCCGCGATCTGCGCCCAGGCCTTCTCGAGCCGCTTCACGCTCACCGGCTGCGGCGTTCTCAGCTCCTGCGCGAACAGGCTCACGCGCAGCTCCTCGAGCAGCCAGCGGAACTCGTCGAGCCGCGCATCGGGCGCGCCCTTCAGCTCGGCGACGCGGCGCTGCCAGCGCTGCTCGAGCGGGCGCAGCTCGGCCAGCCGGGCGGCCTCGCGCGGCGGGTCGGCACGCAGCTTGTCCAGCCTCGCCTGCACCGCCTTCAGGTAGCGCGGCAGGTGCTGCAGCTGCGTCCACGGCGTCGCGGCCAGGAAGCGCCGGGGCACCAGGCGCTGCAACTGCGCGGTGATGTCGTCGGCGGTCTCCTTCGGCGGGCGGCTGTCCTTGAGCTTGCGCGTCGCGGCCGCGTGCTCGGCAAGCACGGTGGCCGCCTGCCGCGCCACCTCCTGCGCGATCAGCGTGAGCCGGCTGCGACCCTCGGCGATGCGCGCATCGAAGCTCGCGGCGTCCGCCGGCAGCGGATCGGCGAGGAAGGCGCGGTCGACCGCGACCTCGACGATCTGCTCGCGCAGCTCCTCGACCGTGCCGAGCGGCAGGAAGGCGGCGGCCATGCGCTGCAGGTCGGGGATCTGCTTCTCCAGGTGCTTGAGCGGCTCGCGGATCTGCAGCATGACGAGCCGGCGCAGACCGGCGCGGTGCCGCGCCACCGCCGCCTCGGGCTCGTCGAAGACCTCGATCTCGACGTGCGTGACCTTGTCGACCAGGGCCGGGAAGCCCACCAGGACCTGCGAGCCGCGGCGGATCTCCATCAGCTCGGGCAGCGTGCCGAAGTCCCAGCGCTGGTGGCTCGCCGGCGTGGCCGGCGGCGCCTGCGGCCTCGGCGCGGCGGCGGCGCCCGCCGGTGCCGGCGGCGGGTCGGGCGCTCGCGGCAGCGCATGTGTCGGCGCAGTGGTCGGCGCAGCCGAAGGCGCGAGCTTCAGCGCCGCCAGCGCCTGGAAGGCCGAGCGGGCATGGCCGCCGAGCTCTGCCTTCAGCGCCGCGAGGTGCCGGCCGCTGCCGAGCTGGCGGCCGTGCTCGTCGACGACGCGCAGGTTCATGAACAGATGCGGGCTGAGCTGGTCGAGCTTGAAGTCGGCGCGCTGCACGGCGAGCTGGGTGCGCTCGCGCACCGCGGCGAGCAGCGCGTCGAGCAGCGCGCCGCGCGCGAACGGCGCCGTCGCGCAGAACTCGGCGGCGAACTCCGGCAGCGGCACGAGCCGCGAGCGCGGCCGCTGCGGCAGCGTGCGGCACAGCGCCAGCACCTTGGCCTCGAGCATGCCGGGTACCAGCCACTCGCTGCGCTCGTCGCTCGCCTGGTTGAGCGCATAGACGGGCAGCGTCACGGTGACGCCGTCGCGCGGGTCGCCGGGCTCGTGCAGGTAGCTCGCCGCGCAGTCGATCCCGCCCAGGCGCACGGTGCGCGGAAAGGCCTCGGTGGTGATGCCGGCCGCTTCGTGGCGCATCAACTCGTCGCGCGTGAGCTGCAGCAGCTTCGGCCGCTGGCGCACGGCGTCACGGAACCAGCGCTCGAGCGTCGCGCCCGAGCACACGTCCGGCGGCAGCTGCTGGTCGTAGAAGGCGAAGATCAGCGCGTCGTCGACCAGCACGTCCTGGCGCCGCGCCTTGTGCTCGAGCTCCTGCACCTCGCGGATCAGGCGCCGGTTGTGCGCGAAGAACGGCAGCTTCGTCTCGAAGCCGTCCTCGGTGAGCCCGGCGACCAGCGCCTCGCGGATGAAGATCTCGCGCGCCGCCTTCGGGTCGACGCGGCCGTAGTCGACGCGCCGGTTGTTGTAGACGACGAGCCCGTAGAGCGTGGCCCGCTCGAGCGCGACCACCTGCGCGGCCTTCTTCTCCCAGTGCGGCTCGAGGAGCTGCGTCTTCAGCAGGTGCCCGGCGAGCGGCGGGATCCACTGCGGCTCGATCGCGGCGATGCCGCGCCCGTAGAGGCGTGTCGTCTCGACCAGCTCGGCAGCGACGATCCAGCGCCCGGGCTTCTTCGACAGGTGCGCTCCGGGGTGGCGCCAGAAGCGGATGCCGCGCGCGCCGAGGTACCACTCGTCGTCGTCGGCCTTGACGCCGACGTTGCCCAGCAGCCCCGACAGCAGCGAGAGGTGGATCTGCTCGTAGGTGGCCGGCGCGGCGTTGAGCCGCCAGCCGTGCTCGGCGACCACGGTGTGGAGCTGCGAGTGGATGTCGCGCCACTCGCGCACGCGGCGCGGGCTGACGAAGTGGTCGCGCAGCCGCTGCTCCTGCTGGCGGTTGGACAGCTTGGGCGTGTCGGTGCGGGCCGCGGCGGCATCGGCGTGGCCGTGCGTGCCGCGGCCGGCCTCTATCCAGCGCCATAGCTTGAGCGTGCCCATGAACTCGCTCTTCTCGTCGTCGAAGAGCCGGTGCTTCTCGTCGGCGGCCTGCTGCTGCTCGAGCGGGCGGTCGCGCACGTCCTGGCCGGACAGCGCGGCGGCGATCACCAGTACCTCGGACAACGCGCCGCGGTCGCGCGCGGCCAGGATCATGCGGCCGATGCGCGGGTCGAGCGGCAGGCGGGCCAGCTCGCGGCCGACGGCGGTGAGCTCGTTGGCGTCGTCGACGGCGCCGAGTTCGGCGAGCAGCGCATAGCCGTCGGCGATCGCCTTGCGCGGCGGGGCCTCGAGGAAGGGGAAGTCCTCGACCGCGCCGAGGCCGAGCGCCCGCATGCGCAGGATCACGCCGGCCAGCGACGAGCGCAGGATCTCGGGATCGGCGAAGCGCGGCCGCGTCGCGAACCCGGCCTCGTCATACAGACGGATGCAGACGCCGTCGGCCACCCGGCCGCAGCGGCCCGCGCGCTGGTTCGCGGCGGCCTGGCTGATCGGCTCGACCTGCAGCTGCTCGACCTTGTTGCGCCAGCTGTAGCGCTTGACGCGCGCCAGCCCGCTGTCGATCACGTAGCGGATGCCGGGCACCGTCAGAGAGGTCTCGGCGACGTTGGTCGCCAGCACGATGCGGCGCCCGTTGCCGGGAACGAAGACCCGATCCTGCTCGGCCTGCGACAGCCGCGCGAACAGCGGCAGGATCTCGGGCAGCGGCCCGCCGCGGGCCTGCTGGGCGAGGTGGCGCCGCAGATGGTCGGCGGCGTCGCGGATCTCGCGCTCGCCGGGCAGGAAGACCAGGATGTCGCCCGGCGCATCGCGCCACAGCTCGTCGACTGCATCGGCGATCGCGTCGTCGAGCCCGTAGTCCCTGCTCTCCTCGAACGGCCGCCAGCGCTGCTCGACCGGATACAGCCGTCCCGAGACCTGGATCACCGGCGCCGGGCCGCGTGCCGACGCGAAGTGCGCGGCGAAGCGCTCGGCGTCGATGGTCGCCGAGGTGACGACGATCTTGAGGTCGGGCCGCCGAGGCAGGATCTGCCGCAGGTAGCCGAGCAGGAAGTCGATGTTGAGGCTGCGCTCGTGCGCCTCGTCGACGATCAGCGTGTCGTAGGCCGAGAGCAGCGGATCGCCCTGCGTCTCGGCGAGCAGGATGCCGTCGGTCATCAGCTTGACCGAGGCGCCCGGCTGCAGGCGGTCCTGGAAGCGCACCTTGTAGCCGGCGACCGCGCCGAGCGGCGTGCCGAGCTCCTCGGCGATGCGCTTGGCCACGCTGGACGCGGCGATGCGCCGCGGCTGCGTGTGGCCGATCAGGCCGCGGCCGCCGGCGCCCAGGCCGCGACCGAGTTCGAGCGCGATCTTGGGCAGCTGCGTGGTCTTGCCCGAGCCGGTCTCGCCGCAGACCACCACCACCGGATGCTCGCGCAGCGCCTGCGCGATCTCGCCGCGCCGCGCCGAGACGGGCAGCGATTCGGGGTAGCGGATCGGCGGGACGGGGTGGGCCGGCGGCAGGCGGCGCGTGGCGGTCACGGGGCGCGGATTATCGCGGCGCCCCGCGCGCCGAGGCAGGCGCGATCAGCCGCCGTCCGACTCGACGGAATACGTGATCACGCTGAGCACCGCACCCTGCGGATCCTGGATCACCGCCATGCGGCCGACACCCGGCACCGTCATCGGCGGCATCAGCGTCCTGCCGCCGAGCGCGGTGCAGCGGGCCAGCGTCTCGTCGACGTCCGCGACGGTCACGTAGCAACCCCACGTCGGCGGCATCGGCCCGGCGTCGGGCGGCATGCCCATGATGCCGCCCACGGCGGCCTCACCGGCCTTGACGACGCGATACGGACCGGTGCCCATGTCCATCTGGTCGACGGTCCAGCCGAAGAGCTGTCCGTAGAACGCGGCGGCTGCAGCCGGGTCTGGCGTCATCAGCTCGGACCAGCTGAAGGCGCCGTGAGTCTTGTAGACGTCCATGCTCGTCCCCCTGCGAAGCGGAGCCCCCGCATCGTGCGCGCGTCGCCGGACTCCGTCAACGACAGCGCGATGACAGCCCGGACCCGGCCGGGGGCGCTGCGGCACAATCCGCGCCGCGATGAGCGTCGTCTTCCCGCACACCTTCGTGCCCTGGTTCCGGGCGGTGGCGCCGTACATCCACGCCTACCGCGGCAAAACATTCGTGGTCGGACTCGCGGGCGAGGCGATCGCCGCCGGCAAGCTCAACGCCTTCGTCCAGGATCTCGCGATCCTGCACGCGATGGGCATCAAGCTCGTGCTGGTGCATGGCTTCCGGCCCCAGGTCGACGAGCAGCTCGCGGCGAAGGGACACGTCTCGCGCTTCGTGCGCGGCCTGCGCGTCACCGACCCGGTGGCGCTGGATGCGGCGCAGGAGGCCGCGGGGCAGCTGCGCTTCGAGATCGAGGCCGCGTTCTCGCAGGGGCTGCCCAACACACCGATGGCCAATGCCACGGTGCGCGTGGTGTCAGGCAACTTCCTGATCGCGCGGCCGGTGGGCATCGTCGACGGGGTCGACTTCATCCACAGCGGGCTGGTGCGTCGCGTCGACGGCGCCGCGATCCGGCGCGCCATCGACACCGGCGCGCTGGTGCTGCTGTCGCCCTTCGGGTTCTCGCCCACCGGCGAGGCCTTCAACCTGACGATGGAGGACGTGGCGACCTCGACGGCGATCGCGCTGCAGGCCGACAAGCTGGTCTTCGTCACCGAGATGCCGGGAATCCGCGAGAACCCCGCCGACGGCGACAGCGCGATCGACACCGAGCTCGCGCTCGCCGACGCCCGGCGCCTGCTGGCCATGCTGCCGCCGCCCGAAAGGCCCACCGACACGGCCTTCTACCTGCGCCACTGCGTCAAGGCCTGCGAAGGCGGGGTCGAGCGCTCGCACATCCTGCCCTTCGCGGTCGACGGGGCGCTGCTGCAGGAGGTGTTCACGCACGACGGCATCGGCACGATGGTCGTCGACGAGAAGCTCGAGAGCCTGCGCGAGGCGACCCCGGACGACGTCGGCGGCATCCTGACGCTGATCGAGCCGTTCGAGCGCGACGGCACGCTGGTGCGCCGCGAGCGCACCGAGATCGAGCGCGACGTCGCCAACTACACGGTGATCGAGCACGACGGCATCATCTTCGGCTGCGCCGCGCTCTACCCCTATCCCGAGTCGCGCACCGGCGAGATGGCAGCCCTGACGGTGCTGCCGGTGTCGCAGGGGCAGGGTGACGGCGAGCGGCTGCTCAAGCGCATCGAGCAGCGCGCCAAGGGCATGGGGCTCGACAGCATCTTCGTGCTGACGACCCGCACGATGCACTGGTTCATCAAGCGCGGCTTCGCGCCGGTCGACCCGGACTGGCTGCCCGAGGCGCGCAAACGCAAGTACAACTGGGACCGGCGCTCGCAGGTGCTGGTCAAGCGTCTGGGCTGAGCGGCCCCGACGACGGACGACGAACGACCCTGGAGATCGACGATGGCTCGGATGGTGAACTGCGTCTACCTGAAGAAGGAGGCCGAAGGCCTGGTGTACCCGCCCTATCCGGGTGAACTGGGCAAGCGCATCTACGACCACGTGAGCAAGGAAGCCTTCGAGGCGTGGAAGAAGCACCAGACGATGCTGGTCAACGAAAACCGGCTCAACCTCGCCGATGCACGTGCCCGGCAGTACCTCGCGCGCCAGATGGAGCAGTTCTTCTTCGGCGACGGTGCCGACAAGCCCGCAGGCTACGTCCCGCCGGCGGCCTGACGCCGCGCGCTTCGGCGCTGGCGGCGCGGCACCTCCGATCGTCGTTGGCGCAACGATTCTGCGAGCACTAACGAGAACGATTCGTGTTCATGTATGATGCAGGAGTCATCCACTCCCAATCAGCGCGAACACATGAAGCGTTCAAGACTGACCAAGATCGCTCTTCTCGTTCTGGCCGTCACCGGCGCCGCACCGGCGCTGGCGCAGGAGCGCGTGCTGAACCTCTATTCGGCGCGCCACTACCAGACCGATGAAGCCCTGTACACGAATTTCACGAAGACCACCGGGATCCGGATCAACCGCGTCGATGCGGACGATGCCGGCATCCTTTCCCGACTGAAGGCCGAAGGCGCGGCCAGTCCGGCCGACGTCGTCCTGCTCGTCGACGCGGCGCGTTTCTGGCGCGCGGAGGCGGATGGTTTGTTCCAGCCGATCCGCAGCAAGACCCTCGAGGACGGCATACCCGTCGCTCTCCGCGGCGCGGATACCGGAAACGGCTCGCAGTGGTTCGGTTTCTCGACGCGTGCACGCGTGGTCGTCTACGACCGCCAAGCCGTCAAGCGGGAGGATGTCGATACCTACCTAGAACTGGGCGAGGCCAAGAACAAGGGGCGCATCTGCACGCGTTCGGGTTCTCATCCTTACAACCTTTCGCTGTTCGCCGCAAAACTGGTCGAGTGGGGCCCGGAGCGCACGGAACCCTGGCTCAAGGGCATCGTCGACAACATGGCGCGCGCGCCGAAGGGGGGCGACACCGACCAGATCCGGGCGGTTGCCGCCGGCGAGTGTTCGGTCGCCATCACCAACAGCTACTATCTCGCTCGCCTGATGCGCTCGGACAAGCCCGAGGACAAGGCGGTCGTCGATCGTGTCGACGTCGTCTTCCCCGATCAGCAGGGTGCCGGTACCCACATGAACATCTCCGGTGGGGCGGTGGCGCGTCACGCCAAGAATCGGGACGCCGCGATCCAGTTTCTCGAGTACCTGGCGAGCCCGGCTGCGCAAGCCTACTTCGCGAACGGCAACAACGAATGGCCGGTGGTCAAGGGCGCGACGGTCGATAATCCCGCCCTGGACAGGATGGGGACCTTCAAGATGGAGTCGGTGCCGATCGCGAAAATCGGGGCTGCGACGCCGCAGGTGCAGCAGATGCTGGATCGCGTCGGTTTCCGCTGAATCGATATCGAGGCACGCCGGGTGGCCGCAGCGCCGCCCGGCCTTATACTCCGACGATTCCTGTTGCCGGAGTTTGAAATGCCCACCCCGACGCTGAGTGAACTTCTCGAACAGAAGGCCGCTCTGGAACGACAGATCGCCGAAACCCAGCGCGAAGAGCGTGCCGCCGCCGTCTCGCAGATCCGTTCCCTGATGGCGCAGTATGGGCTGACCCTCGCCGACCTGAGCGCGAAGGCGTCGCCGCCCGCGAAGAAGGCGGGCGGAAAGGTGCCCCCGAAGTTCCGCGACCCGGCCACGGGCAGCACGTGGTCGGGTCGCGGCCTGCAGCCGACATGGTTGCGCGAGGCCCTCGCCAGCGGTCGCTCGCTCGCCGAGTTCGCCATCTGAAGCCATCGCACCCTGCGACGGGCCGTGCCGCGTCGCCACGCCGGTTCCCTGGGGCTTCCTCCCGACGACGCCCGCGAGGGCATCCCTGGTCATTGCGGTGAGTCGGGCATTCACCTGAATTGCCCGACTGTCGCCTGGCCGGGTGATCGCCGATGATCGGCCACTGATGTCTCCTGCCCGCGCATCCTGGGCTGGCCCGGCCGCGCTCTCGGCAGCGCTCGGCATGCTGCTGCCCGCGCTGTCGGCGCTCGCCTACCCGGAGCCCGCGCGTGACGGGGCCTTGCTCACGCTCTGCGCGGCCGGCGGCGTCGTGCTGTCGGCCCAGCTTCGTTGGGGCACGCGCTCGGCGGCTGCGGCGGCAATGGCGGCGTGCCTCGCCGCGTCCCTGCTCGACGCCGCGCCGGCCGACACGCTGGCCATCGGATCCGGCCTCTTCGTCGCGGCCGCCGCCGCCGGGGCTGTCTTCTCGCTCTTCTCCGGGCGTGCCGAATTGCCGCAGCCGCGGGATGTCGGCCTGCTCGCCGCCTTGTCCGTCGTGCTCGTCGTGCTGATCCCCTTCGGCCTGCTGTCACTCGTGCGACCCGGCCCGTCGGCAGGCGCCTCGGGTTTCGCGCCGTCGATTGCGATCGCGAGCCTCGCGACGCTGATGGTCGCCCTGCCGATGCTTTCGGTCACCGCGTCGCCGCGACCGCACGGGACGCTTCGCCCATGGCCGTCACTGGCGGCCGCGCTGGTGATCGCCGCGGCGCTGGCGGCGGCGGGCATCGTGCTTGCGCGCGGCCAGGCGGTCCTGGCGCTGGGCATCACGATCGGCAGTTCGGCGCTTCTTCCGCTCGTCGTCGCGCGAGCGGGCCTCGGCGCCGCAGCGCTGGCGGTCGCCGTCGGGTCCTTCGTGCTCAACGCGGCCGCCGCGCGCCCGGCGACGACTCCGGACTGGCGCACGGCGTTCGTGCTGGTCTGCGCAGCGATGCTCGCGACGGTGCTCGTCGCGCACTTGCTCGTCGCCTCGCAGCGCCGGCGCGAGTGGCGCTGGGAAACGGCGCTCGAAGGCTCGCGGCTCGGCGCTTCCGAGTGGCGCGTTGCGGGCCGCCGGGCGTGGGCTTCGCCGCTCTGGAATGTCCTGCACGGCCGGCGCGACGGGCCCTGGCATCCGCGCTCGTGGTCGCTGGAGGTGCACCCCGAGGACCGACAGCGAGTCGACGAGGCGCTGCGATCGGTCACCACCGGTGAGGCCGGACGCTGCGAGCTCGAGTACCGCACTGCCGCCGATTCCGGGGACTGGCGCTGGCTGCACACGACCTTGCTCGTCGCCGAGCGCGACGGCGACGGGCGACCGCTGAGGCTTCTCGCGACCGCGAGCGACATCGCGGCCCTGCACGATGCCCGCGCCCGAGAGCGCCTTTCGGCGAGCCTGTTCCAGCACCTGAACGAAGGGCTGCTGATCACGGACAGCGAGTTGCGTGTCATCGACGCCAACCCTGCCTACGTCGCCATACTGGGCGTGCCGCTCGACGAACTCGTCGGGACCGTGCCGAGCTTGCTGCGGCCATCGCCGGCCGACCCGGTCGCGCGCCAGCAGCGTGCCGCCATGTGGGCCAGCCTGCGGGCCACGGGTTCGTGGCGCGGCGAACTGCTCGATCGCCATCGCGACGGCGAACCGCGGACGCTGCAGGCGACGATCTCGACGATCGGCGACGATTCCGGCACTCCGCGCTACCACGCCCTGGTGCTGTCCGACATCACCGAGCAGCGCCGCCAGCACGACCGTCTGGAGCGACAGGCCCACTTCGACGAGCTGACGCGGCTGCCCAACCGGGCACGCTTCGACGAACTGCTCGCCGAGGCGCGTGCCGCGGCCGATCGCGACGGTCACCTGCTGGTGGTCTGCTACCTCGACCTCGACCGCTTCAAGCCGGTCAACGACCGCTTCGGGCACGCGGCTGGAGACCGCCTGCTCGTCGAGCTCGCCGGCCGCCTGCGCTCGACGCTGCGCAGCCGCGATCAGTGGGCGGACTGCGCGGCGCGCATCGGGGGCGACGAGTTCGTGCTGCTGCTGCGTGCGGGCACCATGGAGGAGGCCCGCCTGGCCGTCGAACGGGTGCTGCGCGTGATCGCCCAGCCCTACCTGCTGCAGCCGGACGTCGATCCGGTCACGGTGACCGCGAGCCTGGGCGCAACGGTCTACCCGATCGATCGCAGCGACGGGGAGACGCTGGTTCGCCACGCCGACCATGCGATGTACGGTGCGAAGCAGTCGGGGCGCAACGGCTACCTGTTCTTCGATCCCGAGCACCGTCGTCGCACCGAGGAGCGGGTGATGGCGATCGGCCGGGTTCAGGAAGCCCTGGACCGCGACGAGTTCGTGCTGCACTACCAGCCCCAGGTCGAGATGCGCAGCGGCCGCGTCGTCGGTCTCGAGGCCCTGCTGCGCTGGGAGCATCCCGTGCACGGGCTGCTCTCCCCGCTGCAGTTCCTGAGCTACATCCAGAACACGGGGCTGACCGCCCGCATCGGCGACTGGGCGCTCGCCGAGGCCCTCGAGCGGCTGGCGCTGTGGCGTCGCCAGGGGTTGGACATCGGGGTCAGCGTCAACATCGCGGCGCGCCACCTCCAGGAACCGGACTTCTCGATGCGGCTGCGCGAGCTCCTGGCCCGCCACGAGCCGGGGCTCGCACCGCACCTCGAGCTCGAGGTGCTCGAGCACGAGGCGCACGACGACATCGACGCCATCTCGACGCTTCTGGGCACCTGCCGCGGGCTCGGCGTCCGGGTCGCGCTCGACGACTTCGGGACGGGCTACTCGACGTTGACGACGCTGCGCCGGCTTCCGGTGGACACGCTGAAGATCGACCGTTCGTTCGTACACCAGATGCTCGACAGCGCCCAGGACCGCGGCCTGGTCGAGGGCGTCATCGGGTTGGCCGGGACGTTCGGCTGCCAGGTCATCGCCGAAGGCGTGGAATCCCCGGCGCAGGCGAGGTTGCTCCTCGACCTGGGATGCGCGATCGGCCAGGGCACGGGAATCGCTGCGCCGATGCCGGCGGCCCAGGTCGCCGAGTGGGTGCGCGAGCATCGAGGAATCTTCGCGCTCGCGCCCGCGGTCACCGCGGTGCGCGGTGCGGCGGGTGATTGACCGCCTCCGCTGCCCGGGCCTTGGCTAGACTGCGCCGGTGATCCCAGCCGGATTCATTCAGGACCTGCTCGCGCGCACCGACATCGGCGAAGTCGTCGGGCGCCACGTGGAGCTCAAGCGCAGCGGCGCCAACCTGATGGGACTGTGCCCGTTCCACGCCGAGAAGTCGGCCAGCTTCTCGGTCAGCCCCGCACGCCAGTTCTATCACTGCTTCGGCTGCGGGGCATCGGGCGACGCGATCCGGTTTCTCATGGAGCACCTGGGACTCAGCTTCGTCGAGGCGGTGCGCGAACTGGCCGGTCGCGCGGGGCTGGCGGTTCCCGAGGATCGAGTCGACGAGGCCGAGCGCACGAGACGGCAGACGCTGCGGGAGAGGCGGCTGTCGCTGCGCGACGTGCTCGATCGCGCCCAGGCGTTCTACCGCGCGCAGCTGCGCGAGAGCCCGCGCGCCGTGGCCTACCTCAAGGGCCGCGGGCTGACCGGCGCGATCGCGGCGCGCTTCGGCATCGGCTATGCCCCCCCGGGATGGCGCACGCTCGCGGGCGTCTTCCCGCGCTACGACGATCCTCTGCTCGCCGAGGCCGGCCTCGTGCGGCAGGCCGACGATGGCGATGCCGGCACGGCGGCCGAGCCGGCAGACGGTCGGGACGGGCGCGGCCGCTACGACTGGTTCCGCGACCGCGTCATGTTTCCGATCCGCTCCGTCTCGGGCGAGGTCATCGGCTTCGGAGGCCGCGTCCTCGACGACGCGAAGCCGAAGTACCTCAACTCCCCCGAGACACCGCTCTTCAGCAAGGGCCGAGAGCTCTACGGCCTGTTCGAGGCGCGCCAGGCGATCCGCGAGGCGGGGCACGCACTGGTGGTCGAGGGCTACATGGACGTGGTCGCGCTGGCGCAGCATGGGCTCGGACAGGCCGTGGCGACGCTGGGCACCGCATGCACCGGCGATCACGTCGGCAAGCTGTTCCGCTTCACGGACACCGTCGTCTTCGCCTTCGACGGCGACGCCGCGGGACGCCGTGCCGCCTCGCGCGCGCTCGAGGCATCGCTGCCGCACCTGAACGACCTGCGCACGGTGCGATTCCTGTTCCTGCCGTCGGAGCACGACCCCGACAGCTTCGTCCGGGCACACGGCAGGGATGCCTTCCTCGGCGCCGTCGAGCGGGCGGTGGCGCTATCGGCGCAGATCGTCGCGCAGGCACGCGGCGATGCCGACCTCGCGACCGCCGAGGGTCGGGCACGCTTCCTCGCGCAGGCGCGGCCGCTGTGGTCGGCGCTGCCCGAAGGACTGCTCAAGCGCCAACTGCTCGACGTGCTGGCTGGAGAGGCCGGATGGACCGGCGACCGGCTCGCCGCCGCCTGGCAGACCGTTCCTGCCGCATCGCGCGAGCGGACTACCCGGCCGGACTCGCCTCGGCGCGATGCGCCTGGCGCGGCCAGACCTCGCCCCTCGGCGCGTGCGGCACCGGCCGTGCCGGCCGACTTGGCCCTGGCCATGCTGCTTCGGCGCAGCGACTGGTGGGACGCCCTGCCCGCCGACGACCACGCGCTGTTGCACGCGCTCGGCGGCGAGCACGCCGAGGTCGTCGCCTGGCTCGAGCGGCAGATCACGGAGCACGGGCCGCTGAGCTGGGGGGCGCTGGCCGAGGCACTGGCCAATGTGCCCTGGGGAGCCTCGTGGCGGCGGCGGCTCGAGGCCGACCCTGCTGCCGACGGCTATCGGTTGGACGACCTGCACGTCGTCCTGCAGCGCCTGCACCTGGATCAGCTCAAGCGGCAGGCCGCCGGGCTGGCGACGGGGGCAACGGCGGACGACGAGACGCTGGAGCGGCTGCGGGAGCTCCACGCGCGCATGGCCGCCCTGCGTGCCGGCGGCGGTGCGGCGGGTCGGGCGCAGGCCGTCGAAGGCTCGCACGCACGCGACTTCTCCGAGCCGGTTTGACCGTAGGGACATGCCGGAGCGATAATTGAAAGTTCGCCGCCGATCGCAAGAGTGACAGCAGCACCTCCGGGACCCGACCACCCGCGACACGGGTTTCAACCGGTCACCACCACCCGCAAGGGCTGCACCCATCCTCCAAGTCACGCGACCTTGCCTGACCGACGCGCGCCACGAAGTCCCGCTTTCCGCTTGCCCCGCGGCCCCGAGTCGCGGCGTCTTGCCGTGCGCGGCGCGCCAGCGTCGACGACGCGCTGGTCGCCTCGCGGAGCGCGAATTCGCCCTCGACGTTCACGCCAAGGACAGCCATGACCGCCAAGAAGCCTGCCGCCGCGCCCGCCGCCAGCAACGCGCGCAAGACCGCGAAGCCCGCCGCCCCCGCAGACAATCGTGGCGTCGAGCCTGCCGCGGCCAGCCGCCCGGCGGCGAAGGCAGCCGAGGGACCCGCCCGAAGCCAGGCGGCCGGCAGCGAGAAGACCGCCGGCAAGACGGCGGCCGCGTCGTCGGACGCACCGGCTGCGCGCGGCAAGACGCGCGAGCCTGGCCGGCCGGAGGCTCAGCAGGCCAAGACGGCGGCCTCCGCGGCCGACAAGGCGGGAGCGAAGGCGGTCGAGACGTCCGCCGCGAAGGCGCCCGAGAAGCGCGCTGCCAAGCCGGTCGCGCGGGTCGACGACGCGACGGCCGAAAAGCCGGCGAGGAAGGCGTCTGCCGAGAGGGGGGGAACGCCGCCGGCGACGAAGCCCGCGGCGAAGTCCGCCAAGGCGGACGCCAAGCCGGCCCCCGCAGCGGCCGAGGAGGAGGACCTGGCAGACCTCGACGGCGAGTTCGATGCCGAGGCCGAAGCCGAGGGTGAGACCGAGGTCGAAGCCGAGGCCGAGTCCGCCGAGAGCGCCGACAAGTCCGAAAAGGCCAAGCCGCTGCGCATGAAGGTCAGCCGCGCCAAGGAGCGCGCGCTGATGCGCGAGTTCGGGCTCGACGAGGCCACGCTCACCGAAGAGGAGGTCACCAAGCGCCGCCAGGAGCTGAAGACCCTCATCAAGATGGGCAAGACGCGCGGCTTCCTGACGCACCAGGAGATCAACGACCACCTGCCCGAGAAGTTGGTCGACAACGAGATCCTGGAGGCCATCGTCTCGATGCTCAACGACATGGGCATCGCGGTCTACGAGCAGGCGCCGGATGCCGCGACGCTGCTGATCAGCGGCAGCAACACTGCCACTGCCACCGACGAGGAGGCCGAGGAGGCCGCCGAGGCCGCGCTGTCCACCGTCGACAGCGAGTTCGGCCGCACCACCGATCCGGTGCGCATGTACATGCGCGAGATGGGCACGGTCGAACTGCTGACGCGCGAGGGCGAGATCGAGATCGCCAAGCGCATCGAGGGCGGACTGCAGGCGATGATGCTTGCGATCAGCGCCAGCCCGACGACCATCGCCGAGATCCTGGCGATGGCCGACAAGATCGCCGCCGGCGACGCGCAGATCTCCGAGGTGGTCGACGGCTTCGTCGCCGAGGACGAGGCGGACGACTACGTCGCCGAGGAGGACTACGACGAGTTCGACGAGGAGGACGACGACGACGGATCCGGGGGCAGCAAGGCGCTGACCAAGAAGCTCGAGGAACTCAAGCGCCAGGCGCTCGAGAAGTTCGACCTTCTGCGCGCGCACTTCGATCGCATGCGCAAGGCCTACGAGAAGGACGGCTACAAGAGCGCGGCCTACAACAAGGCGCAGCAGGCGATCAGCGAAGACCTGATGACCATCCGCTTCACGGTCAAGACCATCGAGCGGCTGTGCAACATCCTGCGTTCTCAGGTCGACGACCTGCGCCGCTACGAGCGGGAGATCCGAAAGATCGTCGTCGACCGCTGCGGCATGCCGCAGGAGCAATTCGTCCGCACCTTCCCGCCCAATGCCCTGAACCTCAAGTGGGCCGAGAAGGAGGCCGCCGCCGGCAAGCCCTACAGCGCGGTGCTCGGCCGCAACCTTCCCGCGGTGCAGGAGCTGCAGCAGAAGCTGATCGACATCCAGTCCCGGGCGGTGGTGCCGCTCGAGGACCTGAAGGAGATCAACAAGCGCATGAACGAGGGCGAGAAGGCCTCGCGCGACGCGAAGAAGGAGATGATCGAGGCCAACCTGCGCCTCGTGATCTCGATCGCCAAGA
>JALORQ010000045.1 GCA_025458805.1 Rubrivivax sp.
CGCTTCGGCGACCGCGTGCCCGACCTCGACGAGCCGGCGCTGCTGAAGGCGCTGGTCGCAGCGGTCAACCAGCTGCGCGCCCAGGGGCGCATCCTGGCCTACCACGACCGCAGCGACGGCGGGCTGTGGGCGGCGGTGTGCGAAATGGCCTTCGCCGGCCGCTGCGGGGTCAGTCTCAACGTCGACATCCTGGTGACCGAGGGTGACGGCATCGGCGACAGCCGGGCCGAGTACGGCGACTCGAAGAACTGGGCGGCGCAGGTCTCCGAGCGGCGCAACCGGCTCACGCTCGAGGCCCTGTTCAACGAGGAACCCGGCGTCGTGCTGCAGGTGCCGACCGCGGTGCGCAACGAGGTGATGGCGCTGCTGCGCGAGCACGGCCTGTCGCGCCACGCGCACTTCGTCGGCAAGCCCAACGACCGTGGCGTCGTCGAGGTCTGGCGCGACGCCAAGGCGGTCTTCCGCGCCGAGCTGCACGCGCTTCAGCAGGCCTGGGACGAGACGAGCTGGCGCATCGCGCGCGAGCGCGACCACCCGGAGTGCGCCGACGCCGAGCACGCGGCCGCGGGCGACCCTGCGGATCCCGGGCTGCACCTGCACCTCACGTTCGACCCGGCCGAGGACGTTGCCGCGCCGTTCGTGCACGCGGCGCGGCCGGCGGTCGCGATCCTGCGCGAGCAGGGCGTCAACTCGCACCTCGAGATGAGCTTCGCGATGGCGCAGGCGGGATTCGAGACCTTCGACGTGCACATGAGCGACCTGCTCGCGGGGCAAGCCCGGCTGGACGGGTTCCAGGGTCTCGTCGCCTGCGGCGGCTTCAGCTACGGCGACACGCTCGGTGCGGGCGAGGGCTGGGCGCGCACGATCCTGTTCAATGCGCGGCTGTCCGAGCAGTTCGCGGCCTTCTTCGCGCGGCCGTCGACATTCGCGCTCGGCGTGTGCAACGGATGCCAGATGATGGCCGCGCTGGCGACGATGATCCCGGGCGCCGACGCGTGGCCGCGCTTCGTCCGCAACCGCAGCGAGCAGTTCGAGGCGCGGCTGTCGCTGGTCGAGGTGCTGCCCAGCCCGAGCCTGTTCTTCGCCGGCATGGCCGGAAGCCGCATCCCGATCGCGGTCGCGCACGGCGAGGGGCGGGCCGACTTCTCGCGGTGCGGCGACCCGGCGCGCGTGCTCGGCGCGATGCGCTTCGTCGACCACCACGGCCACGCCACCGAGGCCTATCCGTTCAACCCCAACGGCAGCCCCGGCGGCCTGACCGCGGTGACGACGCCGGAGGGTCGCTTCACCGCGCTGATGCCGCATCCGGAGCGCGTCCTGCGCCACGCGCAGATGAGCTGGCGCGCGGCCGGCGATCCGGCTGCCCCCGGCCCGTGGCTGCGCATGTTCCGCAACGCGCGTCGCGCGATCGGCTGACACCGATCCGCCGCATCGCCCGGTCCGTTCCGCCCGCATGACCGAACTCGTCGTCCGCCGCCTGGACATCGATCTCGACACGCCGCCGGGCCGTCACTGGGCCGGCGACGCGTTCCGCACGGCGTTCTTCGATGCGCTGAGTTTCAGCTTCCCGGCCGGCGAGCAACTCTTCATCGACGCGGTGCGGCTCGGCGCCGGCCGACTGCCCGAGGCCGAGCGTGCGCGCCTCGACGCCGAGATCCGCGGCTTCGTCGGGCAGGAGGCGACCCACAGGCGCATCCACGAGCGCTTCAATGCGCACCTGGAGCGCCGCGGACTGGTCAACGGCTGGCAGCGTCGCATCCTGCACCGGCGCCGCCGGCTCGAAGGGCTGGACGCGCGGCAGTGGGTCGGGGTGACCGCCGCCACCGAGCACCTGACCGCGGTTTTCGCGGACTGGCTGCTGTCCCACCCGGCACACCTCGCGGCCAGCGAGCCGCGTTGGCAGGCGCTGTGGCTCTGGCATGCGAGCGAAGAGTCCGAGCACCGCAGCACGGCCTTCGACCTGTACCGCGCCATTGGCGGCAACGAGAGCTGGCGCCGGCGCCTGTTCCGTATCGTCAGCCTGCACTTCGCGGGCGACCTCGCGCTGCAGGTCGCGTCGAATCTGTGGCGCGACGGATCGTGGTGGCGGCCATCGACCTGGGCCGGTTGCGCCCGCCTGCTGTTCGGCCGCGACGGGCTGGTGCGCGAGTGTGCGGGTCCGTGGCGGCGCTACCTCGACTCCGGGTTCCACCCGTCGCAGGCCGACGGCGATGCGGCCGCGCGCTGGCTCGATGCCCATGTGGGGCTGGCTCGTCCGGTGCGCGACGTGGCGTCGCCGGGCTGATTCGCGCCGCCGCCAGGACGGTTGGGCGCCCAGAACGACATCGGGGCCCCGAAGGGCCCCGACTTCCCGCGCCGGCGCGACCGGCGGGAGTTCAGGCGGCCATCTGCTCGATGCCGGCGATCAGCCAACTGCCGCCGTCGCCATGCGGCTTCACGAGGTGCCAGACCT
Source organism: Rubrivivax sp. (assembly GCA_025458805.1). Lineage (GTDB taxonomy): Bacteria > Pseudomonadota > Gammaproteobacteria > Burkholderiales > Burkholderiaceae_C > Rubrivivax. The sequence continues at coordinate 2,453 of JALORQ010000045.1, forward strand.
CGTCGACCTCGACCGGCTCGGCACCCGCCTCCTCGCGAACCCGGCCGACGAAGCGCACGCTGACGACCTGCTGCGTGGCCTCGTCGGCCACGTCCAGCACCTGGGCATCGATGGCCAGCACCTCGGTCGACTGCGCGACGTCGCCGCGGTCCAGGATGTCGAGCTTGAGCGAAGCGAAGAGCTCTGGCGTCGTGAAGCGCCGCAGGTCGTCGAGGTTGCGCGTGTCGTTGGCCGCCTGCATGCGGATGAAGATCATCTTCGCGATGCGGGTGAAGCCTTCGCTGTCGAATGCTGCCGGAACGAAGGCGCGCGTGACCTCGACCGTGGCGCGAGCGGCGTCCGGGGCCGGTTCGGCCGGCTCGATCGGCGCGGCGACCGGCGTCGCGCCAGTCCCTGCGCCAGTTTGCGGCGGCCAGGCCACCTGCGGCGGCGTGCCGGCTGCTGCGCCCTGGCCGGCGTACTGCATCCCGCCTGCGGCCGCAGCCTTCGGGGCCTGCGGCCCGAAGCGGCGCAGCAGGAACCGGATGACGAAGAACGCGACGATCGCCATGAGCACGATGGTCAGGAAGTTGGCGAAGGCCTCGCCGAAGCCCAGGTGACTCATCAGCGCGGCGATGCCCAGGCCGGCGGCCAGGCCGGCGACCGGGGCCAGCCAAGCCGGACGCTTGGCGGCAGCGGCTGCCGCCGGGGCGGCCGCCGCCGCCGGAGCGCCCGCGGTGGCCGGGTTGGTCGGCGAGGCGGGGGCAGGCGAAGCCGGCTTGGCCGGCGGGGCGTCGGGAGCGGTGCGCGCCGGCATGTCGCGCTGCATGCCGGCCGACTTGCCGCCGCCCAGCCGCTTCGCATCCGCGATCGAGGGAACGGTGGTGGCGGCGACCGCCACCACCAGGGCACCCACGAGCCAGTTCTTCATTGCTGCAATTCCTGCTTGAGTGCGCAGCAGCCCCACGGCCGCTCGCGTGCGCGGAGTGTCGGTCAAGCGCGCGGCCCGGCGAAGCCCCGGCCTCCAAGTCCCCAGCCGGTGTGTGTGCACGACGGCCTCCGGCTTGAAGCGGCGCGTGCGACCGCCATGTCACGACGATCGGCCGCCCGCCCGGGTGGCGAGCTCGTCGAGGACCTTTCCGCATGACCGTCACCCTGCTGTGGATCGCCGCCGTCGCCCTGATCCTGATCGGGCTCGCCGGCACGGTGCTGCCGGCGCTGCCCGGCACGGCCTTCGTGCTCGGCGGCATCGTGCTCGCGGCCTGGATCGACGACTTCGCCCGCGTCGGCGCGACCACGCTCGCGGTCGTGACGGTGCTCGCGGTCATCGCCTGGGTGCTCGACTACGTCGCCGGACTGCTCGGCGCCAAGAAGGCGGGCGCGAGCAAGCAGGCGATCGCCGGTGCGGCAGTGGGCACGGTCGTCGGCCTGTTCATGGGGCTGGTGGGCGTCCTGTTCATGCCGCTGGTCGGCGCCGCGATCGGCGAGTACCTGGCGCGTCGCGACGAGCGGCGCGCGCTGCACGTCGGCGCGGCGACCTGGGTCGGCATCATGGCCGGCATGCTGGCCAAGGTGGTGATCGCCTTCGTCATGGTCGGCATCTTCGTCGCCGCGCTGCTGATCTGAAGGCCCGAAGGCGCGCGGTCGAGGCCTAGGCGCCGGCCAGCCGGCCCAGCCACTCGCGTACCGCCAGCCGCGACAGTTCGAGGCCCGCGGCGCCCGGCAGCCAGCCGTCGTCCGCGGGGCCGGTGAAGACGGCCATGCCCATGGGCGCAGGCACGATCTCGATCGCCGGCTCCGCTCGCGCCGCGGCGCGTTCGAAGGCGGCGGCCGCGCGCGGCATGTGGAAGCCGTGCGTCACCAGCACGGCGCGGCGGACGCCCGCCTGCCGCAGCAGCGCGACGGTGCGCAGCGCGTTCTCGACGGTATCCCGCGACTGCGACTCGGTCCACGCCAGGCGCAGGCCGAACTCGCGCTCGGCGATGCGAGCCGCGATCTCGGCCTCGCTGGCGCCGGGTTCGCCGCCATGCCCGATGCCGCCGCTGAACCCGATCGGGAGCCCGGTCGCCCGGGCCACGAAGATGCCGTAACGAAGGCGCTCCATCGAGTAGCGAGCGAGGTTGGCGGTTCCGTACTCCGGCGCCATCGGCTCGCGCCCGCCGCCGAGCACGACGATCGTGGTCCGTGTCGACGCCGCCTCCCGGCGCAGGTCGGCCAGCGCAGGGGCGTCGAGCGCCGGCGGCGGGTGCAGCAGACGACGCATCAGCCACTCGCCCACCGCGCCGGTGCTCACGGCCCAGAGGCCTGCGACGCCCGCGAGCACGAGCACCCAGCCCAGGGCCCGGCGCGTCGCGATCGTCGCCGCGCCCAGCAGCACGATCACGAGCAGAGGCACCGGCGGCAGCACCAGTCCGGTGAGCAGCGGCTTCCAGGACTCGGCGCCCAGGGCGTAAAGAATGTCGTTCATGCGGCGCGGCGGGCCGGTCGCGCGCAGCGTGCCGGCCGGTCGGCGATTGTCGTCGCCCCGCGATCGGGGGAGGGAAGCTTGCGCACCCGTGTGCGCCCGGTTGCCGGACGCCGCCGGCACGGGCAGCATCGCAGCGATGACGACGAGGTGGCGCCGGTGGGCCGCCGCGGGTGTGGCGCTGGCCGTCATGGGCACCGCCGCCGCGGCCTGGCTTCCCGGCTTTCTGAAGGGGCAGATCGAGGGCCACGCGGGCGCGTGGCTCGGCCGCGCGGTCTCCGTGCAATCGGTCGAGTTGCACCCGCTGTCGCTGGCCGCCACGCTGCACGGGCTTGCCGTGGCCGGGGCGGCCGGCGACGCCGTTGCAGCGCCGCAACTGTCGGTCGACCGCATCCGCGTCGACGGCAGTGTCGCGTCGTTGTGGCGCCTCGCACCGGTCGTCGAGGGTATCGAGGTCGATGGCCCTCGTCTGCGGGTGGCGCGGCACGCCGACGGGGACTGGGACGTCGGCGACCTGGTCGAGCGGCTGCGCGGCGACCCGGATGCGCCCGCCGCGCAGCGCGACGAGCCGCCGCGCATCGCGCTCTACAACATCGCCGTGCGCGGCGGATCGTTCGACCTCGTGGACGCCGCCGCCGGGCGACGGCACGAGGTGCGCTCGATCGACCTGGGCGTGCCGTTCGTGTCGACGCTGCCCGCCGACATTGCGGTGACCGTGCAGCCGCGGCTGTCGGCCGTGCTCGACGGCAGCATCGTCGAGACCGCGGGCGAGGCGCTGCCGTTCTCGCCCGAACGCGCGTCGACGCTGCGCATCGACGTCGAGGGTCTCGAGCTCGACCGCCTGTGGGCCTACCTGCCGCGCGACCTTCCGGTCAGGCCTGCGGGCGGACGGCTCGACGCGGCGTTGACCCTGCGCTTCGCGCAACCGCCAGGCGCGACCCCCGTGGTGGCGCTGGCGGGCCGGGTGGTGGTCGCCGGACCGGAGCTGTTCACCGCCACCGGGGTGCCGCTGGCGGGCTGGCGCGAGCTGGTGCTGGAGATCGGCGACGCCCGCCCGCTGGAGCGCCGTGTCGGGCTGCAGCGCGTCGCGATCGAACGGCCCGAGATCGACCTGCGGCGCGCCGCCGACGGCGCCATCGAGTGGGTGACGCTGGCGCAGCGCGTCGTGCAGCGCACGCGCGCCGCCACGCCGTCCCCGGCTGGGGGGGGCGAGGGCGGTGCAGGGTGGAACTTCGCACTCGACCGGCTGGAGCTGTCCGATGCCCGGCTTCGCTGGCGCGATGCGTCCACGCAGCCGCAGGCCGCGGTGGACGCGACGGTGCGTCGACTCGAGGCCGGCGCCCTGCGCTGGCCGCTCGAGTCGCCGATGCCCTTCAGCGTCTCGGCGACGCTCGCCGCGGCCGGCGTACCCGCCGGCGACCTTCGACTGACCGGCGCGCTGTCCTCGGGCGGCGCACGCCTGCGTGCCGAGGTCGACGGTCTGCAGCTCGGCGTCGCGGCGCCGTACCTGGCGACGCACGTGACGGTCGACGTCGCCGGCCGTGCGCAGGCGGTGGCCGGCGTCGAGGTCGCGTTCGACGGCGCGCCGCTGCGGCGGATCGACCTCGAGACCCTGAGGGTGGACGACCTGCGCGTGCTGGAGCACGACGACTCCTCCGTGTCGCCGCCCGCCCATGCGGGCGCGATGCCACGGAGCGCCGCGGTCGAGGTGCCGCGGCTCGACGTGCGCGATGCGGCCGTCGACCTGGTGGCGCGGCGGGCCGACGTCGGCAGCGTGCGCGTGCAGCGTCCTTCGGTCGCGCTGCGGCGCGGCGCGGATGGGCAGGTCTCGGCCGTGACCTGGTTGCGCCGCGCCGCCCGCGGCGAGTCCCTGACCGGCGCCGCGCCCGATGCGTGGACGGCACCGCTGACGGCCGGCATCGCTGCGGCTGCGGCCGCCGCCGGGTCCGCGCGCGCCCCGGGCGCGACGCCGTGGAGTGCCGCCGTCGGCCGACTGCAGGTCGACGCCGGGCGCGTGCGCTGGCTCGATCGCAGCAGCGCGCTCCCGGGGGACGCTCCGGTGCAGGCCGAGCTGCGCGATCTGCGGCTGACGGTGCGTCGCTTCGCCTGGGCGCCCGCCGCCAAGGCGCCGCCCGCCGCGGCGAGCTTCGAGATGGCAGCCATGCTGCCTCACCCCGACGACGACGGGGTCGGCCGCGTCACGGCGCGCGGAAGGCTGTCGCCGCTGCCGCTCCAGGTGCAGGCTGATCTCGACGTCGAGAGTCTGCCCGTCCATGCCTTCGTGCCGTACCTGGCGGACCGGCTGCCGGTCGAGCTGCGGCGCGCCGAGGCCGGGTTCCGCGGGGGCGTCGAGCTTGGCCTGCGCGACGGCGGCCTGGCGCTGGCGGCGCGGGGCGACGCACGTCTGACCGACCTTCGCGTGCTGGCTCGCGCCGACGACGGTGCGGCCACCGCCGGTGACGAGCTGCTCGCGTGGCAGTCCCTCACGCTGCAGCCACTGGCGGTGCGCATCGCGCCCGGGACGCGACCCGCGATCGAGATCGGCGAGGTGTTCCTGAGCGACTTCCACTCGCAGCTCGTGATCACCGAGCAGGGGCGCTTCAATCTGCGCGACATCGGCCCGCGACCCGCGCCCGCAGGCACGATCTCGCCCGGAACGGAAGCGACCGGGGCGCAGGCGGACGCGGCGCCCGCGGCATCGGCGGCCGGGCCCATTGCCGGCGTGGCGCAGCCCTGGCCGCTGGACCTCAGCGTGCAGTCGGTCCGCTTCACGCGCGGCCGCGTCGATTTCCGCGACCGCTTCATCCGGCCGAGCTACGCCGCCGAGCTGACCGAGCTGGAAGGCCGCTTGGGCCGCTTCAGCTCGACCGAGCGCTCGATGGCGACGCTCGAGGTGACGGGTCGCGCTGCCGGAACGGCGCAGCTCGAGATCCGCGGTGCGCTCAATCCGACGGCCGACCCGCTGGCGCTCGACGTCGCGGCGCGCGCCACGAACCTGGAACTGGCGCCGCTGTCCCCTTATGCCGGCAAGTACGCCGGCTACGCCATCGAGCGCGGCAAGCTGAGCCTGGACGTCGCGTACCGCGTCGACCCCGACGGCCGCCTGCAGGCGCGCAACCAGATCGTCCTCAACCAGCTGACCTTCGGCGAGAAGATCGAGAGTCCCGATGCCACGACGCTGCCGGTGCGGCTCGCCGTGGCGCTGCTCTCGGACCGGCACGGCGTCATCGACATCGACCTTCCGATCAGCGGCTCGATCAACGATCCGCAGTTCAGCGTCTTCGGCCTCGTGGTCAAGGTCATCGTCAACCTGATCGGCAAGGCCCTGACGGCACCGTTCGCGCTGCTGTCCGGCGGCGGCGAGGAGCTGAGCCACGTCGACTTCGAGCCCGGCACCGCGCGGCTCGCGCCGTCTGGCGGCGGCGTGGTCGACCGTGTCGCGAAGGCGCTCCAGGACCGGCCATCGCTGCGGCTCACCGTGACCGGCAGCGCCGATGCGGCCATCGAGGCCGATGCGATGAGGCGCGTGGCGCTGGAGTCCCGCCTCGCCGCCGAGCAGCGGCGCCGGAGCACGCGGGGCGGCGCGTCGGCGGATGCGCCCCTGCCGCCGCCGACGCCCGAGGAGCGCGAGGGCCTGGTGCGGCGCCTCTACGCCGACGCGCCGTTGCCGGACAAGCCGCGCAACGCGTTGCGGATGGTCAAGGACATCCCGGTGCCCGAGATGGAGGCGAGGCTGCTGGCCGCGATGCCGGCCGACGCCGAGCGCGCGCGCGAGCTGGGGCTGCAGCGCGGCCTGGCCGTGCGCGACCTGCTGGTCGCCCGAGGCCTGGGCGCCGAGCGCATCTTCCTGGCAGCGCCGCGAGTGCGCGGCGAAGGCCGGTCTGGCACCGCCGACGCAACCGACGCCGGCTGGACGCCGCGCGCGGACCTCTCGCTCGAACTGCCCTGAACCGCTCGGCCGCCACGCCGGGCGGCCGAGCGGCTTTCACTGAGCCGCGAACTGGTAGTCCGTCTTCGCCTTGGCGCGCAGTTCCTCCTGGAACTGCTGCAGCTTGACCTGCTCGAGCCGCTGCTTGATCTGTTCCTTCACGTCGTCGAAGGCGGGGAACGGCGCCTCGCGCGTGTCCTCGAGCCTGATGACGTGCCAGCCGAACTGCGTGCGAACCGGCGTCTCGGTCATCTCGCCCTTCTTCAGCGCGGCCATCGCCTGGCCGAACTCGGGCACGTAGGCATCGGGCTTCGCGAAGTCGAGGTCGCCGCCGTTCTCGCCCGAGCCGGGGTCCTTCGAATGCTTCTTCGCGAGATCCTCGAACTTGGCGCCGGCCTTGATCTGCGCAATCAGGCCCTTGGCCTCGTCTTCCTTCTCGACCAGGATGTGGCGTGCCCGGTACTCGGTGCCGCTGGCCTGGGCCTTGAACTTGTCGTACTCGACCTTCGCCTGCTCGTCGCTGACCGGGTTCTTGCGGCGGAAATCCTCGAACAGTTCGCGGATGAGGATGCTCTGGCGCGCCAGCTCCATCTGCGCCCGGTACTCCGGCGCGGTCGCCAGGCCGCGGCGCTCGGCTTCCTGGGTGAAGATCTCGCGCAGAACGACCTGATCGCGCGCCTGCGCCTCGAGCTCGGGGCCGACGGGCTGGCCGGCCCGCGCCGCCTGCTGCAGCAGCGTGTCGACGCGCGCCTTGGGCACGGGCTTGCCGTTGACGATCGCGATGTTCTGGGCCTGCGCCGCAACGGGCAGCAGCAGGGCGACGGCGGCCGCGGCGACGGCCGGGCGCAGGCGGGAACGGAACGGCTTCATCGGGGGGTGGTCGGGAGGACGGCCGCTCGGCGCGGGTCGCCGATGGGGCCGGGCGGCCGGTTGCCGGCCGGGCGGATCAGGGTTCGTCGGTCGAACGCGCGTCGATGGCGAGCGCGTGGATACCCTGGCGCATCCAAGGCCCTAGGGCATCATACACAAGGCGATGGCGCTGGACCCGCGACAGCCCGGCGAAGCGGGCGCTGCGCACCAGCACCGAATAGTGCCCGCCCTCGCGCGCGCCGGCGTGGCCCGCATGTCGGTGGCTGTCGTCGCTGACCTCGACCGCCGCCGGCGCGAGTGCCTCGCGCAGCCGGGACTCGATCGCTGCGGCACCGGGGCGCGGTACGGAATCGTTCATCGCGCCGGATCGAAGTCGATGGCGGCGGAATTGATGCAGTAGCGTTCGCCCGTCGGTGCCGGTCCGTCGTCGAAGACGTGCCCGAGGTGGCTGCCGCAGCGCTGGCAACGCACCTCGACGCGCACCATCCCGTGGCTGCGGTCGACGACGCGCTCGACCACGTCGGCATTGACGGGCTCCCAGTAGCTGGGCCAGCCGCAGCCGGCATCGAACTTGGTGCGCGACTCGAACAGCGGCGTGCCGCAGCCGACGCACAGGTACCTGCCGGGCTCGAAGTGGTCCCAGTACTTGCCCGTGAAGGCGCGCTCGGTCGCGGCGTGACGTGCGACCTGGTACTGCATCGGGTCGAGCCGGGCGCGCCACTCGGCGTCGCTCTTGCGCACCGGATATCGCGGGTCGTCGTGCCCGTGGGGCGGAGGGTTCGGCTTGAACAGGCTCATGGCGGGGAGGCTAAGCGTCGGCGAGAACACCGACCGTCACGTTTCACGCAGAGGCATTGTCGCGCTCCCGAGGCTTCGGCACTGCGGCAGGGGTTCCGGGGGCGGCGGATGTCCCGGGCGCGACAGACGTTCGGGGTATGCCCTGAAGAACGGGGTTTTGGCGTTCCGGTACCGTCCCGGGGTTTGCTTGCGTGCCAATTGCCTGCCAAAGGAGACAGCGATGAACACCCCCATCACCCGGCGCCTCTTCGGCCTGTCCGTGGGCGCCGCCATGGCACTTGCCGGCGGCTGGGCCCACGCCCAGGCCGGACAGACCGTACGCATCGCGTTCATGGACCCGCTGTCGGGTCCGTTCGCGGCCGTCGGCCAGAACCAGCTCAAGAGCTGGCAGTTCATGGCCGAGCACTTCAGCAAGAAGAACGCGGCCGGCGTCAAGTTCGAGGTCGTCGGCTTCGACAACAAGGGTTCTCCGCAGGAGAGCCTGAACACCGTCAAGGCGGCGATCGACCAGGGCATCCGCTACATCGTGCAGGGTAACGGTTCGGGCGCCGCGGCGGCCATCTCCGACGCCGTGACCAAGCACAACGAGCGCAACCCCGGCAAGGAGGTCGTGTTCCTCAACTACGCCGCGGTGGACCCCGCGCTCACCAACGAGCGCTGCAGCTTCTGGCACTTCCGCCTCGACGCCGACACGACGATGAAGATGGAGGCGCTGACCAGCTACATGAAGGATCAGCCCGAGATCAAGAGCGTCTACCTGATCAACCAGAACTACGCGCACGGCCAGCAGGTCGCCCGCTTCTTCAAGGAAGGCATCGCGCGCAAGCGCCCCGACATCAAGATCGCCGGCGAGGACCTGCACCCGCTGGGCCAGGTCAAGGACTTCGCGCCGTTCGTCGCGAAGATCAAGGCCAGCGGTGCCGACGCCGTGGTCACCGGCAACTGGGGACCGGACATGACGCTGCTGATCAAGGCGGCCAACGACGCCGGGCTCAAGGCGGCGTTCTATCTCTATTACGGCGGCGTCACCGGCACGCCGACGGCCCTGGCCAACTGGACCGGCGGTCCGGTGCGTCAGGTGTCGATCATCCACAACGGGCTGCCGGGGATCCAGGGCTTCCAGGACGAGTTCAAGAAGCGCTTCAACGACGACTGGTACACCGGCCAGACGTACAACGGCCTGGCGATGCTGGCCGCGGGCATGGCGGCTGCGAAGACCACCGAGCCGGTGGCGGTCGCCAGGGCGATGAGCGGCATCCGCTTCCAGGGCTTCAACGGCGAGGTCGAGATGCGCAAGCTCGACCACCAGCTCCAGCAGCCGGTGATCATCAGCGAGTGGCGCAAGGCGACGCCGAAGGTGCCCTACAGCGTCGAGAACACCGGCTTCAACTTCCAGGAAGTGCGCACGCTGCCGCCCTATGTCGCGAGCACGCCGACCTCGTGCCAGATGAAGCGCCCCTGAGCGGCACTCGACCCGACGCAGTACGGCGCGGCGCCATCGCGGCGCCGCGCCGTGTCGCTTGAGCGACCTGCATGGACGCCTCCTACCTGCTCATCTCGCTGCTCAACGGCCTGTCCGTCGGGCTGCTGCTGTTCATGCTGGCGTCGGGGCTGACGCTGATCTTCAGCATGATGGGCGTGCTGAACTTTGCTCACGCGAGCTTCTACATGCTCGGCGCCTACGTCGCCTACTCGGTGACGCAGGTCGTCGGCTTCTGGTGGGGGCTGGTGCTGGCGCCGCCGATCGTCGGGCTGCTGGGCGCCGCGTTCGAGCGCTTCGCGCTGCGCCGAGTGCACAAGTTCGGGCACGTGCCCGAACTGCTGATCACCTTCGGGCTCAGCTACATCATCCTCGAGCTGGTGCAGCTGGTCTGGGGGCGCCAGCCGGTCAACTTCCTGCCGCCCGAGTCGCTGCGCGGCCCGCTGTTCACGATCGTGGACCGGACGGAGTCGCTCTCGATCGCCTGGGGCGCCCCGCCCGAGATCTGCCGCACCGCGGCCGACGCGATCTGCACGACCTTCCCGGCCTTCCGTGCCTTCGGCATGGGCGTCGCGGTGCTCATGCTGCTGGCGATCTGGCTGCTGCTCACGCGAACCCGCATCGGTCTGGTCATCCAGGCCGCGCTCACGCACCCCGAGATGGTCGAGGCGTTGGGCCACAACGTGCCGCGCGTCTTCATGCTGGTGTTCGGCGGTGGCACGGCGCTGGCGGCACTGGCCGGCGTCATCGGCGGCGCGTTGCGCGTCACCGAGCCCTCGATGGCGCTGGCGGTGGGCGCCGTGGTCTTCGCGGTCATCGTGATCGGCGGCATGGGTTCGCTCGCCGGGGCGTTCGTCGCCAGCGTCGGCCTCGGCGTCATCGAGAGCTTCGCCGTCGGCAGTGACCGCAGCATCGCGGACGGGCTGACAGCGCTCGGCATGGCGGTGACGCCCGAGACCTTCGGCTACGCGGTCTGGAGCGTCAAGCTGAGCCAGGTCGCGGCGATCCTGCCGTACCTGCTGCTGGTGCTGATCCTGATCTTCCGTCCGAAGGGCCTCTTCGGCACGCGGGAAGGCTGACGCCCACGATGCCGCACATCCACGAGTCCCGCCCGCATGTCCACTTCCGGCCGTACAACGTCGGCCGGTGGATCGTCTGGGGGCTGTACGCGCTGATGCTGGCGGTCGCGCCGCTGATCTGGACCAGCAGCCTGTCGCTGACGATGCTGTCGCAGATGGGCATCGCGATCATCGCCTGCCTCGCCTTCAACATGCTGCTCGGCCAGGGCGGCATGCTGAGCTTCGGCCACGCGGTCTACTCGGGGCTGGGCTCGTTCTTCGCGATCCACACGCTCAACCTCGTCTCCAACGGCAGCCTGTCGCTGCCGGTGAGCGCGATCCCGCTCGTCGGCGGCCTGTTCGGCGCGCTGTTCGCGGCGCTGCTCGGCTGGGTCACGACGAAGAAGGCCGGCACGCCGTTCGCGATGATCACCCTCGGCGTCGGCGAGCTGGTGTGGGCGATGTCGCTGATGTTCCCCGGCTTCTTCGGCGGCGAGTGCGGGATCAGCGGCAACCGCGTCGCCGGCGAGCGCTTCTTCGGCATCAGCTTCGGCCCGCAGATCGAGCTGTACTACCTGATCGCGATCTACACCTTCGTCTGCACCGCGGCGATGTTCGCCTTCACGCGTACGCCGCTCGGCCGCATGCTCAACGCGGTGCGCGACAACCCGGAGCGCGTCGAGTTCATCGGCTACAACACGCAGTACGTGCGCTACTTCGCCTTCGTCGCGTCCGGCCTGTTCATGGGCATCTCGGGCGGGCTCGCGGCGCTCAACTTCGAGATCGTCACCGCCGAGGTCGTCGGCGCCGCGCGCTCGGGGGCGTACCTGCTGTTCACCTTCCTCGGCGGCGCGGTCTTCTTCTTCGGCCCGATCATCGGCGCCGTGCTGATGGTGCTGGCGCTGGTGCTGCTGTCCGAACTCACGCAGGCCTGGCTGCTTTACCTGGGCCTCGTGTTCACGTTCATGGTGATGTACGCGCCCGGCGGCATCTCGAGCCTGATCATGATGAACCTGCGGCTCGCGTCGTTCGGCAAGCTGCGCCAGGTCTGGACCTCGTACCTCGCGCTCGGCGGCACCGCGTTCGTCGTGCTGGCCGGCGCCGGCGCGATGATCGAGATGGTCTACCACCTGCAGCTCAACCAGGCGCTGGGGCCGACGCTCACCTTCATGGGCGTGCCGCTCGACGCGCACTCCTTCGACAGCTGGTTCGGCGCGGCCTTCGTGCTCGTCGTCGGTGTGGCGCTGTTCGAGCTGACGCGGCGCCAGTTCACGCGGCAGTGGGGCCAGGTGCAGGAGGAGATCGAGAAGGAGATCAAGCGGAGGGAGTCGCTGTGAGCGGCGCGACGCCCGCGGTCGAGCTGCGCGACGTGCGCAAGAGCTTCGGCAAGACCGAGATCATCCGCGGCGCGAGCCTCGTCGTGCAGCCCGGCGAGCGCGTCGCGATCATCGGTCCGAACGGGGCCGGCAAGAGCACGCTGTTCAACCTGATCAGCGGCCGCTTCGCGCCGACCTCGGGCGAGATCCTGCTGCACGGCGAGCCGGTGCACCGGCTCAAGCCGTTCGAGATCAACCGCCGCGGGCTGGCGCGCAGTTTCCAGGTCAGCAACCTGTTCACGCGGCTGTCGGTGTTCGAGAACATCCGCTGCGCGGTGCTGTGGAGCCTTGGCCACCGCTACTCGTTCTGGACCTTCCTCGCCGACCTGCGCGACGCCAACGACCGCACCGAGGAAGTCCTCGAGATGATCAAGCTCGACCGGCGGCGCGACGTGCTCGCGATGAACCTGACCTACGCGGAGCAGCGCGCCCTCGAGATCGGGGTGACGATCGCCGGCGGCGCGAGCGTGATCCTGCTCGACGAGCCGACGGCCGGCATGAGCAAGAGCGAGACCTCGCGCTTCGTCAACCTGATCCGCGAGGTCACGGTCGGCAAGACGCTGCTGACCGTCGAGCACGACATGGGCGTGGTCTTCGGTCTCGCCGACAAGATCGCGGTGCTGGTCTACGGCGAGGTCATCGCCTTCGATACGCCGGGCGCGGTGCGCGCCAATGCGCGCGTGCAGGAGGCCTACCTCGGCTCGGTGCTCGCCGAGCAGGCGGCATCGGCGGCGCAGGGGGCCTGACGATGCTCGAGCTCGACAACGTCCACGCCTACTACGGCAAGAGCCACGTGCTGCACGGCGTGCACTTCACGGTGCGTGGCGGCGAGATCGTCAGCCTGCTCGGACGCAACGGGTCGGGACGCTCGACGACCGTGAAGACGATCATGGGTCTGGTCGAAGGCACCGGGTCGATCCGCTGGCGCGAGGCGCAGATCCTCGGACGCAAGGCCTTCGAGATCGCGCATTCGGGCATCGGCTACGTGCCCGAGAACCGCGACATCTTTCCGACCCTCACGGTGCACCAGAACCTCCAGCTCGGCGAGAAGCGGGCCGGCGCACAGGGCCGCTGGTCCTTCGACGACATGTACCGCATGTTCCCGCGCCTCAAGGAGCGGCAGCACACCGAGGCGGGCGTGCTGTCCGGCGGCGAGCAGCAGATGCTGACGCTCTGCCGCACGCTGATGGGCGACCCGGAGCTGATCATGATCGACGAGCCGACCGAGGGCCTGGCGCCGAAGATCGTCGAGCTCGTCGCCGAGTACCTGCGCGAGCTCAAGCGGCGCGGCCTCGCCGTGTTGCTCGTCGAGCAGAAGCTCACCATCGCCCTCGAGGTCGCCGACCGCTGCCTCGTGATGGGGCACGGCCAGATCGTCTTCGAGGGCACCCCGGCCGAGCTGCGCGCGAATGCCTACGTGCGGCGCGAGTGGCTCGAGGTCTGATGCCCTGCGCGTGGCGCGCGATGTCGCGCCGGCGACGGCCGCGGCAGCGTCTGCCGGCCTAGAATCGAACGACCGTTCTATTTTCTGTCCCGAGGAGACCGCATGAGCGCCAGCATCGAACCGCGCGGCCAGGTGGCCGTCGTCACGATGAACAACCCGCCGGTCAACGGACTGGGCTTCGAGACGCGGCGCGGCATCGCCGAGGCGATCGAGCGTGCGCTCGCCGACCCGGCCATCAGCGCGATCGTGATCACCGGCGCCGGCCGCGCGTTCTCGGGCGGGGCCGACATCCGCGAGTTCGGGTCGCCCAAGGCGCTGGCCGAGCCCAACCTGCCTTCGCTGATCGCGATGATCGAGGCCGCCGGCAAGCCCGTCGTTGCCGCGATCCACAGTGTCTGCATGGGCGGCGGGCTCGAGCTCGCGCTGGGCTGCCACTACCGCGTCGCCGCGCCCGGCACCCAGGTCGCGCTGCCGGAAGTGAAGCTCGGCCTGCTGCCCGGCGCCGGTGGCACGCAGCGGCTGCCGCGCGTGCTCGACGTCGAGACCGCGCTCAACATGATCGTCAGCGGCGAGCCGGTGAAGAGCGAGGTGCTGGCCGCGATCCCGGGGCAGAAGCTGTTCGACCGGCTCGCCTCGGGCGACCTGCTCGACGAGGCCTGCGCCTTCGCGGCCGAGCGGGGCGCGGCGCACGCCACCGGCGCGCCGCTGCCGCGCGTGCGCGACCTTCGCGCCGTGCATCCCAATGCCGATGCGTACTTCCAGTTCGCGCGCAACACCGCGAAGGCCGTGGCGCGCCACTTCCCGGCGCCGCCGAAGTGCGTCGACGCGGTCGAGGCGGCGGTCAAGCGCCGCTTCGACGAGGGCTTGGCGTACGAGCGCGAGCTCTTTGCCGCGCTGATGGTCACGCCCGAGAGCAAGGCGCTGCGTCACGCCTTCTTCGGCGAGCGCGCCGCGTCGAAGATCGCCGACGTGCCCGAGGACACGCCGCAGCGCCCGGTCGGCAAGGTCGCGGTGATCGGCGCCGGCACCATGGGCGGCGGCATCAGCATGAACTTCCTCAACGCGGGGATCCCGGTCACGATCCTCGAGACCACGCAGGAGGCGCTCGACCGCGGGCTGACGACGATCCGCCGCAACTACGAGGGCCAGGTCAGGAAGGGCAAGCTCACGCCCGAGAAGCTCGAGCAGCGGATGGGCCTCCTGAAGCCGACCCTGGCCTACGACGACCTCCGCGACGCCGACATGGTGATCGAGGCCGTCTTCGAGGAGATGGGCGTCAAGGAGAAGGTCTTCCGCACGCTCGACGAGGTGGCGAAGCCGGGTGCCATCCTGGCCACCAACACCTCGACGCTCGACGTCGACCGGATCGCCGCGTTCACGAAGCGCCCGCAGGACGTGATCGGGACGCACTTCTTCAGCCCGGCCAACGTGATGAAGCTGCTCGAGGTCGTGCG
>JALORQ010000046.1 GCA_025458805.1 Rubrivivax sp.
ACCTTGTAGGCCGCCATGTGCTCGCGCGCCCAGTCGACGATGTCCTGCTCGCGTGCCTGGCCGCGCGCCTCGACGCGCAGCACGACGACGGCCTTGACGGTTTCGCCGCGGTAGTCGTCGCGCGCCGCGATGACGCAGGCCTCCTGGACCCACGGGCACTTGTAGAGCATGAGCTCGACCTCGCTCGGCCAGACCTTGTAGCCGCTGGCGTTGATCATGCGCTTGAGCCGGTCGGTGATGAAGAAGTAGCCCTCCTCGTCGACGCGGCCCAGGTCGCCGGTGCGGAAGAAGGGCTTGCCGTCGATCTCGACGAAGGCGTTGCGCGTCGCCTCGGGCTGGCCCCAGTAGCCCTTGAACACCATCGGGCCGTGCGTGACGATCTCGCCGACCTCGCCCGGCGGCAGCTCGCGCAGCGTCGCGGGGTCGACGACGCGCGAGTCGACGCCGAAGATCGGAATGCCCAGGCACTGCAGCTTGGCGCGCTCGGGCGGGTTGGCGTGGCTCGGTGCAGCGGTCTCGGTGAGGCCGTAGCCCTCGGCGAAGGTGATGCCGAACTCGCGCTCGACGCGTTCGGCCACCGCGTGCGGCATCGCCGCGCCTCCTCCGGACAGGCTGCGCAGGCTCGACAGGTCGAAGCTGCGGTAGTTCGGGCTCGCGAACAGGTCGATGACCATGGTCGGGATGCAGGTCCAGTGCGTGATGCGGTGGCGCGAGATCAGCCGCCCCGCGAGCTCGCGGTCCCAGCGCGGCATGACGACGACGGTCGATGCCATGTAGACCGGCGCGAGCACCCCGTACATGAGCCCGGTGATGTGGAACATCGGCACGACGCCGAGCGAGATGCTCTCGGCGCCGGCGTGGCTCCACGGACCGGCGACGGCATTGGCCATCAGCGTGCGGTGCGTGTGCATGCAGCCCTTGGGCAGTCCCGTCGTCCCCGACGTGTAGGGGAGCAGCGCGAGGTCGTCGGCCACTGCCCGGTGCGGCGCCGGGGCCTCGCCGGCTGCGATCGCGTCGGACCAGCGCACCGCACCGGGCGGCAGCGGCGGGTCGGCGCGCAGCCAGTCCAGCACCTGCGGCGATGGCGCCTCGTCGGCGTCGAGCGCGCCCTCGGGCATCGCGTCGCCGAGCCGGGCGACGACGAGCTGTCGCAGGCGCTGCGCTTCGGGGAGCTGCCGCGACGCGGCGTCGAGCAGCGGCGCGAGGTCGGCGCTGGTGATCGCGAAGCGGGCCTGGGCATCGGACAGGCAGTGCGCCAGTTCGTCGGCCCGGTTCATCGGGTTGACCGGCACCACGACCGCGTCGGCACGCACGACGGCGTAGAACGCGACCACGAACTGCGGGCAGTTCTGCATGCACAGCACGACGCGGTCGCCGCGGCCCAGGCCCTTGCGCTGCAGCCAGCCCGCGAGCGCCTCGGCCTGCTGCCTGAGCGCGTCGTAGCGCAGGTCGCGGCCGAAGAAGCGATGGGCGGTCTTCCCGGGGTGGCGCGTCGCCGAGACCTCGAGGTTGAACCACAGCGACGTCGAGGGGATGGCCAACTCGCGCGGCAGCCTCGCGGGCCAGACTGCGTGGTGCGGGCGGCGGGCGGCGGGGGCGTTGGAGGTCATGTCGTCTCCGGTGGAGAGCGATCATCGCGCGACGCGACCGAGCCGGCCATCGATCGTTTCCCGGGCCGCACCGCGCCGGGACGCCCGGGCATCAGGGGGGTCGGTCCTGCGGGTTCTGCTGTGCGCGCCACGCGACGCACTCGGGGTGGTCGCGCAGACCGGGAAGCCGGCATTCGCGGTCATAGCAGCGCCACAGCGCGATCGCCCAGCGGCCTTCGCAGGTCTGGCTGGGTGGCCGCAGCGCAGGCGCCGGCGCGAATCCGGACGCGGGGGCCGCCGGAGGTGCAGGTGACGCCGCCACGGGCGGCGCCGGCGCGGCCGGGGCCGGCGTCGGCGACGGGGTTTCCGGGGCCGGCACCGCCGCGGCACGTCGATCGACCGGCGGTCGTGCCGGTGGCCGTGGCGTAGCGACCGGCGCCGGGGACGTCGCGGTCGGGGCGGTCGCCGCCGGGGCGACGACGTCCGGGGTGCCCGCGATCGCCTGCGCCGAAGCAGGATCGGCGGGCGCCGGCAGCGGCGTCGTCGATGTCCCGGACCCGGCCGGCGCCGAAGCGGCCACCGGCATGGGCGCGGCGGGCGGCGCGGGACGTCCCAGCCACCAGAGCGCGCCGATGGCGATCACCGCCGCCGTGAAGCCGATCGCGACGCCGAGCGCCGCGTTCGACCGCGTGGGCCGCACGGCCACCGCAGCCGGCGCCGGAGCGTCCACGCGCGCAGGCGCGGGAGCACTGCGCGGTACCGTCGCGGGCGCGGCCGACGCCACGGCACCGGCTCGCGCCACGACGATGGTCGGGGCCTCGGACGCACCGGCGCCGATCGGGACGGTCGGTGCCCACGCGACCGGTCCGGACGGCGGCT
This sequence comes from Rubrivivax sp., assembly GCA_025458805.1. Lineage (GTDB taxonomy): Bacteria > Pseudomonadota > Gammaproteobacteria > Burkholderiales > Burkholderiaceae_C > Rubrivivax. Next base: position 2,469 of record JALORQ010000046.1, read on the forward strand.
CGGCCTGGCCTTGCAGCACGGCCCGCAGCTGCGCGACGCTCTGCGGCCGGTCGGCCGGGCGCGGCGCGAGCATCCAGTCGACGATGCGCAGGAAGCGTGGCGAGCAGCCGGGCAACGCCATCGACGCGAGAGCGGGCTGCTCGTCGTGGACGGCACGCGTGGTCGCCGGCAGCGGCGGATGCGCGAGCAGCAGGTAGTGCAAGGTCGCGCCGAGCGCATAGAGGTCCGTCCACGCGCCCTGCTTGACGCCGGTCGACTCGCCGTACTGCTCTATCGGCGCATAGGCCGGCTTCAGGATGGCGGTCAACGCCTGGCTGCGGTCTCCGAGGACGCGGCGCGCCGCACCGAAGTCCAGCAGCACCGGCCGCCCGCCCTCCTCGACGACGATGTTGTCGGGCGCGATGTCGCGGTGGAACACGTCTTCGGAGTGCAGTCGCTCGATCGCGCCGAGCAGCGGATCGAGCATCGAGCGCAACCAGGGCTCGTCCGGCGGACGAGGCATGGCCTCGCGAACCTCGCGCAGCGTGCGGCCGCGCAGCACGGGCATCGCCATGTAGGCCGTGCCGTTGGCCTCCCAGAACCGATGCACCTTGAGCAGCGACGGGTGATCGAAGCGCGCGAGCAGGCGCGCCTCGTTGACGAACGAGCGCAGGCCGAGCGCGAAGCTGTCGGCATCGGCGCCGGATCGCAGCGAGACCTCGTGCGCGCCGCTGCGGCCCGCCAGCGACGCGGGCATGTACTCCTTCACCGCCACCTCGCGCTCGAGTGCGTGGTCGAACGCGAGGTAGACGATGCCGAAGCCGCCGACCCCGAGCACGCGGCGGATCTCGAATTCGCCCAGCCGGGTTCCCGGGGGCAACGCATTCGGCACCTCGACGGGCGCCCCGGACGGAAGGGCTGGCATCTCCCACGCAGCTTAGCAGGGCGTCCGGGCCGCGACGCCGCCCGGAGTCGGCGCGGCGGTCCGGGACGGCCGCGTCGCGCAGCCCGTGTATCGTGGTGCCGCCCGCCCCCGCCCCCGGACCGTGCCAGCCCTGCCCCCCGCTCCCGACGATGCCGGCGACGACGGCGGGATGCGGGCGCTGTGGGCCGAGCGCGCCTACCTGCATCTGTGGGCGGCCCGGGTGCTGGGCACGTCGGCACAGCAGATGCTGCTGGTGGCGCTGGGCTGGCAGATGTACGAGTTGACGGCATCGGCCTGGGACCTGGGGCTGCTCGGGCTGCTGCAGTTCGTGCCCGCGATGCTGCTGGCGCTTCCTGCCGGCCAGACCGTCGACCGTCGCCATCGGGCGCGGCTTCTGGCGGCGACGCTCGCGGTGCAGGCGCTGCTGGCGCTGCTGCTCGGCGCGGCCCATGCCGGCGGATGGATCGACCGCCGGCTGCTGCTGGGGGCCGCGGTCGTGCTTGGTGCCGTGCGCGCGTTCCAGATGCCGGCGCAGCAGGCGCTGACGCCGGCGCTCGTGCCGCCCCGGCTGCTCGCCCGCGCGCTCGCCTTCTCGTCGATCGGCCTGCAGTCGGCAATCATTGCCGGCCCGGCGGTCGGCGGATTCGCCTACCTCGCGGGGGCGACCGTGGCCTACGCGCTCGCCGGAGCGCTGTTCGTTGCCGGCACCGCCTTCGCGCTCGCTATCCGGCACGAGCACGACACGCCGACGCATCCGGCGACCTTCGATTCGCTCACCGCGGGGCTGCGCTTCGTCTGGCAAAGGCCGCTCGTCCTGGGCGCGACGACGCTCGACCTGTTCGCGGTGCTGATGGGAAGCGTCGCGGCGCTGCTGCCCGTCTTCGCCAAAGACGTGCTACACACAGGCGCCTGGGGGCTGGGCCTGCTGCGCGCCGCCCCCGCGGTCGGTGCACTGGCGATGGCGCTCGTGATCACCCGCTGGCCGGTGAGGCGCCGCGCCGGGCCGCTGCTGATGGCCGGTGTCGGGGTCTACGGCGTGGCCACGCTCGGGTTCGCGCTGTCGACCGCGTTGTGGCTTTCGCTGGCGACGCTGGCGCTGGCCGGTGCGGCCGACATGATCAGCATCGTCGTGCGCCAGAGCCTCGTGCAGCTGGAGACGCCCGACCCGATGCGCGGCCGCGTGAGCGCCGTCAACTCGCTCTTCATCGGGGCATCGAACCAGCTGGGCGAGTTCCGCGCCGGGGCGGCGGCCGCGCTGGTCGGCGCGCCCGCGGCGGCCGCGGCGGGCGCGTTGGCCACGCTGCTCGTCGTCGCCGCGTGGTGGCGGCTGTTTCCCGCACTGGCAACGCGCGATCGCCTCGTCGACCACCGACCCCCGGAGCCGCGCGAACCGTCGCCGACGTCACGCTGACTTCTTCTGCGCCAGGCGCGCGCGCGCAGCCCTGGCGCGGATCTTCCACTGGCCGACCTCGGCGCGGCGCTCGAGCGCGCTCATCGCGTCGCGCCGCGCGTCGCGCTGCAGCTTGTGGAAGTTGCGCACCCGGGCGTCGTCGATCGCGCCGCGAACGGCGCAGCCGGGCTCGTCCTGGTGCCGGCAGTCGCGGAACCGGCAGCGCTTCGCCAGCGCGGCGATGTCGTCGAAGCCGCCGGCGATCGCGTCGTCGTCGCCGTCGAGCCGCAGCGTGCGCAGGCCCGGCGTGTCGATGACGCAGGCGCCTTCGGGGGTGCGATGCAGCGAGCGCGACGTCGTGGTGTGGCGGCCGCGGCCGTCGCCGCGGCGCGTGCCGCCGGTCGGCTGCACGTGGTCGCGCAGCAGCGCATTGGTCAGCGTGCTCTTCCCGGCACCGCTGGATCCGACCATCGCGAGCGTCGCGCCCGGCGCGAGCCAGGGCGCCAGCGCCCCGGGCACGTCGTCGCGCAGCGCGTCCAGCGCGAGCACCGCGGCACCGGGCGGCAGCAGGGCGACCGCGTCGCGAAGCCGGTCGCCGGGATCCGCGCACAGGTCGCGCTTGGTCAGCACGACCACCGGGAGCGCCCCGGAGAGCCGGGCGAGGACGAGGTAGCGCTCCAGTCGCCGGAGGTTGAAGTCGAGGTCCAGGCCCATCACCAGCAACACGGTGTCGACATTGGCGGCGACCACCGTGCGCTCGGCCTTGTCGCGGCCGTCATGCCGCCGCCGGGCGATCTGGCTGCAGGGGGGGAGGCGGTCGTCGACCCACCACTCGCCGAACGCATTGCACTCGGCGACGACCCAGTCGCCGACGGCGACCTCGTCGTCCTCGTCGTCGAGGCGGGTGCGCAACGCGGCGCGCAGTCGGGCCCGGCGCAGCGTCTTGCCGTCGTGCAGCAGCACCGCGTCGCGGTGGACTTCGGCGACGCGGTGCAGGCACTCGGTCGCGGACAGGGTGGCGAGGCGCGCGTCGAACGGCGGTCGCAGGCCGATGCCGCGCAAGGCATCGAGGTCGTGTGAATCGAGAAGAGTCGATGGCGGGGGGATGCGGAAGTCGCGGTCTTCGTGAGAGGAAGTGGTCATTGCAGGGCGAGGCTGGCCGCGCGCACGCGGCCCTCGGGCACGCTCGCGCGAAGCAGGGAATCGAGTCGCGGTCGGGCCGCGGCAGCGGGGTGTCGGCGCAGCAGCGCCGCGCAGGCCGTGCGCGCAGACGCGCGTGACGGCGGGCGGCTCGAGGTCGTTCGGCTCAGCCGCGTGCGACGCGGCAGGGCGGGACGACGAGGCCGCGACTCACGGGTCGCAGCGGGCGCAGTGGCTCAGCGGGCGCTGGCCGACGCAGGGGCATCGAAGCGGGCAATCATCGTGCGTCCTCCTGTGTTCGGCCGAAAGGGACTGCGAATGTGCGCCTCGGCGCATCGACCCGTCAAGCCGAGCGTCGGCCGCTGTGGCGCACACCCCACGGCGGCGTCCTATGCTCGCGCCGCATGGACGGGCTGATCGTCGTGCACGAGGACGAGGCACTGGTCGTCGTCGACAAGCCGGCCGGCATGCTCGCCGTGCCCGGTCGCGGCGACGACCGCGCCGACAGCATCGCGCGACGCGCGGTGGCGCGCTGGGCCGACGCGCTCGTCGTGCACCGGCTCGACATGGCGACGTCGGGCCTGATGGTGCTGGCGCGCGGCGCCGCCTCGCAGCGCAGGCTTGCGCGGGCGTTCGAGCGGCGCGAGGTCCGCAAGACGTACGTCGCGGTCGTGCACGGCCGGGTCGCGACCGCGGCCGGCACGATCGATCTGCCGCTGGCGGCGGACTGGCCACGCCGTCCGCGGCAGCGCGTGGACGCCGTGCACGGGCGCCCGGCGCTGACGCGATGGCGCACGATCGGGCATGCGTGCGGGCCCGGCGGCGCGCCGGCCACCCGCCTCGAACTGGAACCGGTCACGGGCCGGACGCACCAGCTGCGCGTGCACCTGCAGGCGATCGGCCATCCGATGGTCGGCGACGCGCTGTACGCCGAAGCGGTCGAAGGCCCATCCCCCGCCGCGACCAGGCTGCTGCTGCACGCGTGCGCGCTGGCCTTCGCACACCCGATGCACGGGGCGCCCATGCGCTTCGGGTCGGCGGTGCCCTTCTGACCGGCCGGGGGCGTCGCGCGACGCGCGAGCGGGCGACGGAGCGTTCAGACGTCCAGCCGGCGCGCGCCGGTCGCCTCGAGTGGCGCGCGCAGCCGCGCGTCGACATCGCCCGGTGCGACGTACTGGACGAGGTCGCGGCCCTCTTCGTCGATCTGCACCGCGACGCCGATCGAGGGGTACAGCCACTGCTCGACGCCCTTGCGCAACGCCCAGCGCTCGGCCGGCTCGCCGAAGCGAAGGCGCACCGTCGCGGCGTCGAGCCGCGCGGACGGGAGGAAGGTGTAGCCCACGATGGGCACCGGGCGCACCGCGTCGCGGTCGCCCGGCGACAGGTGCCACCGGGTCGCCTCGGCGTCGATGCGCTCTTCGCGCGGCGCGCGTTCGCGCAGCCCGCTCACGGTGACCGCGTCCGCCGCCGCCGCGGCCACCAGCCGTCCGGTGACGCCGCCGGCACGGAAGGTCTCGACGTAGGCCTCGAGCGCGCCGGTCTCGCCGCGCCGGGCCATCACCGCCACCTGCACCGCGTCGTCGCCCCAGCGCCGCTGCAGGTCGCCGAGCGTGGCGCCCGGCAGCGGCAGCCCGAAGACGGTGACGGTACCCGGCCCCGCCGGCTCGACGCGCCAGGGCAGGTCGGCGTCGGCGGCCGAGGTGCCGGGTTCCGGCCCGGTCGCGATGCGCCACAGCGGCGCCACGAAGGCCAGCGCAAGCACGAGGAGCCCGGCACCGAGCGCGATCAGGATCGGATGCTTCATCGCGGCGCGATCATGCCAGCGCGCGACGACGGGCCGGGCGCGCACGGCGTCGCGCCGCGGGCGCTATCCTGCGGCCCATGAACGCCCGCCTGCCCCTCGTCGTCCTTACCGGTGCCTCGCGTGGCCTGGGCCGCGCCGCGGCCGAGCAGTGGCTCGCGCGCGGCGTGCGGCTGCTCACGCTGTCGCGCCGGCCAGCCACTCTCGACGCGCCGCCCCCCTCCACGCTGGAGCAGTGGGCGATCGACCTCGCCGATGCGCTGCCGGCGGCGGAACGGCTCGAACGCTGGCTCGAGCAGGTCGACCCGGCGTCGGTCGGCAGCGCCGTGCTCGTCAACAATGCGGGGGCGCTGTCGCGGCTGGCGCCGCTCGCCGACAGCGAAGGCGCGGACCTGGCGCGCGCGCTGCGGATCGACCTCGAGGCACCGATGCTGCTGACCGCCGCATTTCTGCGCGCCACTGCCGGCTGGGCGGTGCCGCGCAAGGTGCTGCTCGTCTCGTCGGGTCTGGGCCGCCGGGCGATGGCCGGCAGCGCGTCCTACTGCGCGGCCAAGGCCGGGCTGGACCATCTGGCGCGCGCGGTCGCGCTCGAGGAAGCTGCCAAGCCAGGCGGCGCGCGCATCGTCTCGCTCGCTCCGGGCGTGATCGACACCGAGATGCAGGTGCAGCTGCGCGAAGCCGACCCGGCACTCTTCGCCGAGCGCAGCCGCTTCGCGCAGATGAAGGCCTCGGGCGCCCTGGACTCGCCGGCGGCCGCTGCGGCCAAGCTGCTGGCCTGGATCGACCGCGCCGACTTCGGCGCCGAACCGGTGGCCGACGTGCGCCAGCCTTGAACGCGGTCGCCCCCGGCGACTCAGAGTTCGCCGCGAGCCCGGGCGGCGGCGGCGTCCTGCTCCATGTGGCGCTTGAAGAAGCGGCCGAAGAAGACGCCCATGCCGACCGTGAAGACGATCACCGCGAAGCTGAGCAGACCGTAGTCGGTGGTGAAGAAGTCCTGGAGCGCCTTCATCGCAATCCCTCCTGAGGCAGCGTTTCGAACATGTCCGATCAGACCCCGGATTCCGGGCCCACACCTTGCGATCGCGCAAGTCTTCCCGCGCAGGCGGCCGATCTGGTGCAACGGCTCGCGCTGGCCCCGCACCCCGAGGGCGGCTTCTACCGTGAGGTTTACCGCTCGGCCGCGCGGGTGCGGCCGGACGACGGGCGCGGCGAGCGTGCTGCGCTGACGACGATCGACTTCCTGCTGGCGCGCGGCCAGCACTCGGCCTGGCACCGCGTCGCTTCGGACGAGGCCTGGCACCTGCTCGAGGGCGGTCCGCTGCGGCTGTGGTGCATCGCGCCGACGCTCGACCGCCTCGAGGTCGTCACGCTCGAGGCCGGGGCGCGGCGCGGCCACGTCGTCCCGGCGCAGGCCTGGCAGGCGGCCGAACCGCTGGGCGACTACGCCTGGTGCGCCGCCACCGTCGGTCCGGGATTCGACTTCGCCGACTTCTCGTTCGGGCGCGACCAGCCGGCGCTGGTCGGGGCGCTCGCGCGCCTCGAACCGGCGCTGCGCCGCCTGCTCTGACCAGTCGCTCAGTCGTCGCCGAGCGCGACGCCGATGCCGCGCGCGGCGCTCAGCAGCGCATGGTCGACGGGCACCAGCCGGTTGCGCCCGGCGACCTGGGCGATCGGCACGCTCGTGCAATCGTCGCCCTGAAGCGCGACCATGTGGCCGAACTGCCGGCGACGCACCAGCTGCGCCGCCTGGTAGCCGAAGCGGGTGGCGAGGACGCGGTCGTACGGCGTCGGCGAGCCACCGCGCTGCACGTGGCCGAGCAGCGTCGTGCGCACCTCGCTCTCGACGAGCGGCTGCAGCCGGTGCTGCAACGCCTGCCCGACGCCCCCCAGGCGCAGTGGATCAGGGCTGTCGGCCACGGTCGCCTGGACGGTCAGCCCCTCGCCGCGGACGCGCGCGCCTTCGGCGATGCACACCAGGGTCGGCTCGCCGCGCGACTCGCGTTCGCGGCAGCGCGCGGCCACGGCCTCGACCGAGAACGGCAGCTCGGGCAGCAGGATGACGTCGGCACCGCCGGCCATGCCGCCCTCGAGCGCGATCCAGCCCGCGTAGCGCCCCATCGTCTCGGCGATCATCACGCGCCCATGGCTGCGCGCCGTCGTCGACAGGCGGTCGAGCGCCTCGGCGACGACCGCGACCGCGCTGTCGAAGCCGAAGGTGCGGTCGGTGCCCATCAGGTCGTTGTCGATCGTCTTGGGCACGCCGACGACCGGCAGGCCGAGCGCCGTGAAGCGATCGGCGATCGACATCGTGCCGTCGCCGCCGATCGCCACCAGTGCGTCGAGCCCCAGCTCGCGCGCAAAGTCCATGGCTTGGCCGGAGCAGTCGGCGCCGCCGGCGCCGAAGTAGTGGAACGGATCGCACTTGTTGTGGGTGCCGAGGATGGTGCCGCCCTCGGCCAGGATGCCCGCGACCTCGGCGATGCCCAATGGCCGCACGCGGCGCGTCAGCAGGCCCAGGAAGCCGCGCTCGATGCCGGTGACGCGCGCGCCGCACTCGTTGACCAGCGCCAGCGTGACGGCGCGGATCACCGCGTTCAGCCCCGGGCAGTCGCCGCCGCCGGTGAGGATGCCGATGTGCATGGCGCGCATCATCCCAGCCACGCCGCGAGGTCGCGCTTGAGGCGCGTCAAATCGGCCTCGCGCGTGTACATCATGTGGCCGGCGTCGTAGTAGCGGTGCTCGATGCGCACGCGCACCTCGGACGGCACGTCGAGCTGCGCCAGCGTCCAGTCGGTCGCGCTGTACGGGGTCCCGAGGTCGTAGCGGCCGCTGGCGACGAGCACGCGCAGGTGGGCGCAGCGGCGCAGCGCACGCGCGAGGTCGGGGCTGGTGCAGGCGTACTGGTTGCCGTGCCCGTCGCCGCGGTTCCAGTTCCAGGCCTTGTGAGCATCGCGCGACAGCACCTCGTAGCGCTCGTCGTGCTGCAGCCCGAGCGTGCGACCGAAGTAGTCGAGCGCGCCCATCGTGTAGGGCGCGAGGATGGACTCGATGCCGGGATCGAACTCCCAGTCGCGGCGCCGGCTGGCGGCCATCGGCCCGGTGGCCCGGGCGTCCAGGCGGCCGACGATGCGGCCCTGGTCGCGCATCGCCTCGACGAAGAAGGTCTGGTCCGCGATGCGCAGGTTGCACTGCTCGACCAGGTCGCGCGGCAGCCCGGTCAGCTCGGCGACGCGGCGCGCGACGCGAGCCCGCCGCGCGGGCGCGAGCCGTGAGCCGGCATGCAGCGCCGCGACGTACTCGTCCGCCGCGAACGTCTCGGCGGCCGCCCGCGCCGCCTCGGGCGAGGCGGCCGGCGCACCGCGCAGCAGGCCGTGGAACTGCGCCACCTGGGCATACGCAGGCAGGAAGAGCGCATACGGCAGGTCGTTGCCCGGGTCGAAGCACAGCGCCTGCAGATCCATCGCGCAGGAGACCAGCACCAGCCCGGCCAGGCCGACGCCCGGCCCCCGCCGGCGGTCGGCCATGGCCGCGACGCGCGTCGTCCCGTAGCTCTCGCCGGCGAGATAGACCGGCGAAGCCCAGCGGCGATGGCGCGCGAGCCACGCCCGCACGACCTCGGACAACGCCTCGGCGTCGCCGTCGACCGACAGCAGCCACTTGCGCGCCTCGTCGTCGGCGGCGGCCGACCATCCCGTGTGCGGCGGATCGATGAAGACGAGGTCGAAGTGCTCGAACCAGCTGTGGGGGTTGTCGGCTACCTCGTAGGGTGGGCGCGGCGTCGAGCCGTCGTCCGGGACGACGACGCGCTTCGGACCGAGCGCGCCCATGTGCAGCCAGAGCGAGGCCGATCCCGGCCCGCCGTTGAACGCGAAGCACACCGGCCTTTGCGCCGGGTCGGCGCCCTCGAGCAGGTAGGCGGTGGCCATCACCGCGGCGCGCGCGTCGCCGCCCGAGCCTTCGATCCCCGAGGCCGTCACCGGCAGGAACGCGGCGTGCGCGCGGTACTCGAGACGGCCGGCCGGTCCGTCGAAACTGCCGCGGCTCTCGACCGGCGGCCGTGCGAGCAGGCGATCCACCCGCTCGCGCTGCGCACTCGCGACGCGTTCGCGGGCGGCCGGGACGGGCGGGGCGGCAGGCGCCGGGTTGTCGGTCATCTTGCTCTCCGTGGCATCGCGGGCGCGACGTTAGCGCAGCGGCCGTCGCGGGCCGCGCTGGGCCCCGATCCCGGGCACCCGGATAATCCCGGGCATGAAGCGCACCACCAAGCACCTGCTGCGCATCTTCATCACCGGGCTGCTGGCGGCGCTGCCGCTCGCGGCGACGGTGGCGGTCTTCGCCTTCGCCGCCAACATCCTGGTGCAGTGGCTCGGCCCCGACAGCGCGGTCGGCCGCGTGATGATCGCCATCGGGCTCGGGGTCACCGGCTCGGAGATCGTCGGCTACCTGATCGGCGTCGGCCTCGTCGCGCTCGGCATCTTCCTGCTCGGCCTGCTCGTCGAGACCGGCCTGCAGCGCGGCGTCGCGCGCATCGTGAGCGCGGTCGTGAGCCGCATCCCGGTGGTGCGGACCGTGTACGACCTGGCGCACAAGATGGTCGGGCTGTTCTCGCAGCGGGACCAGGACGGCATGAAGTCGATGAGTGCCGTCTGGTGCCATTTCGGCGGCCCGGGCGGCGCGGCGGTGCTCGCGCTGCTGTCGACCCCGACGCCGATCCGCATCGGCGGGGTCAGCTATCTCGCGGTGCTGGTGCCCACGGCCCCGGTGCCGGTGGGGGGCGGCCTGCTCTACGTTCCCGAGCACTGGGTGACGCCGGCGCAGGTGGGCGTCGAGGCGCTCACCAGCATCTATGTCTCGATGGGGGTGACCTCGCTCCAGCACCTGCCTCCGGGCCGCGCCGGCGCGGCTGCGGCGCCGGCGTCTGCCCCGGCTCAGCCGGCGCCGGTCTCGAGCAGCGACGCGTAGCGCGGCAGGTCGACGTTGCCGCCGCTGACCAGCACGCCGATCCGACGCCCGGCGATCGCGGTGCGGCCGGCCAGCACCCCGGACAGCAAAGCCGCGGCGGCGAGCGCGCCGGTCGGTTCGACCACCAGCTTCATGCGTTCCGCGAAGAAGCGCATCGCCTCGACGAGCTGGGTGTCGGTCACGGTGACGACGCCGCTGACGAGCCGCCGGATCACCGGAAACGTGAGCGCGCCGCAGTGCTGCGTCTGCGCACCGTCGGCGATGGTGCGCGGCGTGTCGATGTGCACGATGCGGCCCTCGGCCAGGCTGCGCCGCACGTCGTCCCCGGCCTCGGGCTCGACGCCCCAGACCTCGACGCCGGGGCACAGCGCATGCGCCGCGGTGGCGCAGCCCGAGATCAGCCCACCTCCGCCGACGCAGACGACCAGCAGGTCCAGCGGCCCTCCGCCGGGCAGCGCCGCGACCTGCTCGCACAGCTCGAGCGCGGCGGTGCCCTGTCCCGCCATCACGTCGGGGTGGTCGTACGGCGGCACCAGCGTCATCCCGCGCTCGGCGGCGAGCCGGCGGCCGATGGCCTCGCGGTCCTCGCGGTAGCGGTCGTAGAGGACGACCTCGCTGCCGGGCTGGCCGGCCTGGTAGCCGCGCGTCGCCGCGAGCTTGCCGGCCGGCGCGTCGTGCGGCATCACGACGACGCTGGGCATGCCGAGCAGCCGGGCGGCCAGCGCCACCGCCTGCGCATGGTTGCCCGAGCTGTAGGCGATGACGCCGGCCCGCCGCTGCGCCGCGCCGAAGCGCGACAGCGCGTGGTAGGCGCCGCGGAACTTGAACGCGCCCGCGCGCTGCAGGTTCTCGCACTTGAAGAAGAGCCGGGCACCGCAGCGTTCGTCAGCGGTCCGCGAGGTCAGCACCGGCGTCCGGTGCGCGACGCCGGCCAGGCGCTGCGCGGCTGCCCGCACGTCGCCGATGTCGATCGCCAGCGCTGCAGCGGTGTCGGGCCGGTCACTCACGTCGCGGGTCCCTGGAAGCCACCCTGCCGGTAGGTCAGCACCAGCGTGTCGCGGTGCCCAGGGCGGCCCGGGTCGAGCGGCTGGATCGGCGTGGTCTCGTGGATCACGCGCGCATCGTCGAGGATCAGCGCGCTCCAGGGCTGGGTCAGCGTGAAGCGCATGCCGTGCGGTCCATCGGCGTCGAAGACACGGGTCTCGCCCCCCTTGATGCCGTGGCGCGCGACCAGGATCACCGCGACCAGGTCGACGCCGTCGCGGTGCGCGCCCTCGGGGGTCGGGCGGCCGATGCCGCCGGCGGTGTCGATGCGGAACGGATGTGCCTCCACGTGCCAGCGGTGCGGTCCGCGCAGCGCGCTCGCGACGTGGCCCAGTCCGGCGAGCAGCGGCCGCCATGCCGGGTCGGCGACGAGCCCTGGCGCGAGCGGCTCGAACCAGCGCTCGAAGCCTCCGTGCAGCGCGTTGTACTCGACGGGCTGCCAGTGCGCACGGTGCGGCACCGCGTCGACAAGGTCTCCGTCGACGATGAAGCAGCCGTGCCGCCGTCGCCGGTAGCGCCCGCCGTCGCGCAGGTGGGTGTCGGGAGAGAGATCGTTCCAGTAGGGCTCCCAGCCGCGCAGTTGTGCGGGCGCCACACCGGCGAGTCGGGCCAGCGTCTCGGCATCGACGACGATGCTGCCGCTCGCCGCCAGCCGATGGTCGACGTGCTCGAGGGGGGTCAGCGGCGGCGGCAGGGGCTGGGTCATCGGGCGAATCGTGTCAGGCGCACGCGACGCTGGGGATCGCACTCTAACGCGCTGTCAGCTTGGAGCCATCGGCGGCCGTTAACGTTGAAGCAGGCAGCCCGAATGAAAGACCCGATGAACGCCATCACCCAGGAGCAGCAAGGCGCGCTCGAACTGGTCGAGATCATCGACCTCAAGTGGCTGCTGGCTCGCGAGGGTCATCACGTGCACGTCGAGCGGGTGCAGCGCGACGCCGACTACGCCGCGCATTGCATTGCGTTGGCACGGCGGTCCTCCAGCCCCGAGGTGCGCGCGGCGGCCGAGCGCCTCGAGCGCCGCCGCGCCGGGGCTCGTCCCGCCTGACACTGCCGGCCGCCGCGCCGGGCCGCGCGCCTCGTCGGGCGTCCGCCCGGGTCGCTCCGTGCCGCCGTCCGCGACCGTGGAGGCGGCAGAATCGACGCCGTGAACGTCATCATCCTCGACGACTACCAGGACGTGGTGCGCAAGCTGCGCTGCGCCGAGCGGCTCGAGCCGCTGAATGCGAAGGTCTTCACGAACACCGTGAAGGGGATCGGCCAGCTGTCGGTGCGGCTGCGCGACGCCGACGTGCTGGTGCTGATCCGCGAGCGCACCCACTTCCCGCGCGCGCTGCTCGAGAAGCTCCCCAAGCTCAAGCTCATCTCGCAGACCGGTCGCGTCGGCCCGCACATCGACGTCGACGCGTGCACGCGGCTGGGCATCGCGGTGGCCGAAGGAACGGGCTCCCCGGTGGCGCCGGCGGAGCTGACCTGGGCGCTGATCATGGCGTCGATGCGGCGGCTGCCGCAGTACATCGGCAACCTCAAGCACGGCGCCTGGCAGCAGTCGGGGCTGAAGTCGGCCTCGATGCCGCCCAACTTCGGCGTCGGCATGGTGCTCAGGGGCAAGACGCTCGGCATCTGGGGCTACGGCCGCATCGGCCAGCTCGTCGCCGGCTACGGGCGGGCCTTCGGAATGGGCGTGCAGATCTGGGGCAGCGAGGCGTCGCGCGCCAAGGCTGCGGCCGACGGCTACACCTCAGCCGCGAGCCGGGAGGCCTTCTTCGAGACCAGCGACGTGCTGAGCGTCCACCTGCGGCTCGACGACGCGACACGCTCCATCGTCGGCGCCGAGGACCTCGCCCGCATGAAGCCGACGGCGCTGTTCGTCAACACCTCGCGTGCCGAACTCGTCGAGGAGAACGCGCTGGTGTCCGCGCTCAACCGCGGCCGCCCGGGCATGGCGGCGGTCGACGTCTTCGAGCACGAGCCGATCCTGCAGGGCCACCCGCTGCTCCGCCTCGAGAACGCGGTCTGCACGCCGCACATCGGCTACGTCGAGCTCGAGAGCTACGAGCTCTACTTCAGCGCGGCCTTCGACAACGTGGTCAATTTCGTCGGCAACCGCCCCACGAACATCGTCAATCCCGACGCGCTGCGGGTGCTGCGCACGGGCACGCGGTGAGCGGCGCGGGGCCGCCCGGCGCGACGGCGGCGACCCGCTGGGCGCTGCTGGCGGGCAACTTCGCCATCGGCTGCGGGGTGATGGTCACTGCGGGGTCGCTCAACGACCTCGTCGAGTCGCTCGGCGTCTCGGTGGCGGTCGGGGGCCAGCTGATCTCGGTGGCCGCGCTGGTGATGGGCATCGGCGCCCCGCTGCTCGCGATGCTGGTCGCCGGCTGGGACCGGCGCGCGCTGCTCGTCCTGGCGCTGGCGTGGTACGCGGCCGGTCACGCGATCTCGGCGCTGATGCCGAACTTCGCCGCGCTGCTGCCGGTGCGGGCGCTGTCGGTGCTGGGCGCCGCGGTGTTCACGCCGCAGGCCGCCGCTGCGATCAGCGCGATGGTGCCGCCGTCCGAGCGCGGGCGCGCGATCACCTTCGTCTTCCTCGGCTGGTCGGTGGCCTCGGTCGTCGGCATGCCGCTGCACAGCTACATCGGCGAGTCCTTCGGATGGCGCTGGGCCTTCGCGCTCGTCGCGGGGCTGTCGGCCGCGGCCGCGCTGTGGGTCGCGAAGACCATGCCGCGCGGCGTGCGTCCGCCGGCGCTGACGCTCGGCGACTGGGGGCGGACGCTCACGCACCCGCTGCTGATGGGCATCGTGCTCGTGACCGTGCTCAGCGCGGCCGGGCAATTCACGGTCTTCAGCTATTTCGCGCCCTACTACCGTCAGGTGCTGGGCGCCGACGCCCTCGCGACCAGCCTGCTGTTCATGTGGTTCGGCGTCTTCGGGCTGCTCGGCAACATCGCCGTCGCGCGCTGGATCGACCGCGTCGGCGCCGCGCGCAGCGTGACCGCGACCCTGGGCGCGATCGCGCTCACGCTGCTGCTGTGGCCGCTGGCCGGCACGCCAGCGGCGATGGCGCTCGTGCTGGTGCCCTGGGCCCTGGGCTGCTTCGCGTCGAATTCGGCGCAGCAGGCGCGGCTTGGCCACGCCGCGCCCGCGCTCGCGCCGGCGCTGATGTCCCTCAACACCTCGGCGATGTACCTCGGACAGGCCGTCGGCGCCGCGGGTGGCGGGGCCATCGTCGCCGCAGCCGGGTTCGGGCCGCTGCACGGCGCCGCGCTGGCCTGGATGCTGGCGGCGATCGCCCTCAGCGCCTGGCTCGGGTCGCGCATGCGCTCGACGGTGCAGGCCTGAGATGCGGCACCGCGGGCTGTGGGCGTGGCTGCTGCTGCCGCCGGCCCTTTGGCTGGCCGCGGTCGGGCTGGTCGCGTGGCAGCAGGAGCACCTGATCTTCCGCGCCCGCGTGCTGCCACCGGAGCACCGCTTCGACCTCGGCCCCGACGTCCACGAGGTGACGATCCCCGTCGACGGCGCCGTGCTGCACGCGCTGCACCTGCGACTGCCCTCGCCCGACGGCGTGGTCTT
>JALORQ010000047.1 GCA_025458805.1 Rubrivivax sp.
CGGGCTCGGCCGCGGCGACCAGGCCCCGACCGGCCGCCCGCGCCAGCGCGCCGGCCAGCGTGCGCCGGCCGCTGCCGGTCGTGCCGCGCAGCAGCCAGGTCGACGGTTCGGTCACGGCCTCGATCCTCGCGCGCAACGCGTCCGGCAGGATCAGCGCCGACAGCGGCACGAGGGACTCGCAGGGCCAGTGCCGCCAGCCGCCGGCCGCCGGCGGAAGGCCGCCGGCCAGCTCCCACAGCGCGACCGGCACCGCGATGCCCGGGCCGTGCTCGGACTCGCTCAGCACGCCCGCCCCCCGCAGCCGCTGCAGCGCCGCGGCGGCGGCCGTGGCGCCGAATGCGAGGGCCAGCGTCGCGCGCGTCGGACGGCCGCCGCGGCCGTGCAGCTCGTCGAAGAAGGCCTCGAGGCGCGGATCGTCCGCGGCGAGCCCGGCCGCCACGAACACGGACAGGCCGTCGACGCCCAGACCCAGCGCGTCGCGCAGCCGGCCGAGCGGCCCGGGCGGCGCGACGTCGGCGCGCTCGTCGAGCCGCAGGACCGCGTCGTCGAGCGTCAGGTCGGCCAGCCCCGCGTCGGCCGCCGCGTCGAGCAGGTCGCGCAGCGCCGGGTGGCGCACCAGCAGCGGCTCGAGCGCGCCTTCGCGCGCGACCGCGGCACGCAGCAGCACGAGCAGCGTGCGCAGCGTCCAGTGGCGCATCTCGGCCGCCGCGGCGGCCTGCGCGATCGGGGTCAGCGGCGGCGCGGCACCCATCGTCGCTCAGTCGAAGTGGAAGCGGATGTCGGCGCCCGCCGCGGGCAGCCAGCCGGGGTCGCGGTCGAGCCCGGCGAAGCGCAGCGCGAGAGGCAACGAGGCCAGCGCGAAGCGCAGGTCGACGCGGCCGTCGCGTGCGTGCAGCCGTGCCGGCAGCTCGAACGTCAGCGCGAGCGCCGCGTGGGGCGGCAGCCCGAGCGCTGCGGCCAGCCGCACGCGCACCAGGGGCCAGGTCAGCGACCACGGGTCGGCCCGCGGGGTGCAGCGCCGCACGCGGTGGAGGATCGTTCCGGGCTCGACGTCGCCCGCCGTGCCTTGCGCCCGCCACGCGAGCACGAAGCCGGCCGGATGCCACACGCTCAGGCCGTTCTCGGCGACGAGCGCGTGGCGGGGCCTCGCGTCGCCCGAGAAGGGCGCGAGCAGCGCCGGGTCGAGGTCCCAGACGGCAACGCACGACGGCGCCGGCAGCGCCCCCTCCTGGGCGCGCAGCCAGGCCGCCAGCGGATCGGCGCGGAGGCGGCGCCCGAGCGCGGCACGCCCGGCGCGGTACAGCCAGCGCCAGGGGGAGCCCGGCAAGCCGCGGTGCTGCGGCTGCGTGAAGTCGCCGTAGAGGCCCAGCGCGGTGGCGACGTTGAGCAGGAAGAACAGTCCGCCGAAGCGGGTGTCGAACACCGGCGCAGGCGCATCGGGCGCAGCAGCGTGCAGGGGCGCGGTGCGACGTCGCGCCGGCTCGCGTTCGGTCGCCGCGATGGCGGCCCGGCCCGACGGCGCCTTGGCCCGGACAGCCGGCCCGGAATCGATCGGTGCCGAGATCACGGGTGCGGCGGGCGTGGCACAGGCCTGACGCGGCGGCGCAGGCGTGCCCGCGGGGGGGCCGCCGGCATCGGGGAGCATGGCATCGCGACCTGCAGCCTCGACGGGCGCTGCGACGCCGCGCCCGAGCCCCGGCGTCGCAGGCGTGACGGGTCGCGTCGCCTCCGTCACGCCCGGCGCGGCGCCGGCACGGGACGCCGCAGCGCGCACGCGCTGGGCGATCGCCGCCAGGTCTTGCGCCCGTTGCGGCGCCTCGACGAGGACGCGGCACAGCGCGTGCAGCCAGGCGACGCCGTCACCCTCTGCCGGCGGCGCCAGCGGGCCGGCCGTCGACGCCGGCGGCGCGTCCGCAAGCGTCGCGCCCGGGGTCCCGACGCGCGCGTTGCCGGACGCCCACGCACCGGCCATCTGGACGCGGGCGACCGAGGCCACCACGGCCGGCTCCGACCGCGCGATGGCGTCGCGCAGCCCGGCCGGCACCGGCCACGCCGTCGCCAGCGCGTCGACGAGCCGGGCGCGCATCGCCGGCCCGCCCGATGCCAGCCAGGCCCGCGCGCGATCGGCGCCCAGCCGGTGCAGCGCGAACGGCGCGGCACGCGGCGCCGAATGCCAGCGGGACCAGGCCCCGTCGATGCCAGCGCCCGCCGCGCGGCCGGCGTCGAGCAAGGTCCACCACCACCGCTCGGTCAGCGCGCCCTCGAGGGCATCGGTGGCCAGGCAGGCGAGCAGTTCGGCCTCGTCGGCGAACCACACGGCGGCGCAGGTGGCGCCGACCGCATCGCCCCGTGCCGGTCGCGCGGCGCCGCGCAGCAGCGGCGACAGCGCCGCCGACGGCGCGCCGCAGCCGACCCGCGATGCCGGCACCTGCGCGTGCCGCAGCGCGACGATCGCCTCGGGCGGCAGGCCCCAGTCCCGCACGTCGAGCCGCGCGAGCCAGTGCTCGAGCACCGGCCGCGCGCGCGGTGCCCGGGGCATGCGCGCACGGCGGATGACGACGTCGACCCCGCTCATCGCCGCACCCGGGCCGCGCAGCGTGCCAAAGCGCCGGCGATCGAAGAAAGGAAATCGGGGCGGGCCTGGGCGGCCCGCCCCTGCGTGCCCGGGATTCGAACCCGGAGGCGCTCGACGTCGACTGGCTTCCGGCGGGACAAACGATCGATGAGCGGATTCCTCCGACAACGACCACCGCGTTCCACGCAGCACTCTCGCATCGCCCCGGCTACCGCGCCGTCTGCCACGCGAAGCTCCATGCTCGCCCCACCACGCTGCGCCGTCAAGCGTCGCGCTCCGCGACACGCGGCAGGCGATGGTTGTCACGACCCTCGAGCTCGTCGTTGAAGTCGGTCACCTCGACGAAGAAGCCCTTCTCGTCGCCGCGTGCGGCGTTGTCCTCGACGCGCCAGAGCCGGGCGATGCGGCCGGGCTCGCCCACCGGCTGGAACGCGACCGCGCGCAGGAAGCCCTCGAACAGGTTGTCGCGCACGATGACCTGCGCGCCGTAGCGGCCGTGCAGCCGCAGCCCGTGCACGTCGAGCTTCGCTCCCGCGTCCCCCGGGAGCTGCACGTGGTTGCCCAGCACCAGCACCGATTCGGCATTGCCCACGAAGAGACCGAAGCGCAGGCCGGACTCGCTCCCGGACAGGCGCAGCGCGACCTCGTTGCGCTCGAGATGCACGCGACCGGCCGACAGCGCCGGGGCGCCCTCCTTCGCGGTGTCCGAGATGCCGATCCCGATGCCGCACACCGCATCGCGCACGACGTTGGACTCGATCAGCACGCGACCCGCCAGGCTCCCGCCGACGACGATGCCGCGCTGCAGCGCGCCCTTGCCTTGCCCCTGCACGCGGTTGCGCAGCACGCGTGCGACTCCCGGGTTCAGCACCAGCAGGCCCTGCTGGTCGAGGCCGACCGTGAACTCGCAGTCGATCACCTGCAGATCGGGCGCCTCGAGCTTGCCGGCGGCCTCGCTGCGCAGCCCGCAGACCACGGCGGCGGCGCGCAGCCCCTCGGCGCCCGCGCAACGCGCCTGCACGCGCTCGATCCGGATGCGCGGTGTGTCGACCACGGTCAGCGCCCCCAGCAGCCCGAGGCCGGACCTGTCCTTCCCGATGCCCGGCCGGAGGCCGGCCATAGCGAGGTCCGCGACGTCCGCCGCCGCACAGTGCTCGATGCGCAACGCGCACTCGCCGGCAAGGTTCGTCAGTGCGGCCCCGGGTCCGCGCAGATGCACGCGACCGAGGTTCGCGATCACGAAGGGCTTCTCCCAGCGGTACTCGCCGGGCTCGAAGCACAACACCAGGTCCTCGCCCTTGCTGAGCCCCTCGAGCGCGGACTCCGGCGGCCGGCCCGGCCACAGCACGCGGTGCCGGCAGGAGCCGGCACGCAGCTGCTCGATCGCCTGCTGCACGTCGTCGGCAGCCGGCAGGGCAGCGCGCACGCCATCGAACCACACCTGCTCCGCATGGCGCACCCGGCGCAGGTCGCGCACGAAGAGCAGCGGCCCTCCGCCCTCGAGACGGTAGACCCGGAACCGCGCGCCATCGGCGGCGGCGAGTTCGACCGGGTCGCCCTGCAGCGCTTCGGCCAGCACGCCGCGGGCGTCGCCCGGGGCGAGCGGCACCTCGCGCGCCGGCTGCCGTGCACCGAGGAAGCGGCGCCAGTCGGTGCCCGCAGGCAACCGACCCACCGGCGGCAACCAGGCCAGTGCGGCGGCGGCCGGCGCATTCGCGAGCGACGGCATGTCCGCGAGCTGGCCCTCGAACTGGAGCAGGCGCGCCTCGGACAGCGCGTCGTTCTCGCCCCCGATCCAGGCACTCCAAGGCGCGCTCGCCGCCGACGGTGCCAGGCGCCGGCGCACGGCCCACATGTCGACGAACACGACGACCTGGCCGACCATGTAGACGAGCGCGAGCGGCACGTCGCAGTCGGTGAGCCCGGCCACCGCGGGCGCGGGCAGCGGCGCGGTGCCGGGGTTGCGACGTGCCGCCTGCCAAGCCGCGCCGCGCAGGTGCAGCCAGGCGGCACGGCTGCGCAGGTTCGCCACCGCGGTCGCGTCGGTCGACGCGATCGACAGGTCGTCGACGCGCAGCAGCCGCAGCTTCACCGCGTCGACGCGGCTGTCGGTGCTGCAGCGCGCGTTCACCGGATCGAGCGCGAGCACCGGCACGCTGCCCTCTGCGAACGACGCCGGCGCCAGCGTCAGCAGGAAGAGCCCGTCGCCGGCGACGTAGGGCGCGCCCGGCAGGGCCCCGCAGGCGCCGAAGTCGCCGTCGCCGCCGACGACGGCCGTCGTCCCGGCGGTCTGCACGAGCCGCACGACCGGGTCGGTGCCGAGCATCAGCACGCGACCGGTCGCACTGACCGCCAGGCCGCGCGACACGCGCACGAGTCCCGGCTCGCTGCCGTCGACGCGCGCGACCTCGAGCCCGCCGGCGATGCCGGGGCCGTGCGCACGGCCGAGCTGCGCGTCGGATTCGGCGCGCGCCTGCTGCTCGCGCGTCAGGTCGCCGCCGGTCAGCAGCCGGCCGTTGAAGAAGTTCGGGTTGCGGATGCTCTGGTCCGCGATCGGGCTGCCGAGCGTGCGCGTGGCCATCGTCGTCAACCCCGCGCAGGCACGAAGCGGTGCAGCGTGAAGTGAATTCCCTGCGGTCCGCTCGGCAGCTCGCCGCCGCTGGCGCGAAGCACGAAGACGAGCAGCACCGTGTCCGCCGAGACCGCGTCGATCCGCCGCAGGTAGGCGGTCACCGGCGCCTTCTCGTTCCATGCCGGCGTCAGGCTGCCGCTGAAGCCCGCCCGCGGCCCGTCGGCATCCGGAACCCGGCCCAGCTCGACGGTCACTTCGACCGTCGCCGCGTCGAGCCGGCTCGCCTTCGCGGCAGCGGGTGTCGACGCCGTGACACCCGCCGCCAAGGAGCGGGCGATCTCCAGTTCGACCACCCCCGAGGCGAACGGCTCCACGCCGCCGGCGGTCCATGCCTTTCCGTCGAATACGAGCAGCCGGCCCGGCACGGGCTTCTCGGCGTCGAGCGGAATGCCCTGCAACGCACCGACGCGGCTGGTCGTGATCGCGCCTTGCACGTCGCCGGCGAGCGCCGGCAGCGACGCGACACCGTGACGGTGGTCGGCGCGCGCATAGGCGATGGCCCGGCCCACCAGCGCGCCGTCCCCGAACGCGAGCGTCGTGGGCGCGGTCGTCGCTGCGGTCGGGACGGGCGGAAGATCCGGCAGCGGGTGCACGTGATCGGCGCGCGCGAAGGCCGCGTTGCCGCCCGCCGCGCCCGCCCCGCCGAAGACCAGCGCGGCAGGCGCGGCGTCGGACGGCTGGGGCATCGCCTTCGGCGCCCACGTGTTCGCCGCTGTCAGCGCGAGCACGTCGCCGGCGGCCGGTGCAGTCGCATCGATCGCGCGGCCGCGCAGCCGCTCGACGACCGTGGCACTCGTCGGGCCGGTCGCGTCGCCGGCCAGCAGCGGCAGCGGGGGCGTGCCATGGCTGTGGTCGGCGCGGGCATAGGCGACGCTGGACCCCGTGGCAGGCCCCTGGCCATAGGTCGTCTCGGCGACGACGCTCTCGCCCGCCTCGGGCACCGGGTTCTGCGCGATCAGCTCCTGGACCATGCGCAGGCTGAGCAGCACCGGCCGGCGGCTCTCGTCGATCACGATCGACGCCAGCACGACCTGCAGGTCCTCGGGCGCGACGTCCAGGTGCAGCGTAGCCAGCAGCACCGCATCGTCGGCGCCGCCCGGCGCGGTGGCGCCCGGGCCGCAGCCGAAGCGCGCGCGCCACAGCGGCCGCAGCTCGGTCGTCCACAGCCGCAATGCGGCGCGCAGCAGCGCGTCGGTCGTCTCGAGGCCCGGCGGCGGCGGACCGATCATGAAGTCCTCGGGCGGTGGCGGCGACGCGGGCGCGAGCCAGGCCGTCGCCGCGGCGCGCAGCGAGGCCAGGAAGTCGGCCTCGCCCTGCGGCGGCGAGCCGCTGTCCACCGGCACGCGCGCGATCCAGTCGGCGAAGTCCCGGATCGCCATCTCCTCGCGCTGCGGCGGTGCCTCCAGGCGCAGTTCGAGGCGGAAGCCGTCGGCCAGCCGCGAGGGCGCGGTCAGGTCGTCGTCGCTGCGGCAGGGCTCGCCGGGGATCGGCACCGCGTCGACCGCGCAGTCGCGGTACGACAGCACGACGTGCAGCGACAGCGGCGCCGGGCTCGGCGCCGGGCTGCCGAATGCGGCGCGCACCGCGTCCCGATGGCCCGCGAGCCAGGCGTTGACGTCGCAGCACTGCTCGCTGCCCACGCACACCGGTGCGCCCGAGGGCGTCCAGGCCATGCCGGGCGTCACGCGCACGCGCGCCGTGCCCTCGTCCACCGTCACGCGCAACCCGCGCACCGTGCCATAGCCGAGCAGCTCGCGCGCCAACTCGTGCCGGCGCGCGACGTGGTAGGTCTGCTCCTGCACGAAGTCGTCGACGCCTAGCAGCATGCCCTGCACGTAGTTGACGCGCTTGCCCTCGTCGACGGCGACGGAGCCGGCGCCGGTGGGGGTCTGTCCGCAGCAAGCCATGGTGGTCTCTCCTCTTCGGGTGCCTCAGCACTCCAGCAGCAAGCGGTCCCTCGGCACCGGGCCGGTCGGTGCGACGCGCGCGGCGCCGAGGTGACCCGCGCCCAGCACGAGTGGCGGTGCGAGCCCGGGCGTCCGGCTGCCTTGGCCGAGCAGCGTGTCCAGCCCGCAGCGCGCCTGGCCGATGCGCAGCAGCGCCCAGTACGGCCGAACGTCGAAGCGCGTGTGCGCGGGCTTCTCGAGCCGCACGATGCGCGCGGCCAGGTCGATGCGTCGCGCCAGCTGGTCGGCGTCCTCGTCGGGCCCCGCGATCGGCAGCAGCACGCTGAAGGCGTGCGCGCGAGCGGCCATCGGCTCGAGCAGCAGCTCGAAGGTCGCCCAGTCGGCCAACGCGGCAGTGGCCGACGGCAGCTCGGTCGGGGGCGGCAGCAGCGCGAACTCGGGCCAGCGCCATCCGGTGCGCGCGGCCATCGTCGCCGGGCGCAGGTGGCGCCGCGCGACGAAGCCCTGCCAGCGGGCCAGGCGGCGCGCGAGCCGGACGTCGTCACGCGCGAGGCCCGCGATGAAGCGTCTCCACTCAGCGCGCCTGGCGTCGGCATCGGGCTCGCCGTCGGCGGGCCAGCCCGACGGCAGCGCCGCGCCGAGCCGGGGGGCGAAGCCGGCACCGACGAAGCGCGCCCAGGCCGCCGCAAAGCCTTGCGCGAGGCCGGGCACGATGCTCAGCGTGGCCTGGCAGAACGCGCTCCATTCGGCATCGAGCACGCCGCCCGGGGGCACCGGCGCGAAGCGCGCGGTCGCATCGGCATGGCCTGTGGCGGCACGCCATGCACGCCAGCGTCGGTGCAGCCCCTCGGCGCCCTCGGCCAGCGTCCACTGCGGGCCCTGCAAGACCTCGCGCGGCACGTCGTCGAAGGTCGTTTCGCCGAGCAGCGCCGGGGGCATCAGCCGGGTCAGGAACGCCTCGACGATGCGCACGCCCCAGGGCTGCCGCTGGGACGGGACCGGCAGCGCGAAGTCCGCATCGGGCACGCAATCCGACAGCGCGAGCTGCACCGACAGGCGCAGCGCCTGCGTCGTGCCGCGGTACTTGAACAGCGGCACCGCGTGGCGGATGAGCTGGCGGCGCCGGTTCTCGGGCAGCGAGGGATCGAGCACCAGCCCCAGCCAGCCGGCCAGCCAGTCGAGCGTGTCGGCGCGCGCGCTGCGCACGTCGAACAGCGCGGCGGCGGCCGCGATGCGGTCCTCGAACGCGGTGAACTGCCCCTCGAAGTTGGCGAGGAAGCGGTCGAGGAAGTCGGCCGAGGCGGTGTCCTCGCGGTAGACCGCCGGCAGATAGCGCTGCAGGTACGAGAAGCGCGGCTTCCACGCGCGCAGCGCCTGCACGCGCGGCGTGGCGAGCTCGTTGCCGGCGAGCGTCAGGCGCAGCTGCAGATGGCGGCCGCGCGCGCGTTGCAGCAGCAGCTCCCAGGTGCCGTGGCCGGCCGCGGCATCGGAGCGCGAGCCGGGACCTTCGACCAGCCAGGGCAGCTCGCTGCCGTCGGGGCGAAGCACCGGCGCGGGCTCGTCGGCGAACGGCAGGCCATCGAGCAGCGTCGCGTCGTCGGCCGCGCGCGACGCGACGCGCAGCGCGCAGCCGGCCGGGATGCAGCCGTCGAGCATCACCCGGTGCCAGGTGCAGCCAGGCTCGTCGCCGTCGAACACCGGGCCGAGCAGCGTGCCCTCGGCCTCGTGGCGGGGACGGTTCTGCTGCACCAGCGGCAGCCAGCGGCCGCGACTCTCGTAGCGCAGGCCGGTGTCGCCCTCGACCCTGGCCGGGCCGGCGGCGACCAGGTCG
Source organism: Rubrivivax sp. (assembly GCA_025458805.1). Classification (GTDB taxonomy): domain Bacteria; phylum Pseudomonadota; class Gammaproteobacteria; order Burkholderiales; family Burkholderiaceae_C; genus Rubrivivax. The sequence goes on from JALORQ010000047.1 coordinate 8,946, forward strand.
ACCCCGCCCCAGCGCTGCAGCGGCAGGAAGCCCGCGTCGGGGCGGAGTTCCAGGCCGCCGCCGTCGCGGTCGAGGTCGAAGCCGATCGCCTGGTTGCCCTCGTGCGAGACCACGACGAGCCGCTGCCAGCGGCCCTCGGGCCCGAACCGGCCGGCGTGCAGCGCGGCGTCGAAGCCGCGCAGGACGAAGCCGGCCTGGTCGGCATCGGCGATCACATCGCGGGCGCTCTCGGTCGACGCCTGCGCGACCAGCACACCGCGTTCGTAGAGCGACACGAGCGCGAAGCCGTCGCGGCCGGCCTCGTCGACGACGAGCACCGCGTCGTCGGCGAGCACCTCGACCGACACCGGGTCCGCTCCGCCGTCGCCGGTGACGACGAGGTCGAACCAGGGCCGCCGCGGGACGGGCGGCGGCGAGTCGAAGACCGGGTCGCTGCCGTCGGCGGCCGCGAAGTCGTGGTCGGGCACCGGCGCACGCGGGTCGACCGCGACCATCCCGAGCCGCCGGCCGAGCTGCCAGACACGCCGCTGCTCGCGGTCGAGCACGACGACGCCGCCATCGGCGCGCGGCGCCAGGTCGTGCGGCGCGAGCCGCCACGGCGCGGGCCACTGCAGCGTCAGCGGCGGGCCGCCGGCGAGCAGGTCGAACACGAGCAGCCCGCCGGGCTCGTTCGTCGTCGGCACCCGGCCGGCGACCAGGTAGCCGTCGGTCGTCGCGGCCAGCCCGCGCAGGGCCAGAGGGGGCGGCGGCGCCGTCGGCCCGGCAGGCGCGAACTCGCCGGGCTCGGCCGGCACCGGCCCGGCCTCGACCGGCCAGAAGCGCGTGCTGCGGCCCGAGCCGGCCGAGCGCACCGAGATCGCGCGCCCGCCCTCGTCGATCCAGTAGACGTTGCCGTTCGCGTCCGCCGCCGAGCCGAGCCGACTGGCGCGGTCGGGCGGCAGGTCGCCGCGGCCCGCGCGGAAGCGCCCGGCGCGCGAAGCGAGCACGAGCGCCTGCTGCGCCTCGTCGTAGGCCAACGGCACGTCGGCACCGGCCGCCCAGGCCGCACCGAGCGTCGCGTGCGCGCCGGCGTCGGGCCTGCACCGGGCCCAGTCCCCGCGACCGAGCAGCAGGGCGAAGCGCGAGCCGTTGGCGTCCTGCATGGCGTGCCGGCCCTTCAGCACTCCGGCGGCACCGTGGGCACCGGGACGAGGATCGGGCCGGCGCCCGAGCCCGTGCCCGAGCCCGATCCCGTGCCGGAGCCGGTGGCGCCGATCAGCGCGGCGATCGGCAGCGGGTCGCCCGACTCGACCGACAGCCCGGCGATGCGCGGCAGCTGCAGGCCGTGGAGGGGCAGCTCGGGATCGACCTCCGCGCCGTCGGCGTCGGCCAGCAGCACGCCGTTGACGCGCAGCACGCCGGGCACGCGCGCGACCTCGGCCCACAGCTCGAGCCGGTTGACCGGGCGACCGAGAGGCCAGCCGCGCTCGAGGCCGGGCAGGTCGGTGGCGCCATCGGTACGCGACGGCGCGAGGAGCGCGCGCAGCCTCGCCTTCACGCGGTCGCGCACGTCGGGGACGGTCCAGCCGCCGGCCACCGTGATGCCGACCGAGATCCAGATCGGCAGGTAGTCGGGCCCGCGCAGCACCAGTTCGGTGGTGACGAGCCGGCGCGGGTCCAGGTGGCGGCACAGCGCGTCGATGAAGGCGCGGTCGGGCATCGGCGCGTCGGGCGCGCGCGGGTCGTGGCGCGGCACGAGCATCAGCGTGACCACGCCAGGCGCGTCGCCCGGCTGCGCGTCGCCCAGATCGGGATGCCAGGCGGCAAGCACCTCGACGCGCGCGATCGCGATGCCCGGCGCGCGCAGCGCGATCTCGGCGAAGTCGTCGGCGGTGACGCAGCGGTCGCGGTGGCGGATGAACGACGACACGCGCTTCTCGCCGTCGACCGCGCTCTCCGCGTCGGCGCCGCCCCAGGTCGGCAGCGGGTTCGACGGCTTCAGCCCGGCCGGCAGCCCGGGCCCGGCGTTGATCGCGCCCGCGGCCACGTTGCCGGCGCTGCCGTCGCAGACGTCGTACTGCGCGACCAGCCGCGCGCCGCGCGGCGGCCGCCGGCCGCGCAGCCCGTCGCCGAAGCGGATGCGGCCGGCCTCGGCGTCGACGAGGAACACCTCGCTCGGCCGCGGATCGATCCAGGCCTCCGACGGCGAACGCAGCGCCGACACGGCCCGCACCTCGGGGCCGGCGGCGAGCAGGTCGTCGATCGGCATCCAGCGCGTCGTCCCGGCCGAATCGACCACGTCCAGCACGACCGATTCGGCCACGACACCGGGCCGGGCGAGCATGCAGACTTGGTCGGGCTGGCCGTCGCCTTCGCCTATCAGCTCGTTGACGATCGCGACGCGCTGTTCGATGCGCGCGACGTTGACGCCGGCCCACAGCAGGCTCGCTGCCGCCGAGGTCGACGGCCGCACCCGCAGCCAGGTCACGACGCGAGCGGCGAACGCCGAGTCGTCGAGCGCGGGCGGGAAGTCTCCGACGCCGGCCTCGAGCGGATCGAGCTCGGTCCAGTGCGCGATGTCGTCGCCGCGTGCGGGCAGCATCAGCTCGACCGTCCCGGGCTCGGCCAGGACGTCGACGGCGCCGCGCGCGGCCAGCGCCGTGTAGAGCGCCGGTGGCGGCTCGCCGGGCACGGTCGCCACCAGGCGCGGCAGTGCATACTCGATCAGCGTCACCGCATCGGCCGCGGCGGCGGCGCGGCCGGTCGTCGACAGCGTCTTCGGATGCTCGTCGACATAGGGCACGAGACCAAGGCTCAGGGTCTTGCCGGCCAGCGCGGCGGCCACCGCGCGCGCATCGGTGCGCGGCGGCGCGAGCAGCGCGATCCACAACGCGCCGTCGACCGTCTCGCCCGCCAGGGCGACCGGCTTGCGGCCGTCGAGCTCGCGCAGCTCGTAGGTCGCGATCTCGGCGCCGTCGCGGCCGGCGGCCTCGTAGAGCAGGTCGTAGTACCGCTGGTCGGCCGCGTCCGGCGTGACGCGGAACTTGACGAAGGCGCGCGCCTCGATCGGCAGCACGTCGACCGCGCCGGTGGTGCGGAAGGCGACGCTGCCGGCGCGCAGTTCGGTGCGCGCCGGCAGCGTCGGGACCGGCTGGTCGGCCCGCGCGCCCTCGAAGCGCACCAGGCCCTGCGCCGGCGCCGCGGGCGCGAGCGGCAGTCCGAGCAGGCGGAGGAACTTCGCGCGGCTGGTCTCGGGCACGCGGTTGGCGCGGTACAGCAGGCTCTCGGCGAGGAAGGCGAACAGCTCGACGAGCGTGACGCCCGGATCGCTCTCGTTGAGCTGGGTCCATTCGGGCGTGTGGGCCGGCACGCGCGCGAGCGTGTCGCGCACCAGGTCCTGCCAGCGGCGGTCGTCCAGGGTGGGGGCGGGCAGCGGCATGGTGGTTCAGCTCCCGGCGGCGCCGACGCCGATCGACAGCGACACGCGCTCGCGTGCCTGCGTCGCGACGAGGCGGTAGGTGATGGTCGCGATCGCGGCCTGCGGGTCGACCGTGTCGGGCTGCACGTCGACCGACTCGACCGCGATGCGCGGCTCCCAGCGCTGCAGCGCGTCGGCGATGCGCTGGCGGATGCGCGCATGGGTGGCGACGATGTTGGGTTCGAACAGGAAGCGGCCGAGCCCGGCGCCGAACGCCGGCAGGCGCAGCCGCTCGCCCGGCTCGGTCATCAGCACGATGCGGATCGCCTCGCGCACGTTCTGGTCGCCTTCGGACCAGGCGATGCGCCCGTCGGCGCCGACGCGCGGCGGGAAGCCCATGCCGCGGCCGTAGACGCGGTCGGGTGTCATGGACCGGCTCCCTTCTTGCCCTTCAGGCCGGGCAGCGGGAAGCAGACGACGAACAGCGGCAGCCAGCGGAAGATCAGGTCGAGCAGCGCGACGATGATCATCAGCAGGATCAGCGCGCAGATCGTGATGATCGGGATCGACAGCGAGCACATCACGCCGAGCTCGAGTCCGCCCTGCTTGCACGGCCCCTTGTCGGGCACGTTCAGGTCCTTGTGGAACGGCCAGGGCAGCACGCTGAGCACCAGGTCGCCGAAGGTCATGCCCTTGAAGCGGTCGAGGTGCCCGCACAGCATGTCGCTCATCACGAAGACCGCGTTCTTGTCGAACTTGCGCAGTCCGGCCGGACTCACGTCGAGCGGCAGCCCGATGCGGATGGGTCGCGCCGGCGCGTCCGGGTCGAAGAAGCCGGCCATCTGGAACGGGACCGTCGCGCGGCTGACGATCGCCGTCTCGAACGGTTCGCACTCGGGCCGCTCGTGCACGAAGCGGATGCGGTACCAGGCCTCGCGCAGGTCGGCCGGCGCGCGCGCGGCCAGCCCCGGCTCGGGAAGCTTCGCGGTCGCGCGCGCGGTCTGCGCGAGCAGCGGCGACAGCGCGTCGGCCAGCGCGTCGATGCGCGCGGTGATGCGCTCGGCGAGGTAGTCGGTCGGTGTCGGCGAGGGGTCCTCGGGCTCCGGCGGGGCAGCGATGCCGAACCACGGGTCGGCGAACAGGTACAGGAACGATGGCCAGCCCGCCGCACGGCCGGTGGGCGGCAGCGCGAGCGGGTCGGCCGCCGACTCGAGGATGGCCTCGAAGTCGAGCCCGCCCGCGGTCTCGGTGGCAGCCCGACGCAGCGCGGCCAGCAGGTCGACCAGCACGTCGTACCCCGGGCACTGGTCGGCCAGGCTCGCGCCCAGCGGAGCGCCCTCGCTGGCCAGGGTCAGCGGATCACCCGTGGCGTTGGTCACCAGGCCCGCCGGCATCGACACCCCGGCGAGCGCGTCCCAGAAGTCCCGCAGCGGCGAACCGATCGCGGGCGGCCGGTCCGCCAGCACGTGGTCGCGCCAGAAGTCCGGCAGCTGGTCGCGCAGGAACAGCAGCAGATCCAGCAGCAGCAACCACGACGCGGTCTGCAGGCGTGCCCGTTCGGTGCGCAGCACGTCGAGGTCGACCAAGTTGCGGTCGAAGCCTTCGTCCAGATCGTCGTCGCGCGGGAAGACGCGTGGCAGCCGTGCCGCCTTCAGCCTGTCCAGGTCGTCCGGGTTGGCGCCGACCTCGCCGTTGAGCATCGCGGTGGTGACCATCGCCTTCCACGGCCCGAGCACCTGCATGCGGAACACCACGAGCCGCGGGTCCGGGTCGACCGGATCGCTGGCATCGCCGCGCTTGCGCTGGCCGCCCTGGTAGGCCTCGCGCCGGCCGACCGGCACGCTGCCGACGACGAGCCGGCGCGGCTGCCCGCCGTCCTCCGCATAGCGCGCCGGGAACGTCGGCAGGCGCTCCTCGCCCTCGAGCAGCTTCGTCACTGCGCCTTCGGCGTCGGCCTGGCCCACCCTGCGCCACTCGCCACCCTTGCCGTGCAGCACCCACGCGTACTCGTCCCAGGCCGACAGGTCGTCGGGCACAGGCAACGGCGTGGGCGGCGCGATGTCGGTGCGCGGGAACAGCCGGCGCAGGACGAAGCCGGTGGACTGGCGGGCGGCGTCGACGGCGCGGTCGGGCAGCCCGGGCGTGCGGCAGACCAGCGAGGCGGCGACGAGGTAGTGGCGCTGGTGCGCCGGCTGGTAGAGCTTCAGCGGCTTGGGCGCGACGACCGCCGGTGCGCCGGCCTTCGCCGCGCCACGGCGTATTAGCGGCAGCAGCCGCGCCGGTTTCCTCTCGGTCCACTGCAGCGGGTCCGGCGCGGGCGCGCCCATCGGCTCGCGCCAGGTCTCGGGCTGCGCCGCATAGGCGGGCAGCGCACTGGGGTTGCGCTCGAGCGTGGCGAGCAGTTCCTCGACGAACTCGTCGGTGGCGAAGCGCAGGATCTGCGGCTGCGCGATCGCGTCGCGCGACGAGGGCGTACCCGGGCGCCAGAAGGGCTGCGGCGCGGTGAAGGTGATCGAATGCCTCACGGCCGCCTCACCAGATGTTGCCCGCGCCGGGGGTGTACGACGCGCTGATCACGCTGTTGCAGATCACGGTGTCGGCCTTGACGACGCCCGAGAACTTGCTCATCCCCGCGTCGACCGTGACCAGGCTCGCCGAGACCGCGACCTGGCTCGCGTTGACCGTGACCTTGGCCGACGCGGTGACGGTGATGCCGGCGGTCTCGAGCTTGACCGAGTTGCCGTTCGCGTCCTCGATCAGCACCGCGCCGGGGCCGTCCTTCAGCGTGATCCTCTGGCCGCCGGGCGTCTCGAGGATCATCTGCTCCTGGCCGCTCCGGTCGTCGAGCGTCAGCTTCACGCCGTTGCGCGAGCGCAGCACCTTCTTGTCGTTGCGCCCGCTGCCGTCCATGCGCTCGGGCGGCGCGTCGCGGCCGTTCCACAGCGCGCCGACCACGTAAGGGCGACGCAGGTCGCCGGCCTCGAACGCGACGAGCACCTCGTCGTCGACGTCGGGGATCAGCCAGCTGCCGCGGTTGCTGCCGCCCATCAGCGTGGCCAGCCGCGCCCACAGCTCGCAGGTCGCGCCGCCGGTGTCGGGCAGCCAGGGCAGGCGCACCTTCACGCGGCCCTGGTGGTCCGGGTCCTGGATGTCGGTGACCAGGGCCGGGTAGACGCCGTAGAACAGCCCGCCCAGGCCCTGCGCCACGCGTGCATCGTGCAGCGCGTCGATCACGGTGCGGTCGGCCGGGGCACCCACGCTCAGGGCCTCCCGATCCAGGCGCGCTCGACGCCGAACTCGGTGCGCAATCCCCTGGCCAGGTCGAAGCGGTGCAGCACGTCGGTGATGCCATAGCGGCCGTCGAAGAGCGCGCCGAGCCCCTCCAGCTCGACCGCGCCGCCGGCGCGCAGCTGCGGCTCGGCATCCGCCTCGCCGCGCCCGCGCAGGAAGCGTCGCGCGATCAGCTTCAGGTGCGACTCGGCCTCGTGGCGCGCGACGGAGGCATCGAACGGCACGCGGTGGCCCAGGTGCTCCTTGCGTTCGCCGAGCGCGCGCTGCAGCACGGCCGGACCGCTCTCGCCGCTGCCGGCCTCGCCGGCGATCGCGGCCGACGTGGCCGTGCCCCGGGCCACATCCTTGCCCGCCACGTCCCAACCCGCGCAGGACACCTCGGTGCGCTGGTGCGCCAGGTCGGCGCAGACGTCGAACCGGTGCAGCCGCGCGCCGTGGGTCAGCCGGGGTGCGGGCTGGCGGCGCTGGCCGCGCGGACGCGCGGTCAGCTTGCCATCGGCCACCACCAGGTCCGCGTCGGCGACGAGCATGCGCCGGCGCAGGAAGGCGAGGTCGCTCTCGTTGGCCTGCACGACCAGCGGCCAGGTCGGCCCCGACAGGTTGACGTCGGCCTGCAGACCGTGGTCCTGCGCGATGCGGTTCACCAGGTCGGCGTCGCTGACCGACTCGAAGCTGCGCGTGCGCCGCGTCATGCGCAGGTCCTGCAGCCGGTCGTCGGCGCGCACGACGACGGTCGGCGGTGCCATCGCCGGGAAGCGCCCCTCGATGGCGACGATGCGGCCGTCGAAGAGCGTGTCGTCGCCGAGCTTGACGACGAAGGGCTTGCCGAAGTCGAGCACCTGCAGGTCGAACCACAGGTGGCCGAGCGAGCGCCCCTGCGTGGCACCCCAGTTGCCGAACTCGGCCTCGCAGGTGGCCAGGCCCTCGACGCTGTCGGCCACCGCCAGCCGCAGCAGCCCGCTGTCGAGCGCGGCGCGTGCCTGGCCGCCGACGGTGAAGGCGGGACGGGCGGAGCTGATCGCGCGGTGACCGGCGTCCATCGTCCGTCCCTCAGTCGGCGGCGACGCGCAGCGCCTGCTCGTGCAGCTCGGCCAGCACGCGCTGCAGGTCGAGCGGGTCGATCACCGCCGGCGCCGTGGCGGCCGCGGCCGGCGCGGCATCCTGCGCCGGCGTCGGCGGCTGCGCCACGACCTCGAAGTCGCCTATCGTCACGGGCATCGCGGACCTCTTCAGAACAGGCCGCGCGGCGGCGACGCGCGCAGGTCGATCAGCTGGCCGGGCGCGAGCGCGCGCGGGTTGTCGATGCCGTTCGCGGCGGCGATGCGCTGCCAGTCGCCGCCAGCGAGCCCGGCGGCCAGACCCTGCAGCGTGCTGCCCGCCGCCGCGGCCGCCAGTGGCGAGGTGCCCGGCCCGCGCGGCGTGCCGGCCGGGCGCGCGCTGTCGCCCAGGTTGGCGAGCAGGATGGTCTGCTGCGACAGGCCGAGCGACACGCTCGCGCGCAGCGGGTGGCCGTCGGGCGAGAAGAACTCGATCGTCTCCTCGATGCTGTCGACCAGCCCGTCGAAGATGAAGCTGCCCCACGCGAAGCGCACGCCGGGCGGCACGAACTTGGTCGCGTCGTCGGGCAGCGGCTTCGG
>JALORQ010000048.1 GCA_025458805.1 Rubrivivax sp.
CCGCCAGCAGCGGCCAGCCTGCCACCGTGGCGCCACCGCATCCCCAGGGTGGCGGCAACGCCTCGGGCTTCTCGGTGCACCTGGGCAGCACCATGTGCGCATCGCCTTCACGCACCGAGGCCCCCAAGGCCGAGTGCGCCAACCCCAACCGCGTGGCCGTGGCCTTCGAGCGCTTCGACGCCGCCAAGCAGACCGTGGTCGCCGACATCGGTGCCGTGCTCGCCGGTGCGAACGTGGACGTCAACACGCCCAACACGTCCCCGGGTTGCATGAGCTTCCCCGGCGACGCCGACTGCCCGCCGGTGATGGGCGCGCTGGGGCTGGCCTACGGCGGCGTGGCGGCGCCGGGGCCTCAGCGCTTCTTCAGCGTTCGCTGACGACAACGGGCCGATCCATGAGCCGATCGTGGCGTTCGATGTCCGCCGTGGCGCTGGTGGCGACGGCTGGCTTGCTGTTGGGGGCGGCGCCGGCCGGCTGGCAGTGGCCGCTGCCGGCCTGGGTGCCGCCGCCCGCGGTGCCCGCCGACAACCCGATGTCGGCGGCCAAGGTCGAGCTCGGGCGCCACCTGTTCCACGACACGCGGCTGTCGGCCAACGGCGCGATGTCGTGCGCCAGCTGCCACGACCCGGCGCGTGCCTTCACCGACGGCCAGGCGGTGTCGAAGGGCGTCACCGGCGAGGTCGGCACGCGCAGCGCGATGAGCCTGGCCAACGTGGCCTACCTGCCGGTGCTCACCTGGCAGAACCCGCAGCTCACGTCGCTGGAGGTGCAGGCGCTGATCCCGCTCTTCGGCGAGCACCCGGTCGAGATGGGGATGGCCGGCCGCGAGCAGACGCTGTTCGCGATGTTCAAGGGCGATCCGGCCTATCGCCGCCTGTTCGCGCAAGCCTTCCCGGCGGAAGCGCGGCACGGGGACGAGGCGCTGTACTCGCTGTCGACGCTGACCAAGGCGCTGGCCAGTTTCCAGCGCTCGCTGCTCAGCTTCGACAGCCCCTACGACCGCTACCGCTACGGGGGCCAGAAGGACGCCATCAGCCCCGCAGCCAGGCGCGGCGAGGAGCTCTTCTTCGGCGAGAAGCTCGAGTGCTACCACTGCCATGGCGGCTTCAACTTCACGGACAACCTGAAGCACGCGCGCACGCCGTTCCCGGAGATCGGCTTCCACAACACCGGCCTGTACAACGAGGACGGCAAGGGTGCCTACCCGAAGGCCTCGCCCGGCATCGTCGAGTTCACCGGCGAGCCGCGCGACGCCGGGCGCTTCCGCACGCCCACCCTGCGCAACGTGGCCGTGACGGCGCCCTACATGCACGACGGCTCGATCGCCACGCTGCACGAGGTGCTGCGCACGCACTACGCCCGGGCCGGGCGCGCCGTGCATACGGGGCGCGCGGCCAACCCGCTGCGCAGCGAGTTCATCGCCGGCTTCGAGATCACCGAGGCCGAGATCGCCGACGTGGTGGCCTTCCTGGAGTCGCTGACCGACGAGCGATTCCTGCGCGATCCGGCGCACGGCGACCCGTGGACCTCGGGTCGCCCAACCGTCCCCTGAACCCAACATGGAGAGCACGCTTGCACGCCCACCCGACACTTCGCCCGGCCGCGCTCGTCCTCGCCGCAGCCTGCGTTCCGCCGGCGGAGGCGCAGTCGCCGCCCGCGCCACCGCAGCGCATCGCCAACTGGGGCGAGAGGTACACCCAGGGAGTGATGCTGGACATGGAGTACGACCCCGCACCGCCGATCACGGGAGGTACCCCCGAAAGGACCGGGCGTCTCGTGACGTGGATGATGCAGGCGATGTACGGCGCGGGCCTCGACCCGCTCATCGAAAGGCTGGAGAAGGCACAGGGTCGCTGACCTCGCGCGCGCCGCCTCGCCGCAGGCGCAGGGCACGATGACATCCGTCTGCCGACCGGCAGCCAACCCGATCAACCGATTTCGCGAAGGAGCAGAAGATGAAGACGAAGCACCGCCGATCCACCCTGTGGCCGACCGCTGCACTGGCCTTGTCGCTTTCGGTCGTCATGCCGGCAGCCGCCCAGGTCGCCGTCAAGGATCCGTGGGTGCGCGGCACCGTCGCGCAGCAGAAGGCCACCGGCATGTTCGCGCAGATCACGGCGACGCAGGCGGGGCGCCTGGTGGCCGCCAGTTCGCCGGTCGCGGGGGTGGTCGAGATCCACGAGATGGCGATGCAGGGCAACGTGATGACGATGCGCGCCATACCCGGTCTGGACCTGCCGGCAGCACAGCCGGTCGAGCTGAAGCCCGGCGGCTACCACGTGATGCTGATGGATCTGAAGCAGCAGCTCAAGCCGGGCGAGATCGTGCCGGTGACGCTGGTGATCGAGAGCGGCGGCAAGCGCGAGAGCATCGAGGTGAAGGCGCCGGTGCGCGAGCTGGGCGCCTCGCCTTCGGGCCACAAGCACTGATCTGAGCGCTCCGGCGGCGGCGCGCCGGTGCGGAAGCGTTGACGCGCGCCGGCGACGTCGTCGGTCGGCACGCGGGGCGCGCAGCGAAACGGCTGCCTCGACCGTCTCGTCGGCCGGGGTGCGGCTAGCGCTCGAGCGCCGCCACTTCGGCGGTCAGCCGCATCGCGGTCTGGGCCATGCCGCGCAGCAGGTTGCGCAGCAGCCGGTTGGCGAGCGCCGGGTATGCGGTCTCGAGGCGGGCGAAGTCGGTCGCTGCCAGCACCCCGCATTCGACCGGCGAGTCGGCCCGCACGTCGGCCGTGCGCACGCCGCCGTCGAGCAGAGCGACCTCGCCGAAGCCCATCCCGGCCGTGAGTGTCGCGAGCCGCCGGCTGCCGCCGCCGGGCAGCGGCACCACGACGCTGGCCTCGCCGCGCAGCAGCAGGTACAGCGCGTCGGCCGGCTCGCCGCGCTGCACGATCAGCGTGCCGGGTTCGACCACGACGCGACGCAGCAGGCCGTCGAGCAGCGCGAGCTCCTCGTCGCTCGCGCCCTGGCACCAGCGGTGCGCCGCCAGCGCGGCAGGAGCCGATCCGGCCGACGAGATCCCGGCGCGCTGCAGCAGCCCGCGCTCGCAGGTCTCGATGCCGAGGTCGAGCTGCGGCTGGAAGCTGACGGCGGTCGCCGCGCGCGGGTCGAGCGCGGTGCCCAGGCCGGCGAGCAGCTCGCCGCGGCGCACACGCGTCAGCACGAGGTGACGGCCGCGCGCCGCGCCCTCGCCGACCAGCGCCGCCAGCATGCGCGTCGCCGCCGGATCGACCGCGGACACGCGCTTGAAATCGAGCACCGCGAAGGCGAGCGGGGGCTCGGCCTCGGTGATGTCGCGCAGCACCGGCTCGATGGTCGAGAAGCGCAGGTCGCCCTGCAGCTCGTAGACGCGCGCCGCGACGCCGTCGCGCGCCAGCACCGCGTTCTCGGCCGGCGAGCGCTGGCGCTTGGACCGCACATCGACGAGGTCGTAGCTCGCGCGCACGGTCGACGCCGCGGCGCGCGGCGGCTGCAGGAAGTGAAGCCCGAGGTCGCGCGAGATCGCCTCGCACGCGCGCACGCCGCGCACGCTGTTGCCGCGCTCGTCGAGCGCGGGCGAGAAGACGCCGATGCCGAGCTGCCCCGGCAGCACGGCGAGGATGCCGCCGCCCACGCCGCTCTTGGCGGGCAGGCCGACGCGGTAGACCCACTCGCCGGTGAAGTCGTAGACGCCGCAGGTCGCCATCACGCTGAGGATCGGACCGACGAATTCGGTGCGCACCGCGCGCGCCCCGGTCGACGGATGCAGGCCGCCGTTGGCCAGCGTCGCGGCCATCAGCGCGAGGTCGCGGCAGTCGACGCGCACGGAGCACTGCCTGAAGTAGAGGTCGAGCGCGTCCTCCGGGTCGCCGGTCACGATGTCGTAGTTGCGCAGCATGTGGCCGATCGCGCGGTTGCGATGGCCGGTGGCGCGCTCCGACTCGAACACCGCCTCGTCGATGTCCAGCGCGCGCCCGGCGTAGGCCGACATCGCGTCGAGCACGCGCGCCAGCCGCGCCTCGCGCGTGGCGCCGCGCACCAGCGACGAGGTGGCGATCGCGCCGGCATTGATCATCGGGTTCATCGGCCGGCCGGTGCCCGGCTCGAGGCTGATCGAGTTGAACGCCTCGCCCGACGGCTCGACGCCGACCGCCTGGCGGACGCGATCGAGTCCCTGGTCCTCGAGCGCGACGCCGTAGACCAGCGGCTTCGAGATCGACTGGATGGTGAAGCACTGCCGGCTGTCGCCGACCTCGTAGACGCGGCCGTCGATGGTGGCGATGGCGATGCCGAAGGCCGCCGGGTCGACCTTCGCCAGTTCGGGGATGTACGAGGCCACGCGCCCGTGGTCGACAGGCTGCAGCGAGCGGTGCAGCGACTCGAGGAAGTTCTGGATCGGCGAGGTCAAGATCGGGGGCGGTGGCAGCGGGCTCAGTCGCGAGGCCTGCAAGGTCCATGCACGTTCGCGCACCAGCGCGGCGCGGGGCGCTGCCACTGCGCGGCGCGCGCAGGCACGTCGCCGGTGCACCGCCCGCGCGCGCGCACCGCCGTCGGGCGCGCCGTCATCTGTCGGCGGTCGACTCCAGTTCGTCGGTGAGCGCGCGCAGCCGGTCGGCCAGGTGCAACGCCAGGGTGCGCATCAGCCGCGCATGCAGCGCCGGATGCTCGGCCTCGAGGCGCGCGCAGGCCTGGCGGTCGAGCACCAGCAGGCGCGAGTCGGCCTCGGCCACGGCGTCCGCGGTGCGCGGCTGCGCGCGCAGCAGCCCGATCTCTCCGAAGGGCACGCCCGGCGAGAACGAGACCAGACGCCGCCCGTGCTCGAGCGTGCCGCTGGCCGGGTCGCGCAGCCAGATCCCGACCTGCCCCGCAAGCAGCACGTACAGGGCGTCGCCGGGGTCGCCGCGGGCGAACACGACGGTGCCGCGCGGGACCGTGAGCTCCGCCATCAGCGAGCGCAGCGTGGCGCAGCCCGCAGCGTCCAGGCCGTCGGCGATCTGGGTCGCCGCGAGATCGAGCACCGGCGCGCGCGCCGCCGCGGGCGCCAGCCGGTCGAGCAGTCGGTCCTCGGCCGCCTCGAGCGCACGGTCGATGTCCGGATGGAAGTCATCGGCGTCGAGCACGCGCCCGACGTCCAGCGCCAGCAGCGCGGCACGCCGCGGCTCGTCGGGCGCGCCGAGCCCGCTCAGCAGCAGCCGGCGACCGCCGGCACGCAGCCGCGCCCCGGCCTGGAGCAGCACGCGCGCGCCGCTGGCGTCGATCTCCGAGACGCGCCTGAAGTCGACGATCACCTCGGCCGCGCGCGCCACCGCTCCCTCGAGGGCACGCGCCGCCGCGTCGGCGGTGCCGAAGAACAGCGCGCCGTCGAGCTCGACGACGACGATGCGTTCCCCGTGCGTGCGCAGCGTGGCGTCCGCCGTCGCCGGCCGGATGCGCAGCGAGCGGCGCGCGGCCGCGTTGCCGATGCGGCGCACCGGCTGGCGCAGGTTGCTGCGCACGAACATCAGCACCGACAGCAGCACGCCCAGCGCGACGCCGGCGGTCAGCGAGACGAAGACCGACACCGCGGCGACGAAGACCATCACCCCATACGACACGCGCAGCGAGGGCGGCGGCCAGCGCAGGCGCAGCAGGTCGCGCGCGACCGCGACGCTCGCCCGGCGGCTCCAGGCGTCGACCAGCGACCAGGCGACGGCGACGAATGCGCCGGCGATCGCCGCCATCGGCAGGTGGCGCAGCAGCCCGGTGGCGAACAGCAGCGCGACGACGATGACGGCGCCGTGCACGACCCGCGCCGCCGTCCCGCGCGCGCCGGCGCGCAGGCCGACCATCGTCACCGAGACCGCCCCGGCGCCGGGCAGCAGGCCGGCGACCCCCGCGGCCACGTTGGCCGCGCCCTGCGCCCGCAGCACGCGCTCCCCGTCGCGGCGCTGATTCGTCAGGCCGTCGACCGCCGAGGATGCCATCAGCGTCTGCATCGTCGAGGTGACGGCCACTGCGGCGGCAAACTGCAGCAGCGTCGGCCACGCGCCGGCGAGCGCCGCGAGCAGGCCCGGATCGGCCAGCGCCGGCAGCAGTTCGAAGCCCGGCCAGCCGGCCGACAGCGTGCCCAGCGTCGGGCCGAGCCGCTCGGGACCGAGCAGCGCCGCCAGCCCGTGATGCAGCGCCGAGGCGCAGGCCAGCGCCAGCAGGAACGCCGGCACGCGCGCGGAGCCGCGCGGGGGCCGCAGGCTGATCGCCAGCGCGACCGCGGCGACCGCCAACGCGAGCGGCGAGGCCGCTCCGAGATCCAGCGTCGGCAGCGGACGTGCGGGCAGCCCGAGCACGTGCGGCAGCATCGCCAGCGCCATCAGCACCGCGACGCCGGTCATGAACCCGGCGTGCACCGGATACGGCACGTAGCTGATCACGCGCCCGAGCCTGAGCAGGCCGAGCATCACCTGAAGCAGTCCGGCCAGCATCACGCCGACGGCCATCGCGGCGAGCAGGCGCGGCACGTCCGGCGCCCCCCCGGCGACGCGGAAAGCCGGGTCGGCGAGCAGCGCCACCAGCAGCGGCGGCACGAGCAGCGACAGCGCCGCCGAAGGGCCGGCCAGCAGCGGCCCGCGCGATCCGGCGGCGACGCCGACGAGGTTGGCGACGACCGCGGCCCAGACGCCGATCGCGAAGGCCGTCGCCGCGAACTGCGGGCCGAGCGGCGCGAAGGCGACGATGCCGTAGCTGCCCTCGATCGCCAGCATCACGACCGCCGCCGTGAAGCCGCCGAGCACGTCACCGCGCCACAGCGCCGCCGGGCGCACCGGAACCGCCCCTCGGGGAACGCCGCGGCGCTAGCGCAGTTCGCCGACCAGCACCGCGATCATGCGCTGCGCCGATTCGCTGGTATCGGGCGCGCCGGCGGCGTCGAGCACCGCGACGCGGGTGCGGTCACCGGCCGCCGCGACCTGGATGCGGTAGCGCACCGGCGTCGCCGCCGGCGTGCCGCTGCCGAACAGCCGGGCGAAGAAGCCCGGGTCCTCCTGCGCCAGCGCCTTCGGGTCGACGTAGCGCACGAAGTACAGCCCCGCCGTGCGGTCGCGGTCCTCGACGCTGAAGCCGCTGCGGTCCAGCGCGAGGCCGACGCGGCGCCAGGCGCGGTCGAACGTCTCGTCGACCTCGAGCGTCGCGGCCGGCTGGCCGGCCACCACGCGCGCGCGCGGCGCGCGCTCGGGTGCCGCCGCGACGACAGCCTGCGCCTGCTCGGGCGGGGTGCCCATGCGCACCAGCATGCGGGCGAGGAACTCGCTCTCGAGCTCCGGCTCGCGCGGCCGCGGCTGCCAGCCCGTCATCTCGCGCCGCGCATCGGTGTAGACCTCCTCGAGGCCCCGATGCGTCACGTAGATCTCGGTCGAACCGCCCGGCACCCGCTCGAGCCGGGTGCGGAAGCGGTCGCGGTAACCGGTGTCGTAGAGCCCGGGCGCGATGCGCCCGAGCGTGCTGCGGATCAGGTCGTCGGGCAGCTTGGCGCGGTTCTCGCGCCAGTCGGTCTCCATGACGCCGGCCTCGGCGTTCTCGGTGACGAGCGTGAAGCCGGCATCGCGCCAGAACTGCGCGACCTGCGGCCAGAGCTGCTCGGCCGGCATCGGCACGACGAGCCAGCGCTGGTCGCCCTCGCGCTCGACGCGCACCTCGCCGCGCACGGTGATGGCGACGGTCTGAGCCCCCGGGGCCGCCGGGGAGCGCGCCGCAGCCGTCGCGGTGGCGGCCTGCGACGCCGACACCGTGCCGCCCGCGGGCGGCGCGGTGCGCGACAGCTGCGTCAGGTCCGGCGGCACCTCGAGCGGGCGCGCCTGGCCCGCAGCGCTGCGGTAGTCGACGCTGTCGCCGCCGAACAGTCCGTTCATGTTCGAGCAGCCGCCCAGCAGCACCGCCGCGCCGAGCATCGGCAGCACGGCCGCTCGGACGGCCGCAGGAATCGGTCTCACGTTGTCCATCTCCATCGCGGCGCTCGCCGCGCGGTCTGCCATCCGGGCCGACGCACGCGGGTCGCGCTCAGCCGAGCACCGCGGTCGCGCGCAGCGCCGCGCCGACGCGCGCCTGCCCGGCCGGCGTGAGCGGCACGAGCGGCAGACGCGTGCCGGTGCCGCAGCGGCCAAGCTGCGACAGCGCCCACTTCGCGGGTGAAGGGCTCGGCTCGCAGAACAGTTCCTTGTGCAGCGGCAGAAGCTGCAGGTGCAGCGCGACGGCACGCTTCAGGTCGCCCTCGATCGCGGCGACGCACATCTCGTGCATCGCGCGCGGCGCCACGTTGGCGGTGACGCTGACGTTGCCGCGCCCGCCGAGCAGCATCAGCGCCACCGCGGTGCTGTCGTCGCCGGAGTAGACCGCGAAGCCCTTCGGCGCCTCGCGGATCAGCCAGCCTGCGCGCTCGATGCTGCCGGTGGCTTCCTTGATGCCCACCACTCCGGGCACCTGCGCCAGACGCAGCACCGTGTCGTGCTGCAGATCGGCGACCGTGCGGCCCGGCACGTTGTAGAGCACCACCGGCAGGTCGACCGCCTCGGCGATCGCGCGGAAGTGGCGGTAGATGCCCTCCTGCGAAGGCTTGTTGTAGTAGGGCACCACCTGCAGCGTGCAGTCGGCGCCGACCTTCTTCGCGTAGGCGGCGAGCTCGATCGCCTCGGACGTGCTGTTGGCGCCGGCGCCCGCCATGACCGGCACGCGGCCGCGCGCATGCTCGACCGCGACGCGGATGATCTCGCAGTGCTCCTCGACGTCGACCGTGGGCGACTCGCCGGTGGTGCCGACGACGCAGATGCAGTCGGTGCCCTCGGCGACGTGCCAGTCGATCAGCCGGCGCAGCGCGTCGTAGTCGACGGCGCCGTCATCGAGCATCGGCGTGACCAGCGCGACGATGCTGCCAACGATGGGTGTCATGCGTTCTTCCGCGGCGTGAAGGCGCCGGATTCTAGCCGCCGGCCCCGGTGTGGCCATCGAGCGCGAAGCGCTGCGCCGCCGGCCCGGCGGCGGCCACGGCGGCGATGCGCTGCACGAAGCGCGGGGGGGCGTCGAGGAAGCCGTCCTCGTAGGCGACGACGCGCAGCCCCTGCGTCGCCGCGAGCAGCTCGCCGGGCTGCAGCAGGAACTCGGGGCGCGACGGCCGCCCGACCGTCTGCTGCCCGTCGGCGAAGGTCTCGTAGATCAGCGCGCCACCCGGGGCCAGCGCCTCGCGCAGCCGCGGCCACAGCGGCCGCCACAGGTAGTTGGTGACGACGACGCCATCGAAGCGCCGCCCGTCGAGCGGCCAGGGTCCGCCCTCGAGGTCGGCGACGACGATCTCGCCCACCGCCTCGAGCCCCGCCAACGCCGCGACGTCGCGGTCGACGCCGGTGACGGCGAAGCCCTGCGCGCGCAGCCAGCGCAGGTGCCGGCCGCTGCCGCAGGCCAGGTCGAGCACGGTGCCGCCGGCACGGACCAGATGCGCCCAGCGCGTGACCCAGGGCGACGGCGGCAGGCCGGGGCCGTGCATCGGCGCGTCGCTCAGAAGCAGGCCCAGACGCGGCTGGCCAGGTCGACCACGAAGTGCGGGCTCAGGTAGGCGGCGAACACCAGCCCCAGCACCGCCAGCGCCGCCGCCCAGGCCAGCACGTGGCGCAGCGTCGAACGGGCCTGCGGCGTCATCGTGCGTCCTTCGCCTCAGGCCGGCTGCGGAGACGCGCCGGGCCGCGCGATGGCGGTCTCGCGCACCGGCAGGTTGACGAGTGCCGCGAAGACGCCGAGCGCGATCGAGATCCACCAGACGACGGTGTAGCTGCCGGTCACGTCGAACAGCAGCCCGCCCAGCCAGACGCCGAGGAACGACCCGACCTGGTGGCTGAGGAAGACGAAGCCGCCGAGCATCGACATGTACTGCACGCCGAAGATCTGCGCGACGATCGCATTCGTCGGCGGCACGGTCGACAGCCACAGCAGCCCCATCGCCGCGGCGAAGAGGTACACGCTCCACGGCGTCAGCGGCGCCGCGATGAAGATCGCGATCACCACCGCGCGCAGCCCGTAGATCGCGGCCAGGATGTGCCGCTTGGCCAGCCGCTGCCCGAGCGCGCCGGCAGCGTAGGTGCCGAAGACGTTGAACAACCCGATCAGCGCGAGCGCCGTCGTGGCCACCTCGGGCGACAGGCCCTGGTCCGTCAGGTAGCTCGGCATGTGCACGCCGATGAAGACGACCTGGAAGCCGCAGACGAAGTAGCCCGCCATCAGCAGCCGGAAGCTGTTGTAGGCGAAGGCCTCGCGCAGCGCGGCGCCGACGCTCTGGCGCTGCGCCGGCGGCAGCGCGGCGGCCGGCGGCTCGCGCAGCCCGAGCGCCAGCGGCGCGATCGCCAGCGCCAGGCAGCCGAGCACGAAGAGCGCGTTCTGCCAGCCCCAGGCGGCGATCAGCCAGCTCTCGACCGGCACCATCAGGAACTGGCCGAACGAGCCGGCCGCCGCCGTCACGCCCATCGCCCACGAGCGGCGCGACGGGTCGACCTGGCGCGCGATGACGCCGTAGATGACCGCATAGGTGGTGCCCGCCTGCGCCATGCCGATCAGCAAGCCGGCGCTGCCCATGAACCCCGCGCCCGAGGTCGCGAGCGCCATCGTCACCAGCCCTCCCGCATACAGCAGCGCGCCGACGATCAGCACGCGCAACGCGCCGTAGCGGTCGGCCCACAGGCCGGCCAGCGGCCCGGCCAGGCCCCAGGCGATGTTCTGCACGGCCATCGCGAGCGCGAAGGTCTCGCGCGTCCAGCCGCGGTCCATCGTGATCGGCTGCAGCCACAGCCCGAAGCCGTGGCGGATCCCCATGCTCAGCGTGACGATCGCGGCGCCGCACAGCAGCACCTGCGTCATCGACAGCCGGGCGGGGGTCGAAGCGTGAGACATGCGGGGATTCTCTTGGAAAACGCCGCACGTCGTCGGCGGCACCCCACCTACAGTGCCGCATCGCACAGCGACAACGGAGACGGCGATGAAGGTGGTGGTGCTCGGCGGCGGCGTGATCGGTGTCTCGACGGCATACGAACTGGCGCGCGCCGGCCACGAGGTCGAGCTGCTCGACCGGCAGCCCGGCCCGGCGCTCGAGACCAGCTTCGCCAACGCCGGCGAGGTGTCGCCGGGCTACTCGTCCCCCTGGGCCGGCCCCGGCGTGCCGCTGAAGGCGATCAAGTGGCTGCTGATGCGGCACAGCCCGCTCGTCGTGCGCCCGCGCCTCGACCCCGCGATGTGGCGCTGGATGGCGATGATGCTCGCCAACTGCACGAGCCGCGCCTATGCGCTCAACAAGAGCCGCATGGTGCCGATCGCCGAGTACAGCCGTGACCGGCTGAAGGCGCTGCGCGCCGAGATCGGCATCGCCTACGACGAGCGCACCCAGGGCACGCTGCAGCTGTTCCGCACCGCGCAGCAGCTCGACGGCATCGCCAAGGACGTCGAGGTGCTGAAGTCCTACGGCGTGCCCTTCGAGGTGCTCGACCGCGACGGCTTCTGCCGCGTCGAGCCGGCGCTCGCGCTGACGAAGCACAAGTTCGTCGGCGCGCTGCGCCTGCCCGGCGACGAGACCGGCGACTGCCACCTCTTCACGCAGCGCCTGGCCGAACGCGCCGCGGCGCTCGGGGCTCGCCTGCGCTGGGGCACGACGATCCGGGGGCTGATCCGCGAGGGCGGCCGCATCACCGGTGTCGCGACCGACGCCGGCCCGGTGCAGGGCGACCGTTTCGTCGTCGCGCTCGCCAGCCACACGCCGAGGCTGCTGGCGCCGCTGGGCATCGACCTGCCGGTCTACCCGGTCAAGGGCTACTCGATCACGGTGCCGATCACCGACGCCACGGCGGCCCCCGAATCGACGGTCATGGACGAGACGCACAAGGTCGCGGTGACGCGGCTGGGCGACCGCATCCGCGTCGGCGGCACGGCCGAGCTGGCCGGGCACGACCTGACGCTGCACGCCGCGCGGCGGCGCACGCTCGAGCACGTGGTCGCCGACCTGTTCCCGCGTGGCGGCGACGTCGCGCGCGCCAGCTTCTGGTGCGGCCTGCGCCCGATGACGCCCGACGGCACGCCGATCGTCGGGCCCACGCCGTATGCCAACCTGCTGCTCGCCACCGGCCACGGCACGCTGGGGTGGACGATGGCCGCCGGCACCGCGCGCGTGATCGCCGACTTGGTGTCGGGGCGCGAGCCCGAGATCGGGATCGACGGGCTGACGATGGCGCGCTACCCGCGCGCCTGGCGCGCGCCGCGAACGGACGTCGCGCCGCCGCCACGTCCGCGCACCGCCTGACGCGACCCGCCCGCCCGCTGCGGCGGCGGCGCCACACCGCGGCCGAAGGGCCGGGCAACTTCGGTGACAGGCTGTTTTTCCGCGCGCCGCGCCGGGTCGCCGCGGGTTAGGCTGCACCGTACTGAAAAGGGCAAACCCCGCGAAAGCGGGGGACGCAAAGTCATCGGTCTACCGGGCCTCGCGCCCCAGGACGGCTGGACTGCCAGTGACCCGGCTGCCGCGGGCGCGACCCGCGGCGTGCAACGGTGCCTTTCCGCGCGGCCCCACGGCCGGCGGCGGCTTTGCCGTGCTGCGGGTTTGCGGGGGTCCCCGTCCCGGGAAGCCAGTCCCGGGCTCCACCCAGGGATCCCCATGCCTCGTTCCATCTCGGGCCGCCGTCGCGGCCCCGCCCTCCTGCCCCTGGCCGCGGCGTGCGCGATGCTCGGCGGCGTCCCGGCCGCCGCGGGCGCCGCCGGCGACGCGAACGCCGAGCCGCCGCAACGGCTGATCCTGCAGCCGCGCGCCGGGCTGGGCGATGCCGGGCTGCAGCGCCTGCTGCGCCCGCACGGCGGGGGCATGCTGCGCCGCATCGGCCGCAGCGAACTGCGCATCGTCGAGCTGCCGCGCGGGGTCGCGGCGCGCACCGTCGCCGAACGCCTGCGGCGCAGCCCGCATGTCGAGATCGCCGAGGTCGACCGCCGCGTGCCGCCGGCCGCCACCGCCGTCGACGACCCGTATGCCGGCAGCCAGTGGCACCTGGGGCGCATCGAGGCGCCGCAGGCCTGGGACCGGGCCCGGGGCGACGGCGTGCGCATCGCCATCGTCGACACCGGCGTCGACGGCGACCACCCCGACCTGGCCAGCCGGCTGCTGCCGGGGTGGAACTTCCACGACGGCAACGCCGACACCGAGGACGTGCACGGCCACGGCACCGCGGTCGCCGGCACCGCCGCCGCGGCGATGAACGACGGCAAGGGCGTCGCCGGCGTCGCCGGCCGTGCGCAGATCGTCCCGGTGCGCGTGGCCGCGCCCGACGGCCAGGCCTACTGGAGCACGATCGCGCAGGGCATCGTCTGGGCCGCCGACCAGGGCGCGCGCGTGGCCAACGTCAGCTATGCCGTCACCGGCAGCGCCAGCGTGCGCAGCGCCGCGGACTACATGCGCAGCAAGGGCGGTCTCGTCGTCGTCGGCGCCGGCAACGGCGGGGCGCTCGAGGACACGCCGGCCACGGCGTCGATGATCACCGTCGCCGCCACCGACAGCAGCGACCGGCGCGCGAGCTGGTCCAGCCACGGCGGCTTCGTCACGCTGTCGGCGCCGGGCGCCGGCATCTGGACGACGAGCCGCGGTGGCGGCTGGGGCGCGGCCAGCGGCACCTCGTTCTCGAGCCCGGTGGTGGCCGGCGTGGCGGCGCTGGTGTTCTCGGCACGGCCCGAGCTGACGCCGGCCGAGGCCGAAGCGCTGCTCGTCTCGACCGCGGCCGATCTGGGCGCCGCGGGCTTCGACATCGAGCATGGCTGGGGCCGCGTCGACGCCGGGGCCGCGGTGCGCGCCGCGATCGACGCCGACCTGCAGGCCGACACCCAGGCGCCCCGGGTCGCGGTGACGCGGCCGCTCGGCGCGGCGACGGTGTCGGGATGGGTCCCGATCGACGTGACCGCGATCGACGACCGCGGCATCGCGCGCGTCGAACTGCGCGTCGGCGGACGCACGGTCGCCACCGACACGACGGCGCCCTTCGCGTTCAGCTGGGACTCGACGCAGGTGACGAACGGCGGCGTGCAGATCACCGCGGTGGCCGTCGACACCGCGGGCCGCACGGCCACTTCGGCGCCGGTCGCCGTGACGGTCGGCAATGCCGCTGACGCGGTGGCACCGTCGGTGCGCATCGACAACCCGAGGGAAGGCGCGCTGGTCAGCGGCCGGCTCGAGATCGCGGTCAGCGCCAGCGACGACCGGGGCAGTGCCGGCCTGACGCAGACGCTGGCGATCAACGGGCGCGTCGTCGCCACCGCGAGCGGCGGGCTGCTTGCCTACACGTGGAACCTGCGCCGCGTGCCGGCCGGCCGGTACACGATCGAGGCCGTGGCGCGCGACGCGGCCGGCAACACGGCCACGCGCAGCGTCACCGTGCTGCGCTGACCGTGGCCGCGACGCCACGTCGAGCGTGCGCCGACGTGTAACCGCGACACGGCCCCACCCCCCGGATCACGGGGGCGGGCGCACCGCATCGCGACCCTAGCATGCCCGCACAAGCGCGACCGCCTCCGTCACGCCCGCCCCGTCGAGGGGCGGCATGCCGTCGGCAGGTCGCAGGCCCGCCCGCCGCGCCGCCTCGCGCGCCGGTCGGGCCCAGGTCCGTCGTTGGCAGGAGGACGCCACCATCCATTCATCCCCACCGGGGCGCCGGGCCGGACGCGACAGCGCGCGCGTTCGTTCGACGTCCGGGCACCGATGCCGCAGCGCGCCCCTTCGGCGCCCCGCCAGACCGCAACAGATGTGTCGGCCGGTGACCGGGGCCCCAAGGCCGCCGGCGCGCCGCGTAGCATGAAGGTGCTGATCAAGGCAAACCCCGCGAAAGCGGGGGACGCAAAGTCAACGGTCTAAAGGGCCCCGGCCCCAGGACGGCAGGACTGCCAGCGAAGGCGGACACGCGCCCCGGCGACGGCGGCTCGTGAGGCAGGGAGGACGCGCGGGAGACGACACCGCGCGACGGAGGACCCTGCCACCGCAACGCGTGCAGTTCCCGACCTGGTGGCCGAGTCCATCAACTCCACGGGAACCCGCTTGAACCACACCACGTCGTCACCCTCCCGCCGCGCGGCTGCGCTTCTGCGCCCAGCCCTTTCGACGCTCGGCGTCGCGGTCGCGCTGGCCTGCAGTGCCGGCGCCCACGCGCAGCAGGCCGCGACCTCGGCCGGCGAGGAGTTCGCCTCCGGCCGCATCCTGATCAAGGCGCGCGCCGGCCTGCCCGACGCCGCGCTCTCGCGCATCCTGCAGCAGAACGGCGGCGGCACCGCGCGCCGTGTGGGCCGCACCGACCTGCGCATCGTGACGCTGCGGCCGGGCCAGGAGAAGCGCCTGGTCGAGCGCCTGAAGCGCCACCCGCACATCGAGTTCGCCGAGGTCGACCGCAAGGTGCCGCTGCAGTCGTCGAACGACCCGTTCTTCGGCAGCCAGTGGCACCTGACGAAGATCGGCGTGCCCAGCGCCTGGAACGCGACCGACGGCAGCGGCGTGCGCATCGCGATCCTCGACACCGGCGTCGACGGCAACCACCCCGACCTGAAGGACCGCATGGTCGCGGGCTACAACTTCTACGACGGCAACACCGACACGCGGGACGTGCACGGCCACGGCACCGCGGTGGCGGGCACCGCGGCGGCGACGCTCAACAACGGCGCCGGCGTCGCATCGCCGGCCGGCCGGGCCTCGATCATGCCGCTGCGCATCTCGGCGCCCGACGGCTATGCCTACTGGAGCACGGTCGCCAACGCGCTGGTCTGGGCCGCCGACAACGGCGCCCGGGTGGCCAACGTCAGCTACGCGGTCACCGGCAGCTCGACCGTGCAGAGCGCCGCCAACTACATGAAGTCCAAGGGTGGCCTTGTGGTCGTCTCGGCCGGCAACAACGGCCGCGACGAGGGCCTGGCGGCGACCAGTGCGATGATCACCGTCTCGGCCACCGACAGCGGCGACAACCTGACCTCGTGGTCGAGCTACGGCCCGATGGTCGACATCTCGGCACCCGGGGCCGGCATCTACACGACGACGAACGGCGGCGGCTACGGCAGCTGGAACGGCACCTCGTTCTCGAGCCCGCTCACCGCCGGCGTGGTCGCGATGATGATGTCGGCCAACCCGGCGCTGGCACCGGCCGACGTCGAGCGCCTGCTGCTGTCGACCGCGCTCGACCTGGGCACCGCCGGCACCGACACCCGCTTCGGCAGCGGCCGCGTCGACGCCGAGGCCGCGGTGGCCGCCGCGGCCAGTACCGCGACGACCGCCGACACGACGGCCCCGACGGTGGCGATCGCCACCCCGGCCGGCGGCAGCATCCTCAGCGGGCTGGTGGCGGTCGACGTCTCGGCCAGCGACAACAAGGGCGTCGCGCGCGTCGACCTGCGCGTCAACGGCAGCACCGTGGCCAGCGACAGCAGCGCGCCTTTCGCCTTCTCGTGGGATTCGACGAAGGCGGCCAACGGCGGCGCGACGCTGCAGGCCGTCGCGGTGGACGCGGCCGGCAACACTGGCAGCTCGGCCACGGTCTCGGTGACGGTGTCCAACGTGGTCGCCGACACGACGGCGCCCGCCGTGACGATCTCGAACCCGGCCGACGGCGCGCGCGTCTCGGGCACCGTCGGCATCCGCGTCAGCGCCACCGACAACTCGGGCAGCGCCGGGATCACGCAGACGCTGCTCATCAACGGCAAGACCATCACCACCGTGAAGGGCGGCTCGATCAGCTTCAACTGGAACACGCGCCGGCTGACCCCGGGCAGCTACACGATCCAGGCGATCGCGCGCGATGCGGCGGGGAACAGCTCGAGCCGGTCGGTGACGGTGACGCGCTGAGCGGTACTGGCCGCGCGCGGCCGCATTGCGCGCACCTCGACAGGGCGTGGAATGACAAAGGCCCGCAGACGCGGGCCTTTGTCTTCGAAGGACGGACGTTCAGACCGGACGGCGGCGGCGCATGACTGCGGCGCCGAGCAGACCAAGACCAACGAGAGCGAGGCTGGCCGGCTCAGGGGGCCCGGTCGGGGGACCGCCGCATCCCGGGGTTCCGGGGATGCAGACCGTCGTCGTTCCATCCCGGCCGAACACCTGGAAGTTCGAGGGGCCGGCAATGCTGTGGAGATCCTGCGCGTGTTTCATACGTCGCGGAGGCTGCCGGGTTCGTGGTGACCGAACCGGTCGGGCGCGCTTCGCCGAGACGCGC
>JALORQ010000187.1 GCA_025458805.1 Rubrivivax sp.
GCGCTGGCGCGCGGCGCGTTCCACGTGCTGGCGCTGCTGCTGCCGCACCTCGACGCGGCGTCGCGCGCCCACCTGCGGCGGCTGGCCGGCGAGTACGCCTCCGCCTGAGCGGCCGCGGCGGCGCCGCGGCGATCAGAGCTCGCCGCCGAAGCGCTTGATCAGGTTGGCGACGTACTTGTCGACCAGCTTCTCGAACTCGCCGTCGACGACCGGCACGACGATCACCCGCATCAGCGCCGGCATCGCGACGTCGACGGTGCCACCGGTCTTCAGCACGACGTCGGTGCCGCCGCCCTTGCGCGCGGTGATCTTCCAGCTTCCGCTGATCTGCGCGTTGCCCACGCCCTTGACTGGCGTCCAGACGACGCTGCCCTTCTTCGCGTCGCTCTTGTACTTGCACGCGTAGACGGTCTGGATGCCGACCTGCGCGGTGCCGACGCGCTGCATCTCCCAGCGGTAGACGCCGTCGCCCATGTCGACCAGCCGGTCGACCTTCGGGAAGTGGCTGACCGAGGTGGGCACGTCGGCCAGCACGCCGAAGACCTCGTCGGGCGGGGCCTTGACGCTGAACTCGTAGCCGAGGTCGATCTCGACGGTGACGGTCATCGGGGTCTCCTGAAGGGGGTGCGCGTCGCCACGCGCTCAGGGGCCGTCGTCCTGCCCGGCCCAGGGCAGCATCATCGTGACCAGCAGCAGCTTCTCGAACTCGGGCTCGAAGCGGTCGATGATGGCCTGCGGGTCGGGCACGAGGCGCCGGTCTGCGATGAGTCCGAACTGCACGCCGCCGGCGTAGCTGAGCACGCTGATCCCGAGCCCGATCTCGCCCGACTGCGGCACCCAGAAGATCGACTGCCGCAGCGCAGCGCCGCAGAAGCGCAGAGGCTCGGCCGGGCCGGGCACGTTGGTCATCACCGCGGTCGTCTTCTTCGCGAACAGGCCGGTCACCAGGTCCTGCGCCGGCTTGATGAGCAGCCCCGACAGCGCGAGGATCGCGAACGCGAGCAGCGGCTGGTAGCTGCCCTTGAGCTCGGCCATCCGGGCATGCACCGCGTAGACGCGCTCGATCGGGTTCTCGATGCCCACCGGCAGCACGAGCGGTGCGAGGCCGAAGCGGTTGCCGAGCTTCCACGCCTCGTCGAGCGGACGCAGGTTGACCGGCACCATCGCGCGGATCTCCTTGCCGGCGGTGTCCTCGCCGCGGTCGCGCAGGTACTGGCCGATCGCCCCGGCGACGCACGACAGCAGCACGTCGTTGATCGAGCAGTTGAGCCCCTTGCCGATGGTCTTCACCAGTCCGAGCGGCAGCGGTTCGTTCCACGCCACCTGCTTGCGCCCCTCGGGCCGGCCCTTCAGCCCGGTGGGCGAGTCGTCGGCCATCAGCGCCAGCGCGGCGGCATCCCGCAGCACCTGCACCCCGGAGCGCGCCACCTGCAGCGATCCGGCGAGCGACTGCTCGGGGTGGCCGAGCGCCTCGATCGACTTGGCGACGCCGTCGCCGTACATGCCGATCGCCTTGACCGTGAAGTCGGTGAGCGGCCGGATCACCGCGTCGGTGAGCCAGTCGCCCTCGTCGGCGGTGGCACCCTCGCCGTGGCGCGCCGGAGGGTCCTGTCCGCCGTCGGTGATCGACAGCGTCACCGACATCAGTGCAATGCCGTCGGCGATGCAGTGGTGGATGCGGCAGATCAGCGCGCTGCCGC
Source organism: Rubrivivax sp. (assembly GCA_025458805.1). Classification (GTDB taxonomy): domain Bacteria; phylum Pseudomonadota; class Gammaproteobacteria; order Burkholderiales; family Burkholderiaceae_C; genus Rubrivivax. The sequence goes on from JALORQ010000187.1 coordinate 1,701, forward strand.
CCTCGTAGCGCTCGACGAGGTGGAACTGCCACAGCGGGTGCGCCGGGTCGAGCGGCTCCGTGGCGAGGCGCCCGCACAGCGCCTGCAGCGCCTGCCGCTCGCTCTGGCCGCGGCGGCGGCGCAGCCGCTCGGGCACGACGTGGCGCGCGATGTCGAAGTCGTCGTCGTCGACCCAGCTCGCGCCGGTGGCGTCGGTCACGACCTTCTGGCGGAAGCGGTCGTACTTGAGCAGCCGGTCGGCGATGCGCTCGCGCACCGCGTCCAGCGTCACCGCCGGCGCGGTCAGCCAGACGCCGACGATGAGCATCAGGTTGACGTCGCTGTCCATGCGCAGCCACGCCGTGTCGACGCGCGACATGCGCTCGGCGTTCGTGGTCATCGGGTCTCCTCGGCGCTCGGACCTTCTGCGGGGCGTCGGACGATGATGGGTACCATCGCGGCCGTCAAGCCCGCGTTTTCATCAGCCGCCGGGCGCCCACCGCGAGGAGAGAGCCATGTCGACCCTGAAGGCCGCCTTCGAGAAGGCCGTCGCCGAGAGCAAGCAGCTGCCCGAGAAGCCCGACAACCAGACGCTGCTGAAGATCTACTCGCTCTACAAGCAGGCCACCGAGGGCGACGTGGAAGGCAAGCGCCCCGGCTTCGCCGACCTGGTCGGCCGCGCCAAGTTCGACGCCTGGGCGGCCGTCAAGGGCAAGAGCGCCGACGAGGCGATGCAGGCCTACATCGACCTCATCGAGAGCCTGAAGTAGCCCGCGGTCGCGGGCGACCGGCTCAGGCGCCGGGCTTCCTGCGCGCCGCCTTGGCCGGCGCCGCCGACTGCATCGACTCCGACATGCCGAGCAGCACGCCGCTGACCATCGCGGCATAGCTCTCTGCCATCGCCTGCGCGGCACGCAGGCCGGCCGCGCGCGTGCTGCGAACCGCGGTCTGCATCTGCTCGGCCATCTGCTCCGCGGTCGCCGTCGCCTTGGCGCCCGACAGCGTGCCGCCGGCCTGCATCTTCTCGAGGATCGGATTCCAGGCTTCGGGCATCGCGCTCGTCGACGCCGCCTTGCGCACCGCGGCGAACATCGTGTCCTCGATCTTCTCGAGGTCGTCGAGGGCCTTCTTCAGGTGCTTGTCGCGCAGGTCGGCGCCTTGCGCCAGGAACTGCTGCAGCGCGACGCGGTTGGCCTCGACGGCCTTGAGCACCGCGTCGTCCATGCCTGCCACCGCCTGGTCGAGCAAGGCCTCGGCATCGATGCCGGCGGCATTCTTCGCCGCGCCCGCGCCGGCGGCCTCGGAGACGGCCTTCAGCGCCGCCTTGATGTTCTTCAGCGTCAGCTCGCGGCCCTGCAGCGCGGCGAGCGTCGCCTCGCCCGCCGCCTTGCGCAGCTGCGCGCCCTGCTGCGCGGTGGCGGTCTCGAACATCGTGACCAGCTCGTCGAGATCGAAGGGGGTCTTGGCCATGCCGTGGTCTCCTCGGTGGAACGCCGATGCTGACGCCGGCGCATGACGGGCAGCTTGCGCCCGCGGCGGCGGCGCGTCAATCGACGGCCAGCACCGCGGCGCCACCGAAGCGGCCGGCGCGCAGGTCGTCGAGCGCGCGGTTGGCGTCGGCCAGCGCATACGGGACCACGCTGACCTGCAGCGGGACCTCGGCAGCACGGCGCAGGAAGGCCTCGCCGTCGGCACGCGTCAGGTTGGCGACCGAGACGAGCCGCCGCTCGCCCCACAGGATCGAGTAGGGGAACGACGGGATGTCGCTCATGTGGATGCCGGCGCAGACCACCGTGCCGCCCGGGCGCACCGCGCGCAGCGCCGCGGGCACCAGCGCCCCCACCGGCGCGAAGATCAGCGCGGCGTCGAGCGGAAGCGACGGCGGCTCGTCGGAGCCGCCGGCCCAGCGCGCGCCCAGTGTCCGGGCCAGCGCCTGCGCGGCGGCGTCGCCCGGCCGGGTGAATGCGTGCACCTCGCGGCCGTCGGCCGCAGCCACCTGCGCGATCAGGTGCGCGGCGGCACCGAACCCGTAGATCCCGAGCCGCGGCGCGGGCCCGGCCATGGCGTAGGCGCGCCAGCCGATCAGCCCGGCGCACAGCAGCGGCGCGGCCTCGGCGTCGCCGTAGCGGTCAGGCAGCCGGAAGACGTAGCGCGCGTCGGCGAGCGCCTGTGTGGCGTAGCCGCCATCGATCTGCCAGCCCGTGAAGCGGGCGTCGGGGCACAGGTTCTCGCGGCCGGCAAGGCATTGCTCGCATGCCCCGCACGTCCAGCCCAGCCACGGCACGCCGACCCGGTCGCCGACGGCGAGCCCCTGGACGCCCGGGCCGGTGGCGGCGATGCGACCGACGATCTCGTGCCCCGGGACCACCGGGTGCCCGGGGAAGGCCAGTTCGCCGTCGACGATGTGCAGGTCGGTGCGGCACACGCCGCAGCAGGCGACCGCGATGCGCACCTGCCCCGGGGCGGGCGCAGGAAGCGCCGCGCGCCAGACCTGCTGGAGGGGCCGCCCCGGCGCGTCGAGCACCATCGCCCGCACCGCCGGCCCTTCGCCGCCGGCCGGCACGGTCAGTGCAGCACGAGCAGCGGGCGCTTGCTGCGCGACATCACGGTCTTCGTGTGCGAGCCGAACAGCAGCTCGCCGAAGGCCCCGCGGCCGTGGGTCACCATCACGATGAGATCGCAGTCGAACTCGTCGGCCGCCTTGACGATGGCCTCGTCGACGCCGTCGGTGCGCAGGAACTTGCCGTCGTAGGCCACCCCGGCGGCGCGCGCCTTCTCGCCGAACTCGTGCAGCACCTTGCGTGCATGCGCCTCGGTGCGGGCAAGGTGCTCCTCGGCGTCGCGCGTGTAGGCCTGGACGTTGGTGCCCATCGTCGGCAACGGCGGCATCGGCTCGGCCACGAAGCCGGTGATGCGTGCACCGAGCTTCGACGCCAGCTCGATGCTGGCGGCGGCTGCGCGGTCGGAGAGTTCGCTGCCGTCGATCGGCACGAGCAGGTGGGTGAACATGGGCATGGCGTTCCCTGGAAGACGGTTCGGGTGGACGCGGTCGTTCGCCGCGTCCCCGCACTCTAGGCCCCGGCCCGGACGCGGCCTTGACGCGAGTCAAGACGGCGCCGCGCCGACGGCGGCCGAGGCCCGGTGTCGATAATGGCGCCCCGCCCCGCCCGGAGTCCGCCTGCGATGACCCGCGTCTTCAACTTCAGCGCCGGCCCGGCCGTGCTGCCCGAGCCGGTGCTGCGCCAGGCCGCCGACGAGATGCTCGACTGGCAAGGCACGGGCATGTCGGTGATGGAGATGAGCCACCGCGGCAAGGCGTTCGTCGGCATTGCCGAGGAGACCGAGTCGCTGCTGCGAGAGCTGCTCGCGGTGCCGGCCCACTATCGGGTGCTCTTCATGCAGGGCGGCGCGATCGCGGCCAACGCGATCGTCCCGATGAACCTGCTGCGCGGCCGCGACCGCATCGACTTCGTCGACACCGGGATCTGGTCGCAGCGCTCGATCGACGAGGCGCGGCGCTACGCGCGCGCGCAGGTCGCGGCCAGCGCCGCGGCGACCGGCCACACGACGATCCCGGCGCGCGACACCTGGGTGCTCGACCCGCAGGCGGCCTACGTGCACGTCTGCTCGAACGAGACGATCGGCGGCGTGCAGTACCACTTCACCCCCGACGTCGGCGACGTGCCGCTGGTCGCGGACATGTCGAGCGACATCCTGTCGCGTCCGGTCGACGTCTCGCGCTTCGGGCTGATCTACGCCGGCGCGCAGAAGAACATCGGCCCGGCGGGCCTGACCATCGTCATCGTGCGCGACGACCTGATCGGCCACGCGCTGCCGATCACGCCGTCGGCCTTCGACTTCCGCACCGTGGCCGAGCACGGCTCCATGTACAACACCCCGCCC
>JALORQ010000049.1 GCA_025458805.1 Rubrivivax sp.
CAGCACCGCGGTGAACAGCGCCATCAGCACCGCGGTGACGCGCTGGCTGAGCCAGTCGCGCATGCCGTAGTGCGCGCCGACGACGATGCGTCTGGAACCAAAATTCGTGGCCATAGTGCAACCCCGGGTCAGTACAGGCCGAACAGCTTGGCGCCGAGCGCCGCCGTGAGCACCAGGCTCGCCGCCAGCGTGACGATGGCGGACTGCTGGCCCTGCTGCTTGGTCACGGCGTGCGTGGCGTCCATCCACAGGTGCCGGACGCCGGCGACGAAGTGGTGCAGGTAGGCCCAGATCAACGCCAGCGCGACGAGCTTGACGAACCAGCCGGGCAGCGGACCGAGCCCGACCGCGAACGCGGCGGCGAAGCGCTCGTAGGAGATCTCGGACGTCAGGCTGGTGTCGAACAGCCAGACGACGAAGGGCAGCAACAGGAACATCAGCGCACCGCTGATGCGATGCAGGATCGAGACGATGCCCGCGGGCGGCAGGCGGTACGCGAGGATCTGGGCGACGTGGATGTTGCGATAGACCGGGCGGGGGGAAGTGGCCATCTGGATCGTCCTGGACTGCTGGTCGCTCCGGGCTGTCACCGCGGGGGAAACCAGAGGAGTTTATTTCAGCGCGAACGCCTTACGCGGACATGATGTCGTTCACGCCAGTTCGTTGCGGTAGTGGTGGGCCCCGGTCTCGTAGAGTCCGCGGCGCACCTCGACCGCACGATCGCCGTAGGTGTACGCGACGCGCTCGACCGACAGCAGCGGGGCGCCCGGCGGGACGGCGAGCAGGGCAGCCTCCTCCGGGCCGGCGGCGACCGCGCGCAGCTTCTCCTCGGCCCGGATCATGCGGACTCCGAACTCGCTCTCGAACATCTGGTACATCGGGCCGCGCCATGCCGACATGCGCTCGGCCGTCAGGCCCTTGAAGAGGCCGCCGGGCAGCCAGAGGTCGTCGAGCACGACGGGACGCTCGCCCGCGAGCAGCAGACGCCTCACCTGGACCGCGGCATCGCCGGACTTGAGGTCGAGCACCCGGGCGACGTCGGCGGGCGCACGCAGCCGCCGGCAGTCGAGCAGCCGGCGCTGCAGCGGCGCCGCGGCGCCGTCGTCGGCCTTCAGTCGCAGGAAGCGGTACTGGATCTTCTGCTCGCCGTGCGTGGCGACGAACGTGCCCTTGCCCTGCCGGCGCACGAGCAGGTTCTCGGTGGCCAGTTCGTCGATCGCCTTGCGGACCGTGCCCTGGCTGACGCGGAAGCGCGCGGCGAGATCGTGCTCGCTCGGGATCGACTCGCCGGGCTTCCACTCGCCGGCCTGCAGGCTGCGCAGCAGCAGCGCCTTGATCTGCTGGTACAGCGGGCTGAACGACGGCGCCGCGTCGGCCGGCGCGGCGTCGGGCGTGGCGGTCTCGGCCATCGGGCGATTGCACCACAACGAGGCGGCGGACGCTCGAGTCCCGTGTCTTATAGAAGACATAAGACTCCGGAGTCAGCGTCGCGACAGCGCACCGGACCCTAGAATTCGGGGCTTTCCCGCACAGCCGGCGGGGCAGCGTGCCCGGGGCCCGCGACGGCCGGCGGCGCGCGCCCGCGCGGCAGCCACCGTCCACCGAGGAGTCCTCATGAGCAAGTCCCCCGTCCGCGTCGCCGTCACCGGTGCCGCCGGCCAGATCGGTTACGCCCTGCTGTTCCGCATCGCCTCGGGCGAGATGCTGGGCAAGGACCAGCCGGTGATCCTCCAGCTGCTCGAGATCCCCGACGAGAAGGCGCAGAAGGCGCTCAAGGGGGTGATGATGGAACTCGAGGACTGCGCGTTCCCTCTGCTGGCAGGCATGGAGGCGCACAGCGACGCGACGAAGGCCTTCAAGGACACCGACTACGCGCTGCTGGTGGGCGCCCGCCCGCGCGGCCCCGGCATGGAGCGCGCCGACCTCCTCGCCGCCAACGCGCAGATCTTCACCGCGCAGGGCAAGGCGCTCAACGCGTCGGCCAGCCGCAAGGTCAAGGTGCTGGTCGTCGGCAATCCGGCCAACACCAACGCCTACATCGCGATGAAGTCGGCACCCGACCTCGACCGCCGCAACTTCACGGCGATGCTGCGCCTGGACCACAACCGTGCGCTCAGCCAGATCGCCGCCAAGACCGGCAAGCCGGTGGCCAGCATCCGCAAGCTGTGCGTCTGGGGCAACCACAGCCCGACCATGTACGCCGACTACCGCTTCGCGACGATCGACGGCGTCAGCGTCAAGGAGACGATCGACGACCAGGTCTGGAACAAGGACGTCTTCCTGCCGACGGTGGGCAAGCGCGGCGCGGCGATCATCGAGGCGCGCGGCCTGAGCTCGGCGGCCTCGGCCGCCAACGCCGCGATCGACCACATGCGCGACTGGGCGCTGGGCACCGGCGGCGAGTGGGTGACGATGGGCGTGCCGAGCAACGGCGAGTACGGCATCCCGCAGGACGTGATGTTCGGCTACCCGGTGACCTGCGAGGGCGGCGACTACCGCATCGTCGAAGGGCTGCCGATCGACGAGTTCAGCCGCGCCTGCATCGACAAGACGCTGGCCGAACTGACCGGCGAGCAGGACGGCGTCAAGCACCTGCTGTGACCGAACGCGTGCAGCGACCGGCCGTGCGCCGGCGCCGCGACCTCCGGGCCGCTTCCCGCACGGGCGCGGCCCGTTTGCTTTGCGAGTCCCCGTGACGGAGCGCCGATGACCACCGCACCCCACCCGCGCGAAGCGCTGTTCGACGCCGGCGACCTGCTGCCCGAGCTGCCGGTGTGCGACCACTACAGCGGCGTCGAGGCGCGCATGCGCAAGAGCCTCGAGCTGCAGGCCGAACTCGGCCCGGTCCTCGACGTCACGCTCGACCACGAGGACGGCGCGCGCGTCGGCGGCGAGGCCGAGCACGCCGCGCTGATCGCCGAGCTGGTGACCTCGGAGGCCAACCGCTTCGGCCGCGTCGGATCGCGCGTCCTGCCCTGGAGCCATCCGCGCTTCCACGACGTGATCGACGTGCTGGTGCCGCGCGCCGGAGCCCGACTGGCCTACCTGATGCTGCCCAAGGTCCGCGGTGTCGCCGATCTCGAGCGCGCCGCCGCCGCCATCGACGACGTCGCGCGGCGCGCCGGCATCACGCGCGCGATCCCGCTGCACGCGCTCGTCGAGACGCACGGCGCGCTGCGGGAGGTGCAGGCGCTGGCCGCGCACCCGCGCGTCGAGTCGCTGTCCTTCGGCCTGATGGACTTCGTCTCGGCGCACCGCGGCGCGATCCCGCGTGCCGGGATGGGCGTCGAAGGCCAGTTCCGGCACCCGCTGATCGTGCGCGCCAAGCTCGAGATCGCGGCGGCCTGCCACGCGCACAACAAGGTACCCTCGCACAGCGTCGTCACCGAGTTCAAGGACAGCGCGGCGTTGCAGGCCGCTGCGACGCGGGCGGCGCGCGAGTTCGGCTTCACGCGCATGTGGAGCATCCACCCGGCACAGGTGCGCACCATCGTCGACGCCTTCGCGCCGACCGCGGCCGAAGTCGACCTCGCCGTCGAGATCATCCAGGCCGCGATGGCCGCGCACTGGGCGCCGATCCGCCACCAGGACACCCTGCACGACCGCGCGAGCTACCGCTACTACTGGCAGGTCATCGAACGCGCTCACCGCACCTCGTACGCCGACGGCCCGCAACTGCCTGCGGAGGTGCGCGCCGCGTTCTTCCCGGCGGCAACCGCCGGCTGAGCGGCCCCGGCCCGGCGGCGCCGGGCACGCGGCGCGATAGCATCCGCGCCATCGACCGCCACCTCGACCGCCCATGCCGCACCTCCTGCTGACTTCGCCGCTCGCCCGACTGCTGGTCCCCGGCCTGGTCGCCGCCTGCGCGACGGTCGCCCCGGTGCACGCCACGTCGCCCGCGAGCGCGGCCAAGGCCCCCGCCGCGGAGCGGCAGGCCGTGCCGCGCAAGCCGCCTGCACGACCGGCCGCGCAGCCGCGTCCGCCCGCAGCCGCCCCCGCCGCGGCGGCCACCGCCCCGGACCGGCCCGCCTCCGACACGCAGCTCGAACTCGCGCGCGCCGTGCTCACCGGGACCGCGGCCTGCGAGTTCAACCAGCAGGTGCAGGTGCGGACGATCGACGCGCACCCGGGCTGGTTCGAGGTGTCGCACGGCCGCCAGCGCTTCGCGATGCTCGCGGTGCCGACGGACACCGGCGCCGTGCGGCTCGAGGACGAGCGCAGCGGCATGGTCTGGCTGCAGATCCCCGCCAAGTCGATGCTGATGGACGCGCAGCGCGGTCGGCGCATCGTCGACGCCTGCCAGACCGAGCAACAGCGCCTCCATGCAGCGGCCGGCCCGACGGCGCTCCTCGGCCTCCTCGGCGTGCGCGAAATCACGCCGCTGCCGGCCGAGGGCGCCGCCTCGGCACCGGCGCCGATCGGCATGCCCGACGCCGCGGGCGGCACCGGCGCGGCACCGGCCCCGTCCGCGGCTCCGGCTCCGGCTCCGGCTCCGGCCACGCCCGAGCCGCGCGGCACGGTGCCGCTGTGAGCCGCAGCGACCTGGGGCCGCGCGGCGCGGGCGCCGGATGAGCCGCAGCATCCAGGACTTCGACGACGACGCGCGCAACGAGCGCATCCTCGTCTGGGTCAACGGCGCGCTCAGGCCGCGCGCCGAGGCGGTGGTCTCGGTCTTCGACAGCGGCTTCGTGCTCGGAGACGGCGTCTGGGAAGGTCTGCGCGTGGTCGGCGGACAGCCGGCCTTCCTCGACGCCCACCTCGACCGCCTGCGCGAGGGCGCGAAGGCCATCGCGCTCGACATCGGGATGACGCGCGCCCAGCTCGAGCACGCGATCGACGAGACGCTGGCGGCCAACGGCATGCACGACGGCGTCCACCTGCGGCTGATGGTCACGCGGGGCGTCAAGCGCACGCCGTACCAGGATCCGCGGGCCACCGTCGGTCCGGCGACGGTGGTCGTCATCGCGGAGTGGAAGACACCGCGACGCGAGACGCTGGACGCCGGACTTGCGCTGCTCACCGTGCACGTGCGGCGCGGCGCGCCCGACGTGCAGGACCCGAAGCTCAACAGCCACAGCAAGCTCAACTGCATCACGGCCTGCATCCAGGCCGCCGCGGCCGGCGCCGACGAGGCGCTGATGCTCGATCCGCACGGCTTCGTCGCGACCTGCAACTCGACGCACTTCTTCATCGTGCGCCGCGGCGAGGTCTGGACGTCGACCGGCGATTACTGCCTGCCCGGCATCACGCGCGCCAACGTGCTGCAGGTCTGCCGCGAGGCCGGCATCCCGGCACGCGAGAAGAACTTCAGCCTGACCGAGGTCTACGGTGCCGACGAGGCCTTCGTCACCGGCACCTTCGCCGGGCTCGCGCCGGTGCGGCAGGTCGACGGCCGGCGCATCGGCTGGGACGACGGTCCGTGGCGGCCGGGGCCGATGCTGGCGCGGCTGCAGGGCCTTTACCGCGACCTCGTCGCGCGCGACGTCGCGCAGCGTGCGGCGCGCCGCGCGGCAGCGCCGTGAGTCGGGCGCGCGACGCCCACTGCGCCGGTCCGCGATGAGCGAGGCGCTTCGCGTTGCCGCGTGGAGCGGCCCGCGCAACATCTCGACGGCGATGATGCGCGCCTGGGAGAACCGCGGCGACTGCGCGGTCGTCGACGAGCCGCTGTACGCGCATTACCTCGCCGTCACCGGCCTGGACCATCCGGGGCGCGACGAGGTCGTCGCCGCCGGCGACACCGACTGGCGGCGCGTCGCCGCCGCGCTGGCGCACGGCCCGGTGCCCGGCGGGCAGGCGATCTGGTACCAGAAGCACATGGCGCATCACCTGCTGCCCGGCATGGCGACGGACTGGGTGCACGGGCTGGCCCACGTCTTCCTGATCCGCGACCCGGCGCTCGTCGTCGCCAGCTACGTGCGCAGCCGCGCCGACGTGGCGCCGGCGGACATCGGCCTGCAGCAGCAGCGCCGGCTGTTCGACGAGGTCGCCGACCGGCTCGGACAGGCGCCGCCCGTCATCGACGCCGAGCGCTTCCTGCGCGCGCCCGGCGCGCACCTGCAGGCGCTTTGCTCGCGACTCGGCATCGGCTTCACGACCCGCATGCTGCACTGGCCGCCCGGGCCGCGGGCGAGCGACGGCGTCTGGGCGCCGCACTGGTACGACGCCGTCTGGCGATCGACCGGGTTCGAGCCCTGGCGGCCGCGCGCGGTGCAGCTGGCGGCGCGCGAGGCCGCGGTCGCCGAGGCCTGCCGGCCGGACTACGAGGCGCTGCTGGCGCATGCGATGGCGCCGGCGGAGCCTTAGTCCGGTTCCGGCGCGATCCCTTCGGCGTAGTCGAGCAGCGCCTCGAGGATGGCCTGCCCGCGCTCGTCGGCGTGCTCGGCGAGCTCGTCGATGCGCTGCTGGAAGGCGGCCAGCGTCAGCGCCCCCGCGGCGCCGTCGTGCAGGCGGGCCGCGCAATGCCGCCGCCAGCGCTCGCGCTCGTCGCCCTCGAGGCTGTCCGGCGCGTTGCGCGCGCGGTAGCGGAACACCAGCTCGTCGAGCCTCGGGTCGTCGAAGCCCAACCTCTGGCCGGTGAGCGCCGCGGGCGGCTGACCGCGCAGCCGCTGCAGGCGCCGGCGGTCGGCATCGCCGACGAAGCCGCCGTACAGGTCCTCGTCGACGTCGGCCGGCTCGCCCGACGGCGGCCGCGCGAAGACCTCCGCCCAGCGCGGCGCCACCGCGGCGGCCACGGCCGCGGCACGCCCGGCATGGCGCAGCGCGAGGTCGAGGTCGAGACCCCAGCGCTCGGCGGCGGCACCCAGCACCTTCAGGTTGCCGATGACGACGGGCGCCCGGTTGACGTGGATCGTCTTCACCGGCAGGCGCGAGACCCCTTCGGGCAGTGCATCGGCGGGCGTGAACAGGCGCAGCCGCAGCGTCTGCGCATCGAGGCCCTCGAGCGCCGCCGGGTCGTGGGCGAGGTCCCAGACGATGAGCTCGTTGCGGTTGACCGGGTGCGCGGCGAGCGGCCAGACCACGGCAAGGCAGCCGCGCTCGGCCGGATAGCGGCCCGACAGGTGGACGAAAGGGCGCCCGACGCCGATCTCCTCGCGCACCGCGTCCTTGTGCCGCAGGCGCAGGCAGAAGTCCCACAGCCGCCGCTGTGCCGTCCGCACGAGACGCGCCAGCGCCACCGTCGCGCGCACGTCGGCGAGCGCGTCGTGCGCCCCCTCGTGGGCGATGCCGTTGGCGCGCGTCAGGTCCTCCAGGCGGAAGCTCGGCCGACCGTCGTCGTGGCGGGGCCACTCGATGCCGTCGGGCCGCAGCGCCCACGCGCAGCGCACGACGTCGAGCAGGTCCCAGCGCGAGCAGCCGTTCTGCCACTCCCGGGCATAGGGGTCGACCAGGTTGCGCCAGAACAGGAAGCGCGTGACCTCGTCGTCGAAGCGGATGCTGTTGTAGCCGACGCCGATCGTGCCCTCGCGCGACAGCTCGGCCTCGATGCGCGCGGCGAACTCGAACTCCGGCAGCCCGGCGGCGAGCGCGTGCTGCGGCAGGATGCCGGTGAGCAGGCAGCTCTCGGGGTCGGGCAGCGCGTCCGGCGCCGGCCGGCAGTGCCACATCACCGGCGCGCCGATCTCCTGCAGTTCGCCGTCGGTGCGCAGCCCCGCGAACTGCGCGGGCCGGTCGCGCCGCGGGTCGCGGCCGAAGGTCTCGTAGTCGTGCCAGAAGAAGGTCGGGTCGGCCATGCGCGGCACGATAGCGCAGCGGGAGCGGCCGGTCGACGCCGCCGCCGCACGCGGCAAGGCGGCCTGCGGACCGCCCTGCCCGGCACCGGCCGGCTCCGGCGCGAAGGGCGGGTCAGCGCACGTTGACCCAGGCCACCTCGAGCCAGTTGTCGGCGCGGTGCACCGCGTCCACGTTCGCGCGCGCCGCCCAGGGGATCACCTGGCGGTGCAGCGGGATCACGTGCGCCTGCGCCGTGTACTCGCGCAGCGCGGCGACGACCAGCTCCCGGCGCTTGGCCGGATCGGCCTCGACGCTGCTCGCGGCGGCGAGCTGGTCGAACTTGTCGTTGCGCACGCGGCCGTAGTTGTACAGGCCCACGCCCCGCTCGCCGAAGTTGCGCAGCACCGGCGTGATCGTCGTCTCGGCGTCGGTGATCGCGCCGCCCCACCCCAGCATGTACATGCTGGTGTCCCACTTCTCGAGCTTCGGGAAGTAGGTCGCGCGCGGCATCGCGTTGACGCGCACCTTGACGCCGATGCGCGCCCACATCGCGGCCAGCGTGATGCAGATCTCCTCGTCGTTGACGTAGCGGTTGTTCGGGCAGTCGAGCGTGACCTCGAAGCCGTTCGGATAGCCGGCCTCGGCCATCAGCGCCTTCGCGCGCTCGGGATCGAACGGCAGACGGGACTCCACCTGCGCGTCGTTGTAGGACCCCAGCGGCGACGGCGTGACGCCGCCGGTCGGGAAGCTCTGGCCGTTCATCAGCTTGGTGCGGATGGCCTCGATGTCGACGGCGTGGTAGAGCGCCCGCCGCACGCGCACGTCCTTGAACGGGTTGCGCGTCTTCTCGCTGCCGTACAGCAGCTCGTCGCGGTGCTGGTCCATGCCGATGAAGACGATGCGGTTCTCCGGGCCGTCGATGATCTTGACGCCGGGCGTCGTGCGCAGCCGCTGCACGTCGCGCGGCGCCGGGTCGAGCACGAAGTCGATCTCGCCCGAGACCAGCGCCGCCAGCCGCGTCGCGTCGTTGGAGATCGGCGTGAAGACGACCTCCTGCACGTTGCCCTCGAACCGGTCCCACCACGCGGTGTTGCGCTTGTAGGTGGTGCGGATGCCGGGCTGCCGCGTCGCCAGCACGTAGGGGCCGGTGCCGTTGGCGTTGAAGCTGGCGAAGCTCTCCTCCTTGTTCTTGAAGTCGAGCGGCTTGGTCACGCGGTTCTTCTCGGACCACGACTTGCTCATGATCCACAGCGTGTCGAGGTGCTGCAGGAAGATCGGGTTGACCTTGTCGAGCCGGAACTCGACCGTCATCGGATCCAGCGCCACCGGCGTGCCGACCGCGTTGGCGTAGTTGGAGATCTGCGAGGTCGGCTCCTTGGCGCGCTGCACCGAGAAGACCACGTCCTCGGCGCTGAACGGGCTGCCGTCGTGGAACTTCACGTCCGGCCGCAGCTTGAAGCGCCACGTCAGCGGGCCGGTCTGCTGCCACTCGGTGGCCAGCGAGGGCACGATGTCGAGCTTGCGGTCGCGGCGCGTGAGGCGCTCGTAGACCTGGCCGTTCATCATGTTGGTCAGGCCCTCGTTCTGCGAATGAGGATCCATCGTCTGCGCGTCGCCCTGGCTGGCCCAGCGCAGCGTCTTGCCCTGCGCCTGTACCGCCGGCGGCAGGGCCAGCAGCGCGGCCAGCGCCGCGCCCGTGATCAGTGTCTTCATCACCGCTCCAGTGATCGAGATGCGGCGAGTGTAGGCAGCCGCGGTGACCGCGGCGGCTGCGGGTGATCCCGCACCCGGGCGCCGCCTCAGGCGGAGGTCGCGGGCTCGTAGCCCTCGTCGGCGAGCGCGGCGACGAAGTCGGCGGCCGGACGCGGCGACTCGATGCGGACCCGGTGCGAAGGCAGGTCGACCTCGAGGGTGGCTCGGGCGTCGACCTTCTGCACGGCGGCGGTCACCGCGCGCACGCAGTGGCCGCAGGTCATGGTGGGCAGGGTGAACTCGATCATCGCGGGACTCCTGGCGCAGGGCCGCCGCGAGTATCGGCCCGCGACCGGGGGCCGGGTCAAGAGGCGTCGGTCAGACGTGGCGCAGCACGTCGGGGCCGACCCAGAGGTCCTCGAGGCGCTCGAAGCCCCAGGCGGCGGGCGACTCGCGCCCGACGATGCGATCGGCGCAGCCGGGCCGCGAAAGGTCCAGCCGCTGGGGCGCGACGCGCAGGCCCTGGTCGATCGAGTAGAAGACCCGGACGACGGGCGCGAGCAGGGTCTGCGGGTTCTGCTCGGCCACCACCGCGAGCTGCCCGCTGGCCAGGCGGACCAGCGAGCCGGTCGGGTAGATGCCCAGGCTGTGCACGAAGGCGGCGAAGACGTGCTCGTCGAAATGCCCCTTCCAGCTGGCCATGCGCGCGACCGAATGCGCCGGGTCCCAGCCCGCCTTGTAGGGCCGGTTCGACGTGATCGCGTCGTAGACGTCGCACACGGCCCCCATGCGCGCGAGCAGCGTGATGCGCTCGCCCGGCAACCGGTGCGGGTATCCGGTGCCGTCGATGCGCTCGTGATGGTGCAGGCAGACGTCGCGCACCGCTTCGCCGGCGCGCCCCCCGGCGAGCAGTTCATGGCCGCGCTCGGGGTGGGTGCGCATCAGCCGCAGTTCGGGCTCGGTCAGGCGTGTCGGCTTGTTCAGGATCTCCGAAGGCATCAGCGCCTTGCCGATGTCGTGCATCAGGCCGGCGAGCCCGGCCTCGCGGCAGCCGTCGTCGTCGAGGCCGAGCCGGCGGCCGAGAGCGACCATCAGCGCGCACACCGCCACCGAATGCATGTAGGTGTAGTCGTCGAGGGTCTTCAGCCGCGCCAGGCTCACGATCGCATCGGGATTGCGCATCACCGATGAAGCGATCTCGTCGACCAGCGGCAGGCAGGCCTCGGCGTCGATCGCGCGGCCCATGCGGGCCTCGCCGAACATCGAGACCACGGCGTCGCGGCTGCGCAGGCAGATGTCGGCGGCCTCGCGCACCTCGGCGGCGAACCCGCGCGTCGGGCCGGGCGCCGGGGTCGCGGCCGGCAGCGTCGCGCCCGCTGCCGTGCCGGCGGACGGCGCCTCTGCGGGCGCAGCCGGAGTGGGGGCGGGTCCAGGCGATGCGGCGACGCCCTCGACATCGAGGCCGCGCGACGTGTCGATCCAGCACTCCGCGACGCCGCTGTCGCGCACGCGACGCAGGTCCAGCGCGTCGCGCAGCGGGAAGCTCGAACGCCAGAAAGGATGCTCCAGCCACCGGCCTTCGAGGCGGTGCAGGTGCATGCCGAGCCGCAGTTGCGCGACGGGAATCTTCTTCAGCATCGGGGGCGCGATCGGCGGGTGCCGGCCTTGCCGAAGCCCGACTCCGCCACCCGATATCGGCCGCCGCCGCGGCGGCTTGAGGCCCCGCCGGCGCTCCGCCTGGCCGCCCCCGGCGGCCGCCCGACCTGCTCGGGGGCTCAGCGGAAGCGGGACTGGGGGACGGTGCGCAGGTCCCCGGGCAGCGAGCCGAGGTAGTCGGCCATCGCCTTCAGCTCGCGGCGCGAGAAGGGCTTGACCTGCGCGCCCATGATCGCGTTGGCGCGGCCGACGTGCGGATTGTCGGGCGTCGCGTAGGAGCGCAGCGCAACGTACAGGAAGTCCGCGTGCTGGCCGGCGATCTTCGGGTAGGCGGGGTTGATCGCCTTGGTGTAGTCGGCGCCGTGGCAGGAGGCGCAAGCGCCCTTTGCGAGCAGCGCGCCGACCTCGGGCGTCGGGGCGGGCGGCGTCGACGCGGACACGGCCTTCAGCACGCTCTGTCCGTGCGACTCGTAGAACGCCCCCAGGTCGGCCATGTCCTCGTCGGTGAGCGAACCGGCGATGCCGCGCATCGTCGGGTGGCGGCGCTCGCCCTTCTTGTAGGCCTGCAGCGACGCGACGATGTAGGCCGCGTTCTGGCCCGAGATCATCGGCACGCGATGAACCTCGGGGAAGCTCGACTGGTAGCCGGGGATGCCGTGGCAGCCGATGCACATCGCGGCCTTCTTCTCGCCGGCCGCGGCGTTCTGGGCAAGGGCCGGCAGGGCCGCGGTGGAGGCGATCAGGGCGGCGGCCAGGATCGGCGCCAGGCCCGCGGCGGGGGGGGTCGGTGTGCTCATCGTCGCGCGCTGGGAAGGTGCTGCAGGTGCGGCGCGGGCGGGGCCCGACGGCCTGGGACAGGCGGGGAGTATAGGCCGCTTATACTGGCCCGAACCCACCCGGAGACGGCCGCTTCGATGAAGTTCCAGGGCTCGGACCAGTACGTCGCGACGCAGGACCTGATGCTGGCGGTGAATGCCGCGATCACGCTGAAGCGGCCCCTTCTGGTCAAGGGCGAGCCGGGCACCGGCAAGACGATGCTGGCCGAGGAGGTCGCGCGCGCCCTCGGCATGCCGCTGCTGCAGTGGCACGTGAAGAGCACGACCAAGGCGCAGCAGGGCCTCTACGAGTACGACGCGGTGAGCCGCCTGCGCGACAGCCAGCTCGGCGACGCGCGCGTGCACGACATCCACCACTACATCGTGCGCGGCGTGCTCTGGCAGGCCTTCACGGCCGAGCAGCCGGTCGCGCTGCTGATCGACGAGATCGACAAGGCCGACATCGAGTTCCCGAACGACCTGCTGCGCGAGCTCGACCGCATGGAGTTCCACGTCTACGAGACGCGGGAGACTGTCGCCGCACGGCACCGCCCGCTGGTCTTCATCACCAGCAACAACGAGAAGGAACTGCCCGACGCGTTCCTGCGGCGCTGCTTCTTCCACTACATCAAGTTCCCGGACGCCCAGACGATGCAGGCGATCGTCGACGTGCACTTCCCGGGCCTGAAGAAGGAACTGCTCGCCGCGGCGCTGAAGACCTTCTACGACGTGCGCAACCTGCCCGGGCTGAAGAAGAAGCCGAGCACCAGCGAACTGCTCGACTGGCTCAAGCTGCTGGTGGCCGAGGACATCCCGCTCGAGGTGCTGCAGAGCCGGGACGACAAGGTCAGCGTCCCGCCGCTCGTGGGGGCACTGCTGAAGAACGAGCAGGACGTGACGCTGTTCGAGAAGCTCGTCTTCATGCAGCGGCACAACCGATGAGGCGCGCGCGGGCCGGCCGGACCCGCCGCCGACCACCATGCCCTGGCCCGATCCCGTCGAGCTGAGCGGGCCGCACGCACGGCTCGTGCCGCTCGCGCGCGGGCACCACGACGGCCTGTGCGCCGCGACGCGCGACGGCGAGTTGTGGAACCTCTGGTACACCGCCGTCCCGTCGCCGGAGACCATGGCGCGCGAGATCGAGCGGCGCCTGGGGCTGCAGGCCGCCGGTTCGATGCTGCCCTTCACCGTGCTCGACACGGCCCCCGATGGCGGTCGCATCGTCGGGATGACGACCTACATGCACATCGACGCCGCGAACCGGCGCGTCGAGATCGGCAGCACGTGGTACGCCGCGAGCACGCAGCGCACGGCACTCAACACGCAGTGCAAGCGGCTGCTGCTCGGCCACGCCTTCGAGACGCTGGGGTGCATCGCGGTCGAGTTCCGCACCCACCGCCTGAACACGCAGAGCCGGCGCGCGATCGAGCGCCTGGGCGCGCAGCTCGACGGCATCCTGCGCGCGCACCAGGTCGGCCCCGGCGGCGCGCTGCGCGACACGGCGGTCTACAGCATCACCGCGGCCGAGTGGCCCACCGTGCGCACCCACCTCGACTGGCAGCTCTCCCGGCCGCGCTGACCGCGCCACGCGAGACGGCGGCTGCCCCCGCAAGGAGAGACCATGGCGACCCGCAAGCCGTTCACCGTCGAGCACCTCTGGCGCATCGAGCGCGTCGGCGCGCCCAGCCTGTCGCCGGACGGCGCGCAGGCCGTCGCCGCCGTGACCACGTACTCGATGGAGGACAACAAGTCGGCGAGCGCGCTGTGGCTGCTGTCGACGCTCGGCGGCGGGCCGCGCCGGCTCACCGCGGCCGGCGAGAAGGACGGCGCGCCGCGCTGGAGCCCGCGCGGCGACCAGATCGCCTTCATCGCGAAGCGCGACCAGCAGGGGCGCAAGGACGACGAGGCGCAGCTCTACCTGATCGCGCCCGACGGCGGCGAGGCGCGGCGCGCGGCGGAGGTCGCCACCGGCGTCGAGGGCTTCCGCTGGCACCCCGACGGCCGGCGGCTGCTGTTCACGTCGTGGGTCTGGCCCGACCTCAAAGGCACGAAGGCGCAGGCGCGCCGCCACAAGGAGTGGAAGGAGCGCAAGGAGAGCGGATACGCCACCAGCGAGGCGCAGTACCGCTTCTGGGACCACCTGCTGCCGATGGGCCGCGTCGCGCACCTGCACCTGCTCGAGATCGGGGCCGAGGGGCGCCCGGGCCGGGTGCGCGACCTGTTCGAGGGCACGCCGTACGAGCTGTCGCGCGCCGAGCCGGACGCCGACGCCTTCGATGTCTCGCCCGACGGACGGCGCGTCGTCTTCGCGTTCGATCCGGCCGCCGAGAAGCGGCTCGACAACTGCTTCGCGCTCGCCGAACTCGACCTGCGCAGCGGCGCCGTGCGGGAGATCGTGCGCGAATCCGGCTGGGACTTCGCCGCGCCGCGCTACGCGCCCGACGGATCGCGCATCGCCTTCGTCGCGCAGCATCGGGGACACAAGCACACGATGCCGCAGCAGCTGGCCGTCTGGGACCGCGACGGCAGCGGATGGGAGGTGGTGAGCGCGCAGTGGGACCACGAGGTCGAGGCGCCGCTGCGCTGGGAGGACGACGGGCAGGCGCTGCTCTTCGCGGCCGAGCAGCAGGGCCGCCGGCACCTGTGGCGCTTCGACCTGCCGGACCGGCGTGCCGAGGTGGTCGCGGCGGGCGGCTGGGTGCAGGCCTTCGACAAGGCGGCGGGCACCGTGGTCACGCTCGCCGACGCGGCCGACCACCCGCCGCGCCTGCACGCGCGGCTGCCGGGCCAGCCGCCGCGCCGCATCGAGCGCTTCAACGACCGGCTGCTGGCGGGTGTCGACCTCGGACGCGTCGAGGAACTGTGGATCGCCGGCGCGCAGGGCGATCGCGTGCAGGTGTGGGTGACCTGGCCGCCGGGCGTCGACCCGTCGCGGCCGGCGCGCCGCAGGCTGCCGCTGCTGCAGGTGATCCACGGCGGCCCGCACACCGCGTTCGGCGATGCCTGGCACTTCCGCTGGAACGCGCAGCTGTTCGCGGCGCACGGCTACGCGGTGGCGGCCGTCAACTACCATGGCTCGTCGGGCTTCGGCCAGGCCTTCAAGGACAGCATCACCCACCGCTGGGGCGAGCTCGAACTGCGCGACATCGAGGCGGCGACGGACCACCTCGCCGCCCGGCCGCAGATCGACGCGCGCCGCGTCTTCGCCGCCGGCGGCAGCTACGGGGGCTTCATGGTGGCGTGGATGAACGGGCACGTGCCGCCGGGCCGCTATGCCGCGTACGTGTGCCACGCCGGCTGCTTCGACTGGACCGCGATGTTCGCCGACGACGCCTACACCTGGCACGCGCAGGAGCTCGGGGCGTGGTACTGGGACGACATGGCCAAGGTGCACGCGCAGAGTCCGCACGCCTTCGCCGGCGACATGGCCACGCCGACGCTGGTGATCCACGGCGCGCTGGACTACCGGGTGCCCGACCAGCAGGGGCTCGCCCACTACAACACGCTGAAGGCGCGCGGGGTCGAGGCGCGGCTGCTGTGGTTCCCGGACGAGAACCACTGGGTGCTCAAGCCGCGCAACAGCCGGCTCTGGTACAGGGAGTTCCTCGACTGGCTCGCGCGCCACGATCCGGCCGCGGCGCGGCGGCGCTGAGCCTGCGGCGCCCGGTCAGCCCGCGTCCGGCGCGGATGCCACGTCGCGCGCCGTCGCGCCGAGCGGCCGGCAGCGCAGCCCCAGACGGCGCGCCGCGGCGGCGCTGACGTCGCCGAGGCCCGAGCCCGACGGACCGCTCCACATCGGATAGGCGGCCTGCCCGGCAGAGGCATCGGGCGGCGTCACCCAGCGCAGCCGGGTGCCGGCCGGCGCGACGGCCTCGGCCAGCGTCTCGAGGAACCGCTCGAAGGTGAGGGCCGCGCTCGCGACGTTGAAGGCGCCGGCCGTCCCGCGCTCGATCACGTCGATGGCGAAGGCCGCGAGGTCGCGCGCGTCGAGGACCTGGATCGGCGCATCGCGCGGCTCGGGGGCCTCGACGTCGCCGCCGGCCGCGAGCCGCCGCACCCACTCGCCGAAGCGCCGCGTCGGGTCGCCCGGGCCGACGACGTAGGTCGGACGCAGGATCGCCGCACCGGGGTGGCACTCGAGCACCGCGTCCTCGCACAGCACCTTCAGCGGCCCGTAGGTCGCGGCGTCGATCGGCACCGTCGCGGGATCGCGTCCGTCGAGCACGTCGATGCCGACGCGCGGCGCCGACTCGTCGCCGCCCGGCGGATTGGCGTCGTCGTACACCGACACGGTCGAGACGAACAGGTGCCTGCCGCCCCGGGCGCCGAGCGCGTCGGCCAGCAGCCGGACCTCGCCGGGCCGGTAGCCGCAGCAGTCGATCACCGCGTCCCAGCGGCCGCCGTCGAGGGCCGCGAGGTCGCTGCCGCGGTCGCCGCGCAGGTGGCGTGCGCCGGCAGGCTCGCCGCGGCCGCTGCGGCCGCGGTGGAAGACATCGACCCCATGGCCGCGGCGCAGCGCCTCGCGAGCCATCGCCAGCCCGACGAACCGCGTTCCACCGATGAACAGCAACTGCATGGACGCCCCGCTCCCGAACCGGCACGCGGATGCGAAGCCCTCGGCGGCCGTCGACAACCCGCAAAATACCACCATCCGACGGGGGCGCCGATGCTCATCCACTTCTTCTACACGCTGCGCGCCGCGAAGCTGCCGGTCTCCGTCAAGGAGTACCTCACGCTGCTCGAGGCGATCCGCGCCGGCGTGATCGACGACGGCGAGGGTCCCACCGTCGACAAGTTCTACTACCTCGCCCGCACCTCGCTGGTCAAGGACGAGGCCCAGTACGACAAGTTCGACCGCGCCTTCGCCGCCTACTTCAAGGGCGTCGAACTGCTCACCGACTTCGCGCAGGACGTGCCGCTCGAGTGGCTGCGCAAGACGCTCGAGCTCGAGCTCGGCCCCGAGGAGAAGGCCGCCATCGAGAAGGTGGGCTGGGACGAGCTGATGGAGACGCTGAAGAAGCGCTTCGAGGAGCAGAAGGAACGCCACGAGGGCGGCAACCGGATGATCGGCACCGGCGGCACCA
>JALORQ010000188.1 GCA_025458805.1 Rubrivivax sp.
CCTTGACGCCGCCCTTCATGAAGATCGGCATCACCTCCTCGAGGTTGGCGCCGGCCGAGAAGACGTCGTCGGGCGACCAGATCACCAGGCCCTGGTAGCGGGCCTCGGCCAGCTCGAGCGCCTTGGCCAGGCCTTCGCCGACCGTCGGGCCGATGAGGTGCATCTTCGAGGTGATGCTGGCGATCAGCACTTCGCCGTCGAGCGTCCAGACGCGCACGTGGTCGTTCTTCCAGACCTCGGTGCCGCTGGCCAGCGCCGGCTTCGCGCCCGAGCCCAGCACGTCCTCGGGGAAGTGCTGGCGGCGGTAGACCGGCAGGTCACGCTTCGGGACGTAGGCACCCTTGGCCGGGCTCCACGAGCCCTCCGGGGTGTGCACGCCGGTGCGGCCGTCGAACACCCAGGCCGGCAGCGGTGCGCGGCTCAGTGCCTTGCCGGCGTCGATGTCGGCCTTCACCCATTCGGCGACCTGCTGCCAGCCGGCCTCCTGCCAGAGCTCGAACGGGCCCTGCTTCATGCCGAAGCCCCAGCGCATCGCGAAGTCGACGTCGCGCGCGGTGTCGGCGATCGACGCCAGGTGCACCGCCGCGTAGTGGAAGGCGTCGCGCAGGATGGCCCACAGGAACTGCGCCTGCGGGTTGGAGCTCTCGCGCAGCAGCTTCAGCCGCTCGGCGGCCGGCTTCTTGAGCATGCGCTCGACGATCGGCTCGGCCTTGCCGCCGGCCGGCACGTAGTCGCCGGTCGCGGGGTCGAGGCGCAGGATCTCCTTGCCCGCCTTCTTGTAGAAGCCCGCACCGGTCTTCTGGCCGAGCGCGCCCTTCGCGATCAGCGCCTCGAGCACCTTGGGCGTGGCGTAGCTCGGGTAGAACGGGTCGTCGGCCAGGTGGTCCTGCAGCGTCCGGATCACGTGGGCCATCGTGTCCAGGCCCACGACGTCGGCGGTGCGGAAGGTGCCGCTGCTGGCGCGGCCGAGTTTCTTGCCGGTCAGGTCGTCGACCACGTCGACCGGCAGCCCGAAAGTCTCGGCCTCCTTGATCGTCGCCAGCATGCCCGCGATGCCGACGCGGTTGGCGATGAAGTTGGGCGTGTCCTTGGCGCGCACCACGCCCTTGCCGAGCGTGGTGGTGACGAAGGTCTCGAGGTCGTCGAGGATCGTGGCGTCGGTCGACGGGGTGGCGATCAGCTCGACGAGCTGCATGTAGCGCGGCGGGTTGAAGAAGTGGATGCCGCAGAAGCGCGGCCGCAGCGCTTCGGGCAGCGCCTCGGACAGCGTGGTGATCGACAGGCCCGAGGTGTTGCTCGCGACGATCGCGTGCGGCGCCACCGCGGGCGCGATCTTCCGGTAGAGGTCGAGCTTCCAGTCCATGCGCTCGGCGATGGCCTCGATCACGAGGTCGCACTCGCCGAGCAGCGCCAGGTGCTCGTCGTAGTTCGCGGCCTGGATCAGGGCCGCCTCGTCGGCCACCCCCAGCGGCGCCGGCTTGAGCTTCTTCAGGCCGTCGATCGCCTTGGTGACGATGCCGTTCTTCGGGCCTGAAGCCGAGGCCTGGGGACCAGGTCCCGCCGGCAGGTCGAACAGCACGACCGGCACGCGCACGTTGACCAGGTGGGCGGCTATCTGCGCGCCCATCACGCCGGCGCCGAGCACGGCGACCTTGCGGACATTGAATCGATGGCTCATCCTGGAAATCTCCACGGCGCATGGGCGCCAGCATGTTCAAGCGGCCGCCGCGGACCGCGTTGGCCGGTCCGCTGGCGGCGCCCCCCGGGGGGGCGCCGCAGGCGCTTCGGGGGGACCTATTCCACGCGGATCCAGGTCTGGTTGCGGTAGAACGGGCCGATGAAGCCGCGCACCTGGAGGCTCTTGCCGCCGTCCTGCGGCGTCATGCGCACCCGGTAGACCTTGCCGTTGTTCGGGTCGAGGATGGTCCCGCTGTCCCAGTAGGGCTCGCTCGCGTGCTTGCGCACGCCCTCGACGATGGTCATCCCGAGCACCGGCTGGTCCTTGCGCGCGCCCTCGCACTTGTCGCACTTCGAGTCCTGCTTGGCAGGATCGGCGATCTTCTCGATGCGGCCGGTGATGACGCCGCCCCCGTCGACCAGCCGCACGAGCGACTTCTCCTTCTGCGTCTCGTCGTCGATCGTGCGCCACAGGCCCACAGGGCTCTGCTGGGCGAAGGCGGTGCCGGCGACGCAGGCGAGCAGCGCGGCAAGCAGGATGCGGGTCATCGAGGTCTCCTCTCGGTGCGGGCCGTGATCGGCGGGTTCAGAACAGCGCCTCGTCCATCGCCATCATCGGCGCAGCACCGCTGCGCGCGCTGCGGATCAGGCCGGCGGTCTCGGGCAGCAGCTTCGCGAAGTAGAAGCGCGCGGTGTGCAGCTTGGCGGCATAGAACGGGTCGCCGCCGGCCTGCCGGTCGAGCGCGACGCGCGCCATCCGCGCCCAGAAGTACGCGAAGACGAGGTGTCCGCAGACGCGCAGGTAGTCGACCGCCGCGGCACCGACCTCGTCGGCGTTGCCGAAGGCCTTCATGCCCAGTTCAGCCGTCAGCTTGGTGACCTTGTCGCCAAGGTCGGCCAGCGGGTTGACGAACTCCTGCATCGCCTCGTTCGTGCCCTCTTCCTCGATGAAGTCCTGCACCAGCTTGCCGAACTTCTTCAGGCGCTTGCCGTTGTCGCCCAGCACCTTGCGGCCCAGCAGGTCGAGCGACTGGATGGTGTTCGTGCCCTCGTAGATCATGTTGATGCGCGCGTCGCGCACGTACTGCTCCATCCCCCACTCGCGGATGTAGCCGTGGCCGCCGTACACCTGCAGGCAGTGCGAGGTCGCGATCCACGCGTTGTCGGTGAGGAAGGCCTTGACGATCGGCGTCACCAGCGCGACCAGGTCGGCGGCCTCGCGGCGATCGTCCTCTTCGGCGGCGGACAGCTCCTTGTCGATGAGCAGCGCCGTCCAGATCGCGAGCGCGCGGCCGCCCTCGGCGTAGGCGCGCGCGGTGAGCAGCATCTTGCGCACGTCGGGGTGCACGATGATCGGGTCGGCCGGCTTGTCCGGCGCCTTCAGCCGCGCCGCGTTCATCATCACGAACATCGCGGCCAGCCCCTTGTGCGGCTCGCCGACCAGCCAGCCGACCGCGCCGTCGAGGTTCATCTGGCAGGTGGCATTTCCGTGGATGCCCATCTTGTGCTCGATCGCGCCCGGCGCGATGGCATTGCGAGCGCCGACGCTGCCGTCGGGGTTGACCAGGTACTTGGGCACGACGAACAGCGAGATGCCCTTGCTGCCGGCCGGCGCGTCCGGCAGCCGCGCGAGCACCAGGTGCACGATGTTGGCCGCAAGGTCGTGGTCACCGGCCGAGATGAAGATCTTCTGGCCGGTGATGCGGTGGCTGCCGTCCGGCTGCGGCTCGGCCTTGGTACGCAGCAGGCCGAGGTCGGTGCCGCAGTGCGGCTCGGTCAGGCACATCGTGCCCGTCCACTCGCCGCTCACCAGCCTGGGCAGGTAGGTGCGCTTCTGCTCGTCGGTGCCATGCGCCTTCAGGCACTCGTAGGCGCCGTGCGACAGGCCCGGGTACATGGTCCAGGCCTGGTTGGCCGAGTTGAGCATCTCGTAGAAGCACTGGTTGACCACGATCGGCAGGCCCTGCCCGCCGTACTCGGGGTCGCAGGACAGCGCAGGCCAGCCGCCGGCGACGTAGGCCGCGTACGCATCCTTGAAGCCCTGAGGCGTGCGCACCTGGCCGGCCGCCTTGTCGAGCGTGCAGCCCTGCTCGTCGCCGCTGCGGTTGAGCGGAAACAGCACCTCGGCCGCGAACTTGCCGCCCTCCTCGAGCACGGCATTGATCGTCTCGGCGTCGATGTCGGCATGCGCAGGCAGCGCCTTCAGCTCGTCGGTGACGTGCAGCAACTCGTGCAGCACGAACTGCAGGTCGCGCAGCGGCGGGGTGTAGCGGGACATGTCGGCTCCTTCGAGGCGGGGATGACGGGCGGGGTCAGCGGAGGCGTTGCCCGACGCCGGGCGCGGCGTCGCTGCGGTAATGGGCGAGCACGTGCTCGAAGCCGCGCCGGGCGCGGTCGAGCACGCCGGTGTTGCGCAGGAAACGCGCGTCGTGGTGCAGCGCGAGGATCAGGCCGTGGATCTCGAACAGCATCTGCTCGGCATCGGTGTCGGCCCGCAGCTGCCCCTCGTCGATCGCGATGCGGATCGCGCGCTCGAGCGCGGCATGCCACGAGCGCACCATCTCGGCCAGCGCATCGCGCACCGGGCCCGGACGGTCGTCGAACTCGACCGCGCCGCTGATGTAGATGCAGCCGGAGTCGAGCTCGACCGAGACGCGCCGCACCCAGCGCTCGAACAGCGCGGCCAGCCTCGGCAGGCCGCGCGGCTCGCGGATCGCCGGGAAGAAGACCTCCTCCTCGAAGCGAGCGTGGTACTCGCGGATGACCGAGATCTGCAGTTCCTCGCGCGAGCCGAAGTGGGCGAAGACGCCCGACTTGCTCATCTGCATCAGGTCGGCGAGCGCCCCGATCGACAGGCCCTCGAGACCCATGTGCGAGGCCAGCCCCAGAGCGGCCTCGAGGATCGCGGCGCGCGTCTGCTGCCCCTTGTGCAGCGGGCGCTGGCGGGCGCGGGACTCGGCGATGGAGGTGTCGGACACGGGGAAGGAGGTTGTCGTACGAACGATCGTGCTATTTTGGCCCGGCCTGATGGCCCGACAGCGCGAAGGACCCCGGTCTTTAGGGGCAAAACACTAGACCGGGGGCCGCGCGCGGCGCGGCGCGCGGTCGGCGCCGGCCACCCGATTGAGGGTGTCACGCAGGATCGATTAATCTCCGCGTTCGTGAACCGCAAGTGGTCGGCGGCCGACGTGCTGCAACTCGATGTCTCGGGGCGCCCCCAGGCCTGGGTGACGCCGCGCGAAGCCGCGGTCATCTATGCCAGCGACGGCGTGGCCTGGACCCTGGGTGCGGCCTTCCACGTGCTGCGGGGCGGCATCCAGCGCACCACCGGGCAGCAGTCGCGCATCGAGGTGCATCCGATCATCGCGGTGCGCGGCGCGGTGCCGACGTCGGCCTGGCGCCAGGTGCCGACGCTGAGCAACCCCAAGCTCTTCGCGCGCGACCGCCATGTCTGCGCCTACTGCGGCGGCCGCTTCGGCTTCGACGACCTGACCCGCGAGCACATCGTGCCGGTCTCGCGCGGCGGCGGCGACACGTGGATGAACTGCATCACCGCCTGCCGGCCCTGCAACGGCCGCAAGGGCAACCGGCTGCCGGAAGAGGCGCGCATGACGCTGCTCTACCTGCCCTACGTGCCGAGCCTGCACGAGGACATGATCCTGCGCGGCCGGCGCATCCTGGCCGACCAGATGGACTTCCTGCTCGCCTCGGTGCCGCGCAGCAGCCGGCTGCACGGGTAGCCGGCGCCGTCTGCCGCGGCATGCGGCAACGTGACGCCGGCCCGACGCGGGGCACGTTCGCGGCGCGACAATCGAGCGTCGCCTCGCGGGAGCACGCGCATGGATTCGGGACGTGTCCTGCTGTCGGAGCTGCTGCCGCTGCTGCGCACCGGGGAGCCGGTCGGCTGCGAGATCCGTGACCCGCTGGACCGGCTGCTGCTGTCCGCGGGCCACGTCATCGCCAGCGACCGGCAGCTCGAACAGCTCGTCGAGCGCGGAGCATGGGTCTTGGCCGCCGATGCGGCAGCACTGCGTGCCGCGCGCGGCGGCGGGCCGGCCGCGACGGGTTCGGCACCGGGGCCCACGCTGTTCGCACGCTGGGAGCAGGCCGTCTGGTCCTTCGACCGGCTTGCCCGGCGCCTGCTGCGGCGCGAGGCCGTCGCGGCCGAGATCGACGCGCTCGCCGACGAGATCGCCGCGCTGGTCGAACGCGACACCGACATCGCGCTGTTCCTCGCGATGCGCCAGGACGAGCGCCGCTTCGCGCTCTACGCGCTGACGCACTCGATCCACGCGGCGGTCCTGGTGCGCTGCGCGGCGCGACAGCTCGCCTGGCCCGACGTCGAAACGGCGCGGGTGCTGCGCGCCGCGCTGACGATGAACGTCGCCACCGTCGAGCTGCAGGCGGTGCTCGCCGAACAGCCGTTCCCGCCGACCGGGCGGCAGATGGAGCAGATCCGCGCGCACCCGGCGCGCTCGGTCGAGCTGCTGCGCGCCGCCGGGGTAAACGACGAAGGCTGGCTCGCCGCGGTGGCCGACCACCACCAGCGCAGCGACGGCAGCGGCTACCCGCGCGGCGTGCGCGAGGTGCCGGCGACGGCACAGCTCGTGCGCATGGCCGATGTCTTCCTGGCCAAGATCAGCCCGCGGGCCAAGCGGCCGGCGATCGCGCCGCAGGTTGCATCGAAGCAGCTCTTCCAGCAGGAGCCGGGTTCGGGACTCGCGGTCGCGCTGATCAAGTCCATCGGCGTGCACCCGCCGGGCAGTCTCGTCGAGCTCGCCAGCGGCGAGATCGGCGTCGTCACGCGGCGCGCCGCCGTCGGCGGCGCGGCCCAGGTCGCTGCGCTGACCGATGCGCGCGGCCAGCCGGCGGCCGGCACGCGCCATCGCGACTCCGCGCGTCCGGAGTTCGCGATCCGCGGCGTTCCCGGCGACACGGCGGTGCTGGGGCGAGTGCTGCCCGAGCGCGTCTACGGTCTGGTCGCGGGCTGAGGCTCGGCGCGGCGCGCGAGCGCGGCGCGATCAGGACGGCATCGCCAGGGCCGGGAGCACCGTGCCGCGGCACTCGCCGAAGCCGATGCGCCGCGCGCCCGGTCGCTCGCACCAGCCGCGCAGGATCACGCAGTCGCCGTCCTCGAGGAAGCTGCGCGTCTCGCCACTGGACAGGACGAGTGGTCGCCGCCCCGCGTCGGACAGCTCGAGCAGAGAACCGCCCTGCTCCGGCGCCGGCCCGGACATCGTGCCCGACCCGAGCAGGTCGCCCGGCTGCAGATTGCAGCCGCCCACCGTGTGGTGCGCCACCAGCTGCGCCAGCGTCCAGTAGGCGTCGCGGAAGCTCGAGCGCGACAGCCGGTCGCCGGGGTGCCCCGCGGCGCGCATCGCCGCGGTCTGCAGCCAGACCTCGAGCTGGATGTCGATCGCGCCCGATGCGCGGTTGGCCGCGCTGTCGAGATAGGGCATCGGCGCCGGTTCGCCCTCGCCGCGCACGAAGGGCACGCGGAACGGGGCCAGCGCCTCCATCGTGACGATCCACGGCGACACCGTGCTCGCGAAGTTCTTCGCCAGGAAAGGGCCCAGCGGCTGGTACTCCCAGCCCTGGATGTCGCGCGCGCTCCAGTCGTTGAAGAGCGCGAGCCCGAACAGATGCGACTCGGCCGAGGCCATCGGCACCGGTTCGCCGAGCGCGTTGGACAGCGCGACGAACGCGCCGACCTCGAGCTCGTAGTCCAGACGCCGGCTCGGGCCGAAGACCGGGCGCTCGGCGTCCGGCGGCCGGCGCTGGCCGAGCGGGCGCCGCACCGGGTGGCCGCTAGCGACTACCGACGACGCCCGGCCGTGGTAGCCGATCGGCACCCAGCGGTAGTTGGGCAGCAGCGGGTTGTCGGGCCGGAACTGACGGCCGACCGTGGTCGCGTGGTGGATGCTCGCGTAGAAGTCGGTGTAGTCGCCGATCCGGCACGGCAGGCCCGTCTCGACCGCCGCCAGCGGCCGCAGGCAGCGCTGCCAGCCGTCCTGCATCGGCGCCGGCACGCCGGCGCGCAGCGCGCGAGAGAGCGCGAGCCGCAGCGCCTGGCGCGCGCCCGCGCCGCGGCGCATGAAGTCGTTGAGCGTGCCGTCGCGGCAGCCGGCAAGGCTGTCGGAGACGTCGGGCGGCAGCAACCCGGCGCCGGCCGCGGCGAGCAGGTCGACGACGCGGTCGCCGATCGCGACGCCGGGTCGCAGCGCGTCGCCGCTGCCGGCGTCGCGCCACACGCCGATCGGCAGGTTCTGCAGCGGGAAGTCGGCGTCGGCGGCATTGGCTGCGTCGACCCAGCTCGCCAGCGCGGGGTCGTGGGTCTCGTCGAGGGCAAACGGGGTGTTCAACGGACGACCTTTCGCGAGTCGCGCGCGACGATGAGCGTTGCCATGTCGAGCGGCGCGCTCATGCCGCGGCGGCCTCCGCGCCGACGTCAGGGGCGACACCGGCACGCGCCGCGGCCAGCGCCTCGTCGAGCACCCGCAGGTCGCCGATGTGGTTGGCGAGCAGCAGCACCAGCCGTGCATTGACGAGCCGGCTCGCGTCGTCGGACAGGCCGCGGTGCGCCTCGATCAGTCGCTCGTAGAACTCGTCGCCGGGCGTGTACGCGTGCAGCGGCGCGGGGCCCGGCCGGTGGAAGTGGGGCTCGGTGCGCAGATGCTCCATCGCGGGCTCC
>JALORQ010000050.1 GCA_025458805.1 Rubrivivax sp.
GAGACGTCGCGCGTGATGCTGGGGTTGTCGGCCTTGCGGCTGATCTTGTCGATCTCGTCGATGTAGACGATGCCGCGCTGCGCTCGCTCGGCGTCGTAGTTGCAGTTCTGAAGCAGCTTCTGGATGATGTTCTCGACGTCCTCGCCGACATAGCCGGCCTCGGTGAGCGTGGTCGCGTCGGCGATGACGAACGGCACGTTGAGCAGGCGCGCGAGCGTCTGGGCCAGCAGCGTCTTTCCGCTGCCGGTGGGCCCGATGAGCAGGATGTTGCTCTTCGTCAGCTCGACCTCGTCCTTCGCCGACGCGCCGCCGACATGCTTCAGGCGCTTGTAGTGGTTGTAGACCGCGACCGCCAGCGTGCGCTTGGCCGCCGCCTGCCCGATCACGTACTGGTCGAGGATCGCCTTGATCTCGGCCGGCGTGGGCAATTCGGACCGCGCGGGCTTGCCGCCCGGACCCTCGGCGGGCAGCTCGTCGCGGATGATGTCGTTGCAGAGCTCGATGCACTCGTCGCAGATGAACACCGAAGGCCCGGCGATGAGCTTCTTCACCTCGTGCTGGCTCTTGCCGCAGAAGGAGCAGTACAGGACCTTCTCGGCGGAGGAGCCCTTCTTGTCGGCCATGGGTGTACGGGTGCGGCGTGGGGGGTCTGCCGCATCATAGACCATGCCCGGCCGCGCGTCGGCGCCGGAAGAATGGGCTTTACCGGCTGCTTCCGCGCCCGCAGGCGCCGGCCCGCGCCGGGGGGGCCGACGGTCGCCGGCCCGCCCTCAGGGGCGCTTGTCGAGCACCTGGTCGATGAGACCGTAGTCGAGCGCCTCGGCCGGAGACATCCAG
The DNA here is from genome assembly GCA_025458805.1 of Rubrivivax sp. Taxonomy (GTDB): domain Bacteria; phylum Pseudomonadota; class Gammaproteobacteria; order Burkholderiales; family Burkholderiaceae_C; genus Rubrivivax. The sequence goes on from JALORQ010000050.1 coordinate 838, forward strand.
AAGTCGCGCTCCATGTCTGCGGCGATCTTCTCGACCGGCCTGCCCGTGCGATCGGAGTAGATGCGGTTGAGCTGCTCGCGCGTCTTCAGGATCTCGCGCGCGGTGATCTCGATGTCGGTCGCCTGGCCCTGCGCCCCCCCGGAAGGCTGGTGGATCATCACGCGCGAGTTCGGCAGCGCGTAGCGCTTGCCCTTCGCGCCGGCCATCAGCAGGAACGACCCCATGCTCGCCGCGATGCCCATGCACAGCGTGGACACGTCGGGCTTGATGAATTGCATCGTGTCGAAGATCGCCAGACCTGCGCTGACGCTGCCGCCGGGGGAGTTGATGTACAGCGAGATGTCCTTGTCGGGGTTCTCGCTCTCGAGGAACAGGAGCTGCGCGACGACGAGGTTCGCCGTCTGGTCGTTGACCGGGCCGACAAGGAACACCACCCGCTCGCGCAGCAGGCGGCTGTAGATGTCGTAGGCGCGCTCGCCGCGCCCGGAGGTTTCGATGACGATGGGCACCATGCCCAGTCCAGTGGTGTCGATGGCACTCATTCGCAGGTCCATGCGGTCGGGATCGAACCATTATGGCGCCCGCGGCGCGCCGACCGGTGCGGAGGGCGCCGCGTCGACGCCGGGTCGAGCCGCCGCGCGGCCGGGGATCGTCAGGCCGCCGGCGTCATCAGTTCGTCGAACGGCAGCGGCTTGTCGGCGACGCGGGCGCGGCCCATCACGAATTCGGTCACGTTGTTCTCGATGACCAGCGCCTCGACCTCGGCCATGCGCTGGCGATCGCCCAGATACCAGCGCATCACCTCGGCAGGCTTCTCGTAGCTCTGGCTCATCTCCTCGATGTGCGCCTGGAGCTGCTCGGGCTTGGCCTGCAGGCCGTGGGCGCGCACGAGTTCCGCGACGACCAGCCCGAGGCGCACGCGACGCTCGGCCTGCGGCTTGAAGATCTCGGCCGGAATCGGCGCCTTGTCGGCATCCTTGACGCCGCGCTGCTTCAGGTCGGCGCGCGCCGCCTCGACCATGCGCTCGGTCTCGGCGCTCACCAGCGCGTCGGGCAGGTCGAGTTCGGCGCTCTTCGCGAGAGCCTCCATGACGGCCGCCTTGTGCCGCGCCCGAACGCGAAACCGCACCTCGCGCTCGAGGTTCTTGCGGACGTCGGCGCGCAGCGCGTCGACCGTGCCGTCCGGGAGGCCGAGCGCCTTGACGAAGTCCTCGTCGACCTCGGGCAGGTGCTGCGCCTCGATCTTCTTCATCGTGACGAGGAAGTCGGCCTCCTTGCCGGCGACCTCCTGGCCCTGGTAGTCGGCCGGAAACTGCAGCGGGAAGGTCTTGCTCTCGCCCACCTTCATGCCGCGCACCGCCTTGTCGAACTGCTCCAGCATCTGACCCTCGCCGACCACGAACTGGAAGGCATCGGCCTTGCCGCCCGCGAACGGCTCGCCGTCGATCTTGCCCTCGAAGTCGATCGTCACCCGGTCGCCCTCCTGGGCGCCGTCGGACGCGGGCCGCTGCGCGAAAGTGCGGCGCTGGCGGCGCAGGATCTCGATCGTGCGGTCGATCGCCGCGTCGGTGACTTCGGTCGAGACGCGCTCGAGCTCGATCGCGTCCAGCTCGCCGATCCGTACCTCCGGGTAGACCTCGAAGGTGGCGTCGAAGGCCAGGTGCCCTTCGGGAGCGGGGTCCTTCTGAGTGATGCGCGGGGAACCCGCCACGCGCAGCGCGGCCTCCCGTGTCGCGTCGGCAAAGGCACGTCCGACGCGGTCGTTGACGACCTCGTACTGCACCGAGAAGCCGTAGCGCTGCGCGACCACCGACATCGGCACCTTGCCCGGGCGGAACCCGTCGGCCTTCACGGTGCGGGCCAGACGTTTGAGCCGCGACTGAACCTCGCCCTCGACCTCGGAGGCGGGCAGGGTCAGCGTGATTCGGCGCTGGAGTTTCTCGAGGGTCTCGACGTTCACGGCCATGGTGTGCTCGGAAAGATCTGGGGGACAGGGGCTGGTGCGCGGGGCCGGACTCGAACCGGCACGCCGATGAGGGCGTCAGGACCTAAACCTGGTGCGTCTACCGATTTCGCCACCCGCGCAGGGGCGGTGCGGCCGGCGGGGCGGGCGCGGGTCGGCTCCGCGCCGGAACCGCGGCGTTACCAGCTCCGGAAAAGCCGCGGATTCTAGCCCGCCGTCTGGGCGGCGGCGGGCGGCGTCGGCGCATGCACGGCATCCCGGCGCACCCGGAACCACGCCGCGTACATCGCAGGCAGTGCCAGCAGCGTGAGCACCGTCGCGACGACGAGCCCGCCCATGATGGCCACGGCCATCGGGCCCCAGAAGACGCTGCGCGACAGCGGGATCATCGCCAGCACCGCGGCCGCCGCGGTGAGCACGATGGGCCGGAAACGGCGCACTGCGGCCTCGACGACCGCGTCCCACGCGGGCACGCCGCGACGCCGGTCCTGCTCGATCTGATCGATCAGGATCACCGAGTTGCGCATGATCATCCCCATCAGCGCGATGACGCCGAGCAGCGCCACGAAGCCGAAGGGCCGGTCGAGCAGCAGCAGCGCCGCCGCGACGCCGGCGATGCCCAGCGGACCGGTCAGGAACACGAGCATCGCGCGGCTGAAGCTCTGCAGCTGCAGCATCAGCAGCGTGAAGATGATGAACAGCATCAGCGGCACGCCGGCGGCGATCGAGCCCTGCCCCTTGCTGCTCTCCTCGACCGCGCCGGCGACCTCGATGCGGAACCCCGGCGGCATCGCCTCGGCGAGTTTGCGCAGCTCTGGCCAGACCTGCGCCGTGACCGTCGGCCCCTGCATCCCCTCGACGACGTCGCCCTGCACGGTCACGGCGTAGTCGCGGCCCTCGCGCCAGATGACGCCAGGTTCCCAACCGAAGTCGACCCTCGCCACCTGCGTCACCGGCACCGCGCGCCCGCTCGCCGTCGGGAGGTAGCCGCTGGCCAGATCGGTGATCTGGTCGCGTTCGGCCAGCGGCTGGCGCAGCACGATGTCGATCAGGCGGTCGCCCTCGCGATACTGGCCGATCGTCGTTCCGGACAGGATGGTCCGCGAGGCCTGGGCGACCACCTGGCTGCTGACGCCCAGCGCGCGCGCCTTGTCCTGGTCGATCTCGAGGCGCAGCACCTTGATCGATTCGTTCCAGTTGTCGTTGACGCCGCGCATGTGCGGGTTGTCGCGCAGCACCTGCTTGGCGCGATCCGCCCACTCGCGTACGGCCTGGACCTCGGGCCCCACGACGCGGAACATCACCGGATAGGGTACGGGCGGGCCGTTGGGCAGCAGCTTGACGCGGCCGCGAGCCTCGGGAAACTCCTGCGCCAGGATCGCCGGCAGGCGCGGCCGCAGCGCCTCGCGGTCGTCGAGGCTACGGGGCAGCAGGATGAACTGGGCCACGTTGCTCTGCGGGAAGATGTTGTCCAGCGGCAGATAGAAGCGCGGGACGCCCGCTCCGACCCAGGCCGTCACGCTCTCCAGCCCCGGCTCCTTCATCATCCGGGCCTCGAAGCGCCGCACCAGTGCCTCGGTCTGCTGGATCGTCGAACCCTCGGGCAGCCACAGGTCGACCAGAAGCTCGGGACGGCTGGAATCGGGGAAGAACTGCTGCTGCACGCGACCCATGCCGGCGATGCCGGCGGCGAAGATCGCGGCCGTGACGCCGATCGTGATCCAGCGGTGGCGCACGCAGCCGTCGACCAGCGCGCGCAAGCGGTTGTAGAACGGCGTGTCGAACAGCTCGTGCGGACCGGTCGCATCGACCCCGGCGACGCGGCTGCGCGTGTGCAGCAGCCAGGCGCCCAGGTACGGCACGAAGTACACCGACACGACCCACGAGATCACCAGTGCCGCCGACGTGACGGCGAAGATCGCGAACGTGTATTCCCCGGTCACCGACTGGGCGAGGCCGATCGGCAGGAAGCCGGCCGCGGTGATCAGCGTGCCGGTGAGCATCGGCATCGACGTCACGTCGTAGGCGAAGGTCGCGGCGCGCATCTTGTCGTAGCCCTCCTCGAGCTTGCGCACCATCATCTCGACCGCGATGATCGCGTCGTCGACGAGCAGGCCGAGCGCGATGATCAGGCTGCCGAGCGAGATCTTGTGCAGCCCGATGCCCCAGTAGAACATCGTGACGAACGTGATCGCCAGCACCAGCGGGATCGTGATCGCGACGACGAGGCCGGGCCAGATGTCGATGCGCAGCGGCCTGGTGTGCAGCCCGAGGCTGATGAAGCTCACGCCGAGCACGATGACGATCGCCTCGACGAGCACGACGACGAACTCGTTGACCGACTTGGCCACGGCACGCGGCTGGTCCTGCACGCGCTCGAACTCGATGCCGACCGGCAGGTCCTGCACGATGCGGTCGGTGGCGTCGCGCAACGCGCGTCCGAGCGCGATGATGTCGCCGCCCTTGGCCATCGAGACGCCGATCGCGACGACCTGCCGGCCGTTGTGGCGCACCAGCACCTGCGGCGGGTCGGCGTAGCCGCGCCGGATCTCGGCAATGTCGCCCAGCCGCAGCGCGCTGGCCTGGCCCGTCGAAGGGTTGACGGCGCGGATCGGAAGCTGACGCAGCGCCTCGACCGACGTCAGCTGGCCGCCGACGCGCACCTGGAGGTTCTCGAGGCCGGCGTTGAGCACGCCGGTGGACTCGACGGCGTTCTGCGCGCCGAGCTGGGCGACGACCTGGCCCATGTCGAGCCCGAGCTGCGCCAGCCTGAACTGCGAGATCTCGACGAACAGCTTCTCGGGCTGCACGCCGAACAGCTCGACCTTGGCGACATCGGGCACGCGAAGCAGGCGCTGGCGGACGCGCTCGGCATAGACCCGCAACTCCTCGTCGCTGAAGCCGTCGGCCGACAGCGCGAAGATCGATCCGTAGACATCGCCGAAGTCGTCGTTGAAGAAAGGACCGAGCACGCCCTGCGGCAGCGTGTGCCGCATGTCGGCGACGCGCTTGCGCACCTGGTACCAGCTCTCCGGCACTTCGCCGGGCGGCGCGTTGTCGCGCAGCTGGAGGATCGTCAGCGACTCGCCCGGCTTCGTGTAGCTCCGGATGACGTCGGCATGCGGCACGCCTTGCAGCGTCCGCTCGATCTTGTCGGTGACCTGCTCGGCCATCTGCTGCGCCGTCGCGCCGGGCCAGTAGGCCTGCACGACCATCGCGCGGAAGGTGAACGGCGGGTCCTCGTCCTGCCCGAGCTGGAAGTAGGCCGCGAAGCCGAGCACCAGCATCACCACCATCAGGTAGCGCGTCAGCGCCGGATGCTCGAGCGCCCAGCGCGAGATGTTGAAGCGGGAGACTGCCACGTCGTGGGCTCCGGTCATCGCGCCCTCCGCGTGGCGACCGGGACCTCGCGCGCCGGCGCCGACCGGGTCGGCAGGGTCATCGACATGCCCGCGTCAACGCGTCTCGGCAGCGGACCCCGCGGCCGCCGCGGCGGTCGCCACCGCACCCGGGCCGGCGTAGAGCCTGACCTTCTGCCCCGGATTCAGCACGTGCACCCCGGCCGTGACGATCCGCTGTCCCGGCGCGATGCCGCCCGAGACGACGACGTCGTTCTCCTCTGCACCGGCCACCTCGATCGGCTGCGGCCGGACCGTCATCGTCGACTCGTCGACGATCCACACCGACGTGCGGCCGTCGTGCTCCTTGATGGCCGTGAGCGGCAGCTTGGCCACGCCCTCGACACGTGGCAGCTCGACGATCACCGTCGCCGTCTGCCCGAGCTGCACCGCTGCCGCGCCTACGTCGGCCTTGGCGAGAAAGGTACGGGTGACCGGGTCGGCGGCCGCGGCCAGCTCGCGCAGCGTGCCGGGCACGGCGTCGGCGCGGTCCCAGAGCCGCACCTGGAGCGCGCCTTCGCGGCCGAGCAGAAGACGCAGCCCGGCCACCGCATCCTCGGGCACAGAGAAGACCGCGTCGCGCGCCCCGTCATGCGCCAGCCGCAGCACCGGCGTGCCGGCGGCAAGCACCGCGCCGACCTCGGCCTCGACCGCGGTGATCACCCCGGCGGCATTCGCCACCAGCCGCGTGTGGGCGGACTGGTTGCCCTGCAGATCGGCCTGGGCCCGGGACTGCTCGAGCTGCGCCTCGGCGGCCCGCAGCGTGCTTTCCCGCCGTTCGATCTCGAAGGCGCTCACGAAACCCTGGTCGCGCAGCTCGCGAAACCGCTTGAGCTCGGCGGCAGCGAGGTCGCGGTTGACCCGCGCCGCCTCGACGGCCGCGCGCGCCGCCTCCTCGCCGAGCCGCAGGTCCTGGGGATCGAGCTGGGCCAGCAAGTCGCCGGCGCGAACGCGCTGGCCGAGCTCGGCGCGCCGGCTCACCATCTTGCCGCCGACCCGGAACGACAGTCGGCTCTCGACCCGCGATCGCACCTCCGCGGCGAACTCCATCCGTCCACCCGCGGTGGCCGGGGCGACGACGAGCGTGCGCACCGCCCGCACCGGCTCCGGGGGCGCTTCCGCCGGAGCGCAGGCGGCAAGTCCGATGCAGGCCGCGAAGGGCCAAAGGATGCTTCGCTTCATCGGTCGTTGATCGCTGCGGGAGGGCGCTGCCGACGAAGGCAGCTCCGGACAGCAGCTCCGTGGGAGACGAATTACTGACTGACCGGTCAGTACTATAGGTGGGTGCATCGGGCGATGTCAACGCAGAACGCCGCGCAAGCCACCGCCCCATCCACCCTGCAAAATCGGCACGTGGGCGTCGAACATTACGAGAACTTTCCGGTCGCGTCGGTCCTTTGCCCGCCGCGCATCCGCCCGGCCGTGGTGGCGATCTACCACTTCGCGCGTACGGCCGACGATCTCGCCGACGAGGGCACGGCCACGCCGCAGCAGCGGCGCGACGCGCTCGCCGCGTACCGGGACGAACTGCGCGCCGCGGAGGCGGGCCGGGCCGAGGGCACGCGCTGGCCGCGCATCTTCGGTCCGCTGGCGCTCGCGATGCGCGAACATGCCCTGCCCGGCGCACCGCTGCACCACCTGCTCGATGCCTTCGTGCAGGACACGGACAATCCGATCTATGCCGACCGCGCGCAGGTGCTCGACTACTGCCGCCGCTCGGCCGACCCCATCGGCCGCCTCTTCCTGCACCTCTATGGCATCGACGCTCCCGATGCGCTGCGCGAGTCCGACGCCGTGTGCAGCGCGCTGCAGCTCATCAACTTCTGGCAGGACATCTCGATCGACCGGGCGCGCGGTCGCGTGTACGTGCCGCAATCCGACCTGCACCACCACGGATTGACGGTCGACGACCTCGATCCGGCCCGCGACCGGCAGGCCGTACGCGCTCTGGTCCGTGATCTGTGCGACTGGGCCGAGGCGCTGATGCGGCAGGGTGCCGCGATCGGGCGCCGTGTGCCCGGTCGCGGTGGCTGGGAACTGCGACTCGTCGTGGCCGGCGGGCTGCGCGTGCTCGAGAAGATCCGCGCCATCGACCACGCGACGACGCTGACGAGGCCGAAGCTGCGCGCCTCGGACGTGCCGTTGCTGCTCGGGCGGGCGGTGGCCGCGCGGCTGTCCGGCGCGTGACGAGCGCGATGACTCCGCAGCAGTACGTGCAGCAGAAGGCGGCCGCGAGCGGCTCGTCGTTCTATTACGCCTTCATGTTCCTGCCGCCCCCGCGCCGCGCGGCCATCACCGCCTTCTACGCCTTCTGCCGCGAGGTCGACGACGTGGTCGACGAGGTCCAGGACCCGTCGGTCGCGGCGTCGAAGCTGCAGTGGTGGCGCACCGAGGTCGCCGCCACTGCCGCCGGGCGGCCGACGCACCCGGTGATGCAGGCGCTGCAACCCTGCATGGAGCCGTACGGCATCCGCCGGGGTCACCTCGACGCGGTGATCGAGGGCTGCCAGATCGATCTCGAGCAGACCCGGTTCCTCGACTTCTCCGGACTGGAGCGCTACTGCCATCTCGTCGCCGGCGTGGTCGGCGAGGTCGCCAGCAGCATCTTCGGCCGCAGCCGCGACGACACCGTGCGGTATGCGCACCGTCTCGGCCTCGCGATGCAGCTCACCAACATCATCCGCGACGTCGGCGACGATGCCCGGCGCGGTCGCATCTACCTGCCGGTCGCGGAACTGCAGCGCTTCGACGTCAAGGCGCACGAACTGCTGCGCCGCGACCCGCCCTGGGGCTATTCCGAACGCTTCTCCGCGCTGATGGCATTCCAGGCGGCACGCGCGCACGCGACCTTCGACGAGGCGCTCGCGCTGCTGCCGGAAGCCGACCGGCAGGCGCAGAAGCCGGGGCTGATGATGGCGAACATCTACCGCACGCTGCTGCGGGAGATCGAGCGCGAGGACTTCCGGGTCCTGCACCAGCGGATCGCGCTGACGCCGCTGCGCAAGCTCTGGATCGCGGCGCGCACCCACGTGCGCGGTCGCTGAGCGACGAGGGAACGGCGCGTATGGACGTCGCCGTCGTCGGCGCCGGCTGGGCCGGACTCGCGGCGGCGGTGCGTGCGGCGGGCGCAGGACATCGCGTCACCATCTTCGAGATGGCGGCGCGCGCCGGCGGGCGCGCGCGCGGGGTCTCCTTCGAGGGTCTGGCGCTCGACAACGGGCAGCACATCCTGATCGGCGCCTACACGCGCACGCTGGCGCTGATGCGGGACGTCGGGGCCGATCCGGCGGCCCTGCTGCATCGGCGGCCGCTGGTGCTGCGCTACCCCGACGGCCGCGGACTCGAGCTGCCGCCCGGGCCGGCACTGCCCGGCTTCGTGCGCGCGGTCGCGGGTTGCGTGGGCTGGAGCTGGCGCGATCGCCTGGCGCTGCTGCGCACCGCCGGTGCCTGGGGGCTGCGCGGCTTCCGCTGCGCGCCGACGCTCAGCGTCGATGAGCTGTGTCGTCGGTTGCCCGCGCCGGTGCGCGAACTGCTGATCGATCCGCTGTGCGTCGCCGCGCTCAACACGCCGGCCGGCCAGGCCAGCGCGCAGGTGCTGCTTCGGGTGATGCGCGACGCGCTCTTCGCCGGGCCGGGAGCGGCCGATCTGCTGCTGCCTCGCGTGCCGCTGGACCGTCTGGTGCCGCTGCCGGCCTGGCACTGGCTGCAGCGCCGAGGCGCCACGCTCGTGGCGTCGCACCGCGTCGGGCGCGTCGACCGCCACGCCGCCGGCTGGATCGTCGACGGGGGGCGATTCGACGCCGTCGTGCTGGCCTGCACAGCCGCCGAGGCCGCTCGCCTGGCCGCGCCGCTGGTGCCGGCCTGGGCGGTGCGCGCGGCGTCGTTGCGCTACGAGCCGATCGTGACCGTGTACCTGGGCAGCGACGACGCCCGCCTGCCGGCCCCGATGACGGCGCTCGTCGAGTCGGCCGACGCACCGGCGCAGTTCGCGTTCGACCACGGCGCGTTCGGTGCGACGCCCGGCGTCTTCGCGTTCGTCGTCAGCGGCGCGCGCCGCTGGGTCGATCGCGGACTCGAGGCCACCGCCGAGGCGGTCCTGCAGCAGGCACAGGCCGCATTTCCTCCCGGAACGTGGCGCGGAGCGCTGCGCGTGCTGCACGCGCTCGCCGAGAAGCGGGCCACGTTCAGATGCACCCCCGGGCTGGACCGCCCTCCGGCACGGCTGGCCCCCGGGCTGCTGGCGGCCGGCGACTACGTCGACGGTCCGTACCCGGCCACGCTCGAGGGCGCGGTGCGCTCCGGGGAGGAGGCCGCGGCGGCGCTGGCCGCCGGGCGCTGACGCGCGACCGCGCCGCCCCGGGTCGCCGGGTCAGCGCGCGCCTTCCGTCGCCGATGCGGCGGCAGGCTCGAAGCGGATCGGCGCGAACGGCATCCAGACACCTGCCCCGGCCGGTGCGAACGGCGCCGCCAGGGGTTCGCCGACGAACAGGCTCTGCAGCGGCCAGGCCACACTGCGCCAGTAAGCCTCCAGCGCCGTCGCGCCCTGCAGGTAGTTGAGCAGCAGAACCTGGGGGTGCGGGAACTTCTGGGGGTGATTGCAGGGCTCGCTCACGGTGCCGTGGCTCGCGGTGGCGCCGGCCTCGAGCCAGTCGAGCACCGTCCCCTGGCCGTGCGTGCCCAGCAGCGCTCCGCCGAACGACGTGACGTGGTCGCCGAGCCCACCCGGCGCCCAGTCGATCGGCCCCGGCGCGTCCAGCCGCACGCTGCCGGTCTGGGCGACAACGACGCGCGGCGTGGCGGCGAGCGCGTCGCCACGCGCGACCACGACCTCGACGCCGCTCGGCGTGAAGCGCCCGGACGGCGGATACAGCCGCGCCCGCACGCCGCGCGCGACGTCGGTGCCCTCGACGAAGAGCGCCGTTGCGCCGGTCGGGTCACGCCTCAGCGCGCCGTCGGCGGCCACGCCGCGGTCGATCAGTGCGCGGCCCTGGTCGATGCTGCGCGCTGCCAGCAGCATCGACGGCCTCACCCGGTGCCGGTCGAACGGCCGCGCACTGCCGTCGTTGAAGAGCACGGAACGCGGCGTCGACGCGCAACTCCGGGCGCACAGGCCGTCGGTCAGACCCAGGGCCAGCGCGCCGGTGATCGAATGGCACTCGACGGCATACGGCGCGGTCCAGGCGAGCGCGAGCGCCTGCACCTCGGGGCCGAAGCGTGCATCGATCGCGCTGCGCAGTGCCAGGAAGGCGTCGCGGTCCAGCGCCGGCACGACGGGCAGATCGACGCGCAGGACCTGCTCCTCGCCGAGGCCGCGACGCCGCGCATAGTGCTCGCCGACCGCGACCGAGTAGGGGTCGGCGGCGTTGATCACCAGCCCGATGTCGCGAGCCGTGAGCCGGGCGGTCACCACGGGCACGGCCACCCAGCGACGCGCCGCGGCCGACGCGGCCGATGCCGCCGACGCCGACGATTCGGCGGAGGGCATCTCGCGCACCGGCGCCTGGAGGATCGTCGCCGCGTCGCCCGCCTGGGCGAGGGCCGGCGAGAGAACGGCGCCAACGGCCACCAGCAGCCGCCTCAGACTTCGCGACATGGACGGCCCGAGCGGTTGTCGGCCGGGCGCCACTCCCGGGATGCTGCATCGGTTTTCGCCATGCAGAACATGGGTGCCGCGGGAGACAATGCGCGAATGAGCGAACGACCCGACCCCTCGCCGGCGATCCAGGTGCTCGAACGGGCCTTTGCACTGCTCGACACCCTGGCGGCGCAGCCTGACCCGATGACGCTCAAGCAGATCAGCGAGCGCACGGGGCTGCATCCCTCGACCGCGCACAGGATCCTGAACGACCTCACGATCGGCCGCTTCGTCGACCGCCCGGCACCCGGCAGCTACCGCCTCGGCATGCGGCTGCTCGAGCTCGGCAACCTGGTCAAGGCGCGGCTGGACGTGCGCGACGCGGCGCTGGGCCCGATGCGGGAACTGCACCGGCACACGCATCAGCCCGTCAACCTGTCGGTCCGTCAGGGCGACGAGATCGTCTACATCGAGCGCGCCTACAGCGAGCGCTCCGGCATGCAGGTCGTGCGGGCGATCGGCGGTCGCGCACCGCTGCACCTGACGTCGGTCGGCAAGCTGTTCCTGGCCCAGGACGACGCGCAGCGCGTCCGCGCGTACTGCACGCGAACCGGGCTCTCCGGCCAAACCCGCAGCAGCATCACCGACATCGCCCGCCTCGAGCGCGAGCTCGCCACGGTGCGGGCGCTGGGCTTCGCCCGCGACGACGAGGAGCTCGAACCGGGCGTGCGCTGCATGGCGGCGCCTGTGCTCGACGATCAAGGGCGGCTGGTGGCCGGGCTCTCGGTCTCGGCCCCGGCCGACAGGCTCGAGGAGTCGTGGCTCGAGAAGGTTCGCGCCACCGCGGCGCAGATCTCCGCCGCCCTCGGCTGGCGCGGCAGGTGACCGGCCCGGATCAGCGCAGCGGGACGACCGCCGGCGCGGAACTCGCTTCGAGGAGGCCTGACTCACCGAGCCACTTGCGGATGCGCTCGGCGTCGCCGATGCGCGAGTAGCGCCCGGCCGAGTCCAGCAGCACCAGGATCAGGCGACGACCGGCGACCTGCGCCTGCATGACCAGACAACGACCGGCCTCCGAGATGTAGCCGGTCTTCTGCAGTCCGATCTCCCACTCGGGATTGAGCACCAGTCCGTTGGTCGTGCGGAAGTGAAGGAGGCGGGAGCCGACGGCGACCGAGGCCTCGCGCGATGTCGACAGCTCGCGGATCAGCGGCACGTCCGACGTCGCCTTGACCAGCAGCGTCAGGTCGTGGGCGCTCGAGCGGTTGCCGCTCGACAGCCCGGTCGGCTCGACGTAGCGCGTGTCGTGCATGCCGAGCAGGTGGGCCTTGGCGTTCATGGCCTCGACGAACGCGGGCAGCCCGCCCGGATAGTGGCGCCCGAGCGCGTGCGCGGCACGGTTCTCGGAAGACATCAGCGCCAGGTGAAGCATCTCGCCGCGCGTCAGCCGCGTGCCGACCGCCAGGCGGGATCGGCTGCCCTTCTCGGTGTCGACGTCCTCCTGCGAGACGGTCAGCACTTCGTCCATCGACAGCCCGGCCTCGGTGACGACGAGCGCGGTCATCAGCTTGGTGATCGACGCGATGGGCAGCACCGCCTCGGAGTTCTTGCTGAACAGGACCCGGTCGGTCTCCTGGTCGACGACGAGCGCGACGCTGGACTTGAGGTCGAGCGGGTCGTCGGTCAGATGCAACCCGCTCAGCTGGCCCACCGACGGGCGCCGCGGCGGCGACGCGGCCGCCTTCCGTGGCGGCGCCTTCGCGCGCTGGGCACGGGCAGGGGCCTTCGCCTTGGACTTGGCCTTCGCTTTGGGCTTCGCCTTGGACGTCGCGGCGGGGCGCTCCTCGCGGGGCTGCTTCGCCGCGTCTGCCGCCGTCGGCAGCACGGCGAGCGCAAAGAGCATCGCCAGCCCCGCCGCCGCGCCCCGGCCCGTCCGAAGGAAGTTGTTCAAGCGGCACCCCGAAAGACCATCGCGCGAGTCTAGAGGACCCAAAAAAGAATCGCAAGATCAGGAACTTGCGAAACCTTCTTCAAGTGACCGCCGAGCCCGTCGCGACGCCTCCCGGTCAACCCTGCGCGGCGACCCTGTCGGCGTTGCTGTGCAGCTTGTTGAGCGCCGCGAGATAGGCCTTGGCCGACGCGACGACGATGTCCGGGTCGGCGCCGACGCCGTTGACGACACGGCCTCCGAGTTGCAGCCGGACGGTCACCTCTCCCTGCGATTCTGTGCTGCCCGAAGTGATGGCATTGACCGAATACAGCAGCATCTCGGCCCCAGATCGGACCCTGGACTCGATCGCCTTCAGCGACGCGTCGACCGGTCCGTTGCCGTCGCTTTCTGCCCGGTGCTCGACCCCGCCGACCGCGAAGGTCACGCGCGCATGCGGCCGCTCGCCGGTCTCCGAGTGCTGGGCGAGCGAGAGCAGCCGGTAGTGCTCCTGCTCCGCGGTCACGCTCTCGTCGCCGACGAGCGCAATGATGTCCTCGTCGAAGATCTCGCTCTTTCGGTCGGCGAGATCCTTGAAGCGCGCGAACGCGGCGTTGACCTCGGACTCGCTGTCCAGTTCGATGCCGAGGTCGTGCAGGCGCTGCTTGAACGCGTTGCGGCCGCTCAGCTTGCCGAGCACGATCTTGTTGGCGCTCCAGCCCACGTCCTCGGCGCGCATGATCTCGTAGGTGTCGCGCGCCTTGAGCACGCCGTCCTGGTGGATGCCGCTCGCGTGCGCGAAGGCGTTGGCGCCGACCACCGCCTTGTTCGGCTGCACGACGAAGCCAGTGGTCTGGCTGACCATGCGCGAGGCGGGCACGATCTGCGTCGTGTCGATCCCGACGTCGAGCCTGAAGTGGTCGCGGCGGGTCTTCACCGCCATCACGACCTCCTCGAGGCTGCAGTTGCCGGCCCGCTCGCCGAGGCCGTTGATGGTGCACTCGACCTGCCGCGCCCCGCCGATCTTCACGCCCGCCAGGGAGTTGGCCACCGCCATCCCGAGGTCGTTGTGGCAGTGCACGCTCCAGACGGCCTTGTCGCTGTTCGGGATGCGCTCGCGCAGCGAGCGCATGAAGTGGCCGTAGAGCTCGGGAATCGCGTAGCCGACGGTGTCCGGGATGTTGATCGTGGTCGCGCCCTCGTCGATCACGGTCTCGAGCACGCGGCACAGGAAGTCGATCTCCGAGCGGTAGCCGTCCTCGGGCGAGAACTCGACGTCGGCGCAGAGGTTGCGGGCGAAGCGCACTGCCTGCCGCGCCTGCTCGTGCACCTGCTCGGGCGTCATGCGCAGCTTCTTCTCCATGTGCAACGGGCTGGTCGCGATGAAGGTGTGGATGCGCGCGCGTGCCGCGCCCTTCAGCGCGTCGGCGGCGCGCGAGATGTCGCGGTCGTTGGCGCGCGCCAGCGAGCAGACCGTCGATTCCCGCACATGCTCGGCGATGGCCTTCACGGCCTCGAAGTCGCCCGGGCTCGAGGCCGCGAAGCCGGCCTCGATGACGTCCACGCGCAGCCGCTCGAGCTGGCGGGCGATGCGCAGCTTCTCGTCGCGCGTCATCGAGGCGCCCGGGGACTGCTCGCCGTCGCGCAGGGTGGTGTCGAAGATGATCAGCTTGTCTGACATGGTCGGAGCCCCGGTCGGAGGTGGGAGGACGCGCAAGCAGGTTCGGAAAGCGAGACGGCCCGCTGCTCTGCGCTGGCGGGCCGTCGATCGAGGGAAACGGGAACAGTTCGGACGAGTTCGATCAGCGCACCCGCAGGGCGCATAGAAGTCGCGGGGTCGAACGGCGGCCGAAGCTCATGGGCGCGAATGTAGCACGGGCCGCAAGGACGGTGCGGGACGCATCGCTCACGGGTGCAGCCCCTTCTCGTCCGGATCGTCGGTCGAGGTCGCGATCACGCTCGCCGGCTGGCCCTTGGCCTTGCGCCAGGCGTAGACCGCGTAGCCGGACAGGCCATACAGGCAGAAGATGCCGAAAAGCACCTTGGGCGGGTCCAGGGCCACGAGCGCGATCACCAGCATCACCACGATCAGGGCGGCGAACGGCACCGTGCGCCGGCCGCCCCAGACCTTGAAGCTGTAGAACGGCGCGTTGGTCACCATCGACAGGCCCGCATACAGCGTGATCGCGAAGGCCGACCATTCGATCCAGTCGATGCGGCTCACGCCCTTGAAGCCCGAGTCGTCCATGACCCAGATGAAGCCGATCACGAGTGCCGCCGCGGCCGGGCTCGGCAGCCCTTGGAAGAAGCGCTTGTCGACGACGCCGATGTTGACGTTGAAGCGCGCCAGCCGCAGCGCCGCGCCGGCGATGTAGACGAAGGCCGGGATCCAGCCGAGGCGCCCCAGGTCCTGCAGCGCCCACTGGTACATGATCAGCGGCGGCGCGGCGCCGAAGGCCACCATGTCCGACAGGCTGTCCATCTGCTCGCCGAACGCGCTCTGCGAGTTCGTCATGCGCGCGACGCGGCCGTCCAGGCTGTCGAGCACGGCGGCGACGAAGATGGCGATGCAGGCGGCCTCGAAGCGGCCATTGATGGCCATCACGATGCCGTAGAAGGCCGAGAACAGCGCCGCCAGCGTGATGGCGTTGGGCAGCACGTAGATGCCGCGGCGCCGCGGCGGCAGCGGCGCCGGCTCGTCGTCGGCCGGGAGATGGGGTTCTTCGGTCACGGGGCGCGAGGATAGCGCCCCGGATGGCCCCGGGGCACCACGCTCCCGGCGTCGGTCAGTTCCGGCTGCGGTCGACCAGCTTGTTGGCCTTGATCCACGGCATCATCGCGCGCAGCTTCTCGCCGACGACCTCGATCGAGTGTTCGGAAGTCAGCCGGCGGCGGCTCGTCAGCGTCGGCGCGCCGGCGCGGTTCTCGAGGATGAAGCTCTTCGCATACTCGCCGGTCTGGATGTCCTTCAGCGCCTGGCGCATCGCGGCCCGCGTGGCGTCGGTGACGATCTTCGGACCGGTCACGTACTCGCCGTACTCGGCGTTGTTGGAGATCGAGTAGTTCATGTTCGCGATGCCGCCCTCGTAGATGAGGTCGACGATCAGCTTGAGCTCGTGCAGGCACTCGAAGTAGGCCATCTCGGGCGCGTAGCCGGCCTCGACCAGCGTC
>JALORQ010000274.1 GCA_025458805.1 Rubrivivax sp.
CGAACTCGCCCGCGCGCACCCGGACCGCTTCATGCTGCACGACTTCCACGCCGACGTCGCGCCCTACTACCAGGCCGTCGACGCGTTGGCGCTGCCGTCGTACAAGGAAGGGCTGCCGAACGTGGTGCTCGAGGCAATGGCGGCGGGACTGCCGTGCGTCGTGGCGCGCACGAGCGGCAGCCGCGAGCTGATCGTCGACGGCGAAACCGGATTCAGCTATCCGCCCGACGACGCGACAGCGCTGGGCGATGCCGTTCGCGCAGTGATGTCCCCTGCCGGTCCGGCGATGGGCCGGCGCGGCCGGCAGGTCGCCGAGGCTCGCTATTCGATCGCCGCGGTGGCCGACCGCTACGAAGCGCTTTACGCGCAGCTGCTCGGCCGACGCGCCCCGGGCGAGGTGCCGCTGGTGATGGTGACCGAGCTGTTCCTTCCGACCAAGGGCGGCACTGCGGTGATGTTCGAGGACGACTGCCGTCGCCTCGGGGGGCGCGCGGTGCACGTGGTGACGGCAGCCGTGCCGGGAGACGCGGACTTCGACACCGGACACCCGAACACGATCCATCGCCTGCAACTGCAACGCTACGAATGGCTCAAGCCCGAGTCGCTGCTGCTCTATGCGCGGCTCTTCCTGCGATCGATGCGGCTGGCGGTGACCGAGCGCCCGGCCGCGGTGCTGGCCGGCCGCGCGCTGCCCGAGGGGCTGGTGGCGTGGGCCGTGGCGCGGCTGCGCGGCAGCCGGGTCGTGATCTATGCGCACGGCGAGGAGCTCACCGGCTGGGGACGCGGGCGCAAGTTCCAGACGATGTGCTTCGCGCTGCGCCACGCCGACACGGTGCTGGCCAACAGCGACTTCACCCGCGACACCCTGGTCTCGCTGATCGGCGTGCGGCCGGACCGCATCGCGATGGCGTATCCGGTGGTCGACGCGGATCGCTTCCGGCCCGGGCTGCCGTGCGACGACCTGCGCGCCGGCATCGGCCTGCGCCCCGGCCAGCGGCTGATCCTCTCCGTCGGTCGTCTGCAGCGACGCAAGGGCTTCGACCACGTGGTGCGCGCGCTGCCGGGCCTGGTGGCGCGAGGCATCGACGTGCATCACGCCATCGTCGGCATCGGCGAGGACTGGGGCTACCTCGAGCAGACCGCGGCCGAGCTGGGCGTGCGCGATCGCCTGCACCTGCTGGGCCACGTCGAGCCCGACGACTTGCCGCGCTGGTACAACGCCTGCGACGTCTTCGCGATGCCCAATCGCGACATCGAGGGCGACACCGAAGGCTTCGGCATCGTCTACCTGGAGGCCAACGCGTGCGGCAAGCCGGCGGTGGCCGGCATCACCGGGGGCACGGGGTCGGCGGTGCAGGACGGGCTGAACGGCCTGCGCGTCGACGGCGACCGCGTCGACGCGGTGGAGGCGGGTCTCGCGAGGCTGCTCGGCGACGACGCTCTGGCGCGGCGCCTCGGCGAAGCGGGCCGGGCGCGCATCGTCGACGGCTTCACGCCGCAGCGTCGCGTGGCGCTGATCCGACGGCTGGTCGGTTCATGAGAGGTTCGCTGCAGTCGCGGCGGCCGATACCGGCCGCCCGAGCAGGCGGACCAGTGCACCGCCGATCGCGGCGAGGCCGGACCAGCGCATCACCTTCCAGAGCCGGCCGGTCGCGTGCAACCGGCGCCACACGAACGGCAGCCTTTCGCGCCACCCGTCGACCACCCACTCGGGATCGCGAGCGCACCCCCGTGTGGCGGCTCAGCGCACCGGCGAGCAGCGCATCGAGCTCTTCGAGGCTGCGCCGGCACTGGGCCTCGTCGAAGATGAAGTTGTCGCGGTGGTTCTCGAGGATGCACGGGCGCCCCTCGGCGACCGCGCGGTCCAGCGCGCGCAGCGCGTGCTCGGCGCCGCGGCCGCGCACCGGCTCGAAGTAGTCGCTGCGCACGAGGTAGGTGATCGGCCCGTCGCGGTCGCCATTGGCGATCGGCCCCTCGTCGCCGTCGGGCAGCCCGGCCGCGTCGCGTCGCGTCGATCGGAAACCCGGGGTCACCACGAACTCGACGCCGGCCGC
Organism: Rubrivivax sp.; assembly: GCA_025458805.1. Lineage (GTDB taxonomy): Bacteria > Pseudomonadota > Gammaproteobacteria > Burkholderiales > Burkholderiaceae_C > Rubrivivax. The sequence goes on from JALORQ010000274.1 coordinate 2,055, forward strand.
GGCCCAGGCGCGCTCGACCTCGCGCGTCCAGACGAAGGTGGGGGGGACGACGACGCGGGCGGGCGACCCGGTGATGCGCGCGAAAGCTGCGCATTCGGCCTCCACGGCGGACGCGATCTCCTCGCTGCCCAGCGGCCGCGACGGCAATGTGCTCGCGTCGACCCAGCGGCTCTGCAGGTGCGAGGGCAGTCGTTCGGTCGCCGCCAGAGGTCCGCCGGCGAGCCATGCCTTGACGGCGGGATCGGCAGAAGCGACCAGCGTTTGCGGACGAAAGTGCTCGTGGCCGTGCAGCTGCAGCGAGAAGACGCTGCGCTTCGACCCCGCCCGCAGCGCGTCCAGGACAGGCGCATGGGTCGGCGCATCGAGTTCGACCCGGCCGTGGCGACCGCCCGCGCGGTTCGTCCCGTCGAAGTCGTGCATGGCCAGCACGATCGCCAGGCTGAGGCTCGGCGGCCGCCCGGTGACGTCGCGGTGCCGGGCGAGCAGGTCGGACACGGCACCCAAAGCGCTCGCTTGTGCATGCGGCCCGGCACCCCAATCGTCGCTCTCGAGAACCAGCACCGGCCGGCGCAGGGTCGACTCCCGCCAGAGCGCGTGCATCCGGCGTCGGTAGACCATCGCGCCGGCCGTCGCCGCGAGGGCCCA
>JALORQ010000051.1 GCA_025458805.1 Rubrivivax sp.
CGAGCCGACGGCCGAGGCCATCAAGAAGCAGATCGGCTCGGCCTTCCCCGGCTCCGAGGTCAAGGAGATGGAGGTCAAGGGCCGCAACCTCTCCGAGGGTGTGCCGCGCAGCTTCACGATCAGCTCCAACGAGATCCTCGAGGCGCTGACCGACCCGCTCAACCAGATGGTGAGCGCGGTGAAGAACGCGCTCGAGCAGACGCCGCCCGAACTCGGCGCCGACATCGCCGAGCGCGGAATGATGCTGACCGGCGGCGGCGCGCTGCTGCGCGACCTCGACCGCCTGCTCGCCGAGGAGACCGGGCTGCCGGTGCTCGTGGCCGAGGACCCGCTGACCTGCGTCGTGCGCGGCTGCGGGATGGCGCTCGAGCGCATGGAGCGCCTGGGCTCGATCTTCACGTCGGAGTGAGCCTCGGCGCGGCGCGCTGACGGCTCGCGTCTCGCCGCCTGCTGCCGTGGCGATCCCGCAGGGCACGCTCGACCGCGCGCCGCCGCCGTTCTTCCGGCAGGGGCCGTCGGCGGCGACCAAGCTGGCGTTCTTCGCCGCGCTGGCGGTGTTCCTGATGGTGGCCGACCGACGCTTCGAGATGACCGACCCGCTGCGCGCCGCGCTGGCGACCGCGCTGCTGCCGCTTCAGCGCGCGGCCGCGGTGCCGGTCGAGATGCTCGTCGGCGGCACCGCGTACCTGAAGGGGCTGCAGGCGGCGCGCGCCGAGGCTGCCGCCGCGCGCGAGGCGATGGCGGCGCTGTCGCTCGAGGCGGCGCGGGCGGGGCAGCTCGCGCGCGAGAATGCCGAGTTGCGCGCGCTGCTCGGCCTGCGCTCGGCCCCGCTGACGCGCTCCGTCGCGGCCGAGGTGCTCTACGAGGCGGCCGACCCGTATTCCCGCAAGGTCGTCATCGACCGCGGCGCGGCGCAGGGGATCGTCCCGGGGGCACCGGTGGTCGATCCGGCCGGGGTGCTCGGCCAGGTCACGCGCGTCTACACCCTCACCAGCGAGGTCACGCTGCTCGCCGACAAGGACGCCGCCATCCCGGTGCTGAACCAGCGCACGATGCAGCGCGCCGCGGCGTTCGGCGGCGCCCCGGGCGGAGCGATGGAGCTGCGCTTCACGTCGGCCAATGCCGACGTGCAGCCCGGCGACCTGCTGATGACGAGCGGGCTCGACGGCGTCTATCCGCCGGGCCTGCCGGTGGCGCGCGTGAGCACCGTCGAGCGCCGCGTCGAGTCGGGCTTCGCGCGCATCCTTCTCGAGCCGGCTGCTGCGCCCGACGGCGTCCGGCACGTTCTGGTGCTGGAGCCGGTCGGCGCGCAGGCGCCGGTGACTGCGGCCTCCGCCGCGGCCTCGGCCGTCGAGCCGTCCGAGCCCGGCCGCCGCCGCCTCGCGCCGCAGGGGCCCGGGCGATGATCCTGCCGCGCGGCGATCCGCTGCTGCTGCCGGCCAGCCCGCTGTTCATCGCGTTCACCCTGCTGGCGGCCTTCGGCTGGCATCTGCTGCCGCTCGGCCGCGCGCCGGCCATGCCCGACCTGCTGGCGGTGGTGCTCGTGTTCTGGTCGGTGCACCAGCCGCGGCGCGTCGGCATCGGCGTGGCCTTCGCCTGCGGGCTCGGGGTCGACGTGCACCAGGGCGCGCTGCTCGGCCAGCATGCGCTCGCCTACACCCTGCTGTCGTACTTCGCGATCACCATCCACCGCCGGCTGCTGTGGTTCGGCATCGCCCAGCAGGCCCTGCAGATCCTGCCCCTGTTCGTCGCCGCGCATGCGGTCTCGCTGGCCGTGCGCATGCTCGCCGGCGGCATGTTTCCGGGCTGGTCGCTGCTGCTCGCGCCGTTGCTCGAGGCGGCGCTGTGGCCCCTGGCCGCGCTGCTGCTGCTTGCGCCGCAGCGTCGAGCCCCGGATCCGGACCAGAATCGCCCCCTGTAGGCCCGCCTCGTCGCCCTGCCCCCGATGCCGCTGCGCGCGATCGCCGAACTGAAGGACCTCGAGCGCGAGCTCGACCGCTTCCGGCTGCGCGTGCTGGCCGCCGCCGTCTTCGTGCTGCTGGCCTTCGGCCTGCTGCTGGCGCGGCTGGTCTGGCTGCAGGTCGTGCGCCACGAGGAGCTGGCCACCCAGGCCGAGGCCAACCGCATCGCCGTGCTGCCGATCGTGCCGAACCGCGGCCTGATCGTCGACCGCAACGGCGTCGTACTGGCGACGAACTACTCCGCCTACACGCTCGAGATCACGCCGTCGCGCGTCGACGGCGGTGCCGAAGGGCTCGACCGGCTGATCGACGAGCTCTCCGCGGTGGTGCCGATCGAGACGCGCGACCGCCGCCGTTTCAAGCGGCTGCTCGAGGAGACCCGGCGCTTCGAGTCGCTGCCGATCCGCACCCGTCTTGACGACGAGGAGGTGGCGCGCTTCATGGCGCAGCGCTTCCGCTTCCCGGGCGTCGACGTGCGTGCCCGGCTCTTCAGGCAGTACCCGCTGGGCGAGACGGGCAGCCACCTGGTCGGGTACATCGGCCGCATCAACCAGGCCGAGAAGGCGGCGATCGAGGAGTGGCCCGACGAGGTCCAGGCCAACTACCGCGGCACCGAGCACATCGGCAAGCTCGGCCTCGAGCAGAAGTACGAGCGCGAGCTGCACGGCATCACCGGCTTCGAGGAGGTCGAGACGAGCGCGGGCGGCCGCGCGGTGCGTCGGCTGGCCAGCCATCCGCCGACGCCCGGCGACACGCTCGTGCTGTCGGTCGACATCCGGCTGCAGGCCCTCGTCGAGCAGCTGTTCGGCGAGCGCCGGGGTGCGCTGGTGGCGATCGACCCGCGCAACGGCGAGGTGCTGGCCTTCGTCAGCAAGCCCACGTTCGACCCGAACCTGTTCGTCGACGGCATCGACTGGGACAGCTGGAAGGAGCTCAACGAGAGCATCGACAAGCCGCTGCTCAACCGGGCGCTGCGTGGGACCTACCCGCCGGGATCGACCTTCAAGCCGTTCATGGCCATGGCCGCGCTGACCAGCGGCAAGCGCAGCGCGGCCGAGGTGATCCAGGACGGCGGCAGCTTCACCTTCGGCGGCCACGTCTTCCGCAGCCACGGCGACCACGGGCTGGGTGCCGTCGACATGCACCGATCGATCGTCAAGTCGAGCAACGTCTACTACTACACGCTGGCCAACGAGATGGGCGTCGACCTGATGCATCGCCATCTGTCGCCGTTCGGCTTCGGGCAGCGCACGGGGATCGACCTCGAGGGCGAGGCCGCCGGCGTGCTGCCGTCGACCGAGTGGAAGCGTCGCGCCTACAAGCGCCCGGAGCAGCAGCGCTGGTACGCCGGCGAGACGATCTCGCTGGGCATCGGACAGGGCTACAACCACTTCACGATGCTGCAGCTGGCCAGCGCGACCGCGACGCTGGTCGCCGGCGGCGAGCGCTTCCGCCCGCGTCTCGTGCGCGAGGTCGAGGACGTGGTGAGCGGCGAGCGCCGGCCGCTGCCGGCCGACGCGCTCGAACCGCTGCCGCTGCAGCCGGCGCATGTCGAGGTGATCCGCCGCGCCCTGCACGCGGTCACGACCGAGGGCACGGGCACGCGCGTCTTCGCCGGTGCGCCCTACCGCAGCGGTGGCAAGACCGGCACCGCGCAGGCGGTGGGTATCCGCCAGGGTGCGAAGTACGACGCGGCGCGGCTGGCCGAGCACCAGCGCGACCACTCGCTGTACATGGCGGCGGCGCCGATCGATGCGCCGACCGTGGCGCTCGCGGTGATCGTCGAGAACGCCGGCTTCGGCGCCCAGGCGGCGGCGCCGATCGCGCGCCGCGTCTTCGACTACCTGCTGCTCGGCGAGTATCCCAGCGAGGAGGACATCGCCGCGACGCAGCTCGGCCAGTCGAGCGCGCCGATCGGCACGCCGCGCCGCGCCGCCGACGTGCCGCTGCCTGGAGCCGAGCTGCCGTCACCCGCTGCGGCGGCGCCCGGCCCTGCCGCAGCGCAGCGCGTGGCCGGCGCGACGCCGGCTGCGGCGGCCGGCGAGGCGGTGCCGCGATGAGCGCGGTCCTCGGACGGCCGTCGCCGTGGCAGCGCGTGCGCCCGGTCTTCGCCGGCTTCGACGCACCGCTGGCTCTGGCCATCGCGCTGCTCGCGGCGATCGGTCTGGTCTCGATGTACTCGGCCGGCTTCGACCACGGCACGCGGTTCGCCGACCACGGTCGCAACATGCTGATCGCGCTGGCCGTGCTGTTCGTCGTCGCGCAGGTGCCGCCGCACCGTCTCGAGCGGCTCGCGGTGCCGCTGTACGTCGTCGGCGTGCTGCTGCTGCTGGCCGTCGAGTTCTTCGGCATCACGCGCAAGGGCGCGACGCGCTGGCTCGACATCGGTCCGACCGTCATCCAGCCCAGCGAGATGCTGAAGATCGCGGTGCCGCTGATGCTCGCCTGGTGGTTCCAGAAGCGCGAAGGCCAGCGCAGCGCCTTCGACTTCGTCGTCGCCGCCGTGCTGCTCGCCGTGCCGTTCCTGCTCGTCGCGCGCCAGCCCGACCTCGGCACGGCGCTGCTGATCGGCTTCGGCGGCCTGTTCGTCATCTTCTTCGCCGGGCTGTCCTGGCGCCTGGTGCTGCCCGTGCTCGCGCTGGGCGCGGTGGCGATCCTCGCGCTGGTGCTCGCCGAGCCGCACATCTGCCGGCCCGACGTCGAGTGGCACGTGCTGCGCGAGTACCAGAAGCACCGCGTCTGCACGCTGCTCGATCCGCACAAGGATCCGCTCGGCAAGGGCTTCCACATCATCCAGGGGATGATCGCGATCGGCTCGGGCGGCCTCGCCGGCAAGGGCTTCATGCAGGGCACCCAGACGCACCTCGAGTTCATCCCGGAGCGGACCACCGACTTCATCTTCGCCGCGTTCTCCGAGGAGTTCGGCCTCGCCGGCGTGCTGGTGCTGCTGGCGGCCTTCACGTTTCTGATCTTCCGCGGCCTCGTCATCGCCGCCGAGGCGCCGACCGTCTTCACCCGGCTGCTCGCCGGCGCGGTGACGATGGCGCTCTTCACCTATGCCTTCGTCAACATGGGCATGGTCAGCGGCATCCTGCCGGTCGTCGGCGTGCCGCTGCCGTTCGTCAGCTACGGCGGCACCGCGATGGTGACGCTGGGCCTCGCGCTCGGCATCCTGATGTCCGTCGCCCGCAGCCGCCGCCTGATGCAGAGCTGAGCCGGGACGAGAGGACCTGCCTGCGCAGGTCCGAACGCCCGGCGAAGGGCGCGAGCTCTGCGAGCGCGCGGCCTGCAGGCTCAGGTCGCCTGCCGCGGGAACCGCACGGTGAACAGTGCGCCGGGGCCCTCCGCGCTGCCCGGCGGCGCGTGGCGCGCATCCTCGACCGCCACCTGCGCATCGTGGCGCTCGGCGATCTCGCGCACGATGGCGAGTCCGAGGCCGCTGCCATCGACCTGGGTGCCGAGTGCGCGGTAGAACGGCCGGAAGACCAGCTCGCGCTCGGCCGCGGGGATGCCGGGGCCGGTGTCCTCGACCTGCAGCACGACCACCTGGCCGAACGGATCGGGCAGCACGCGCGCGGTCACGCTGCCGCCGGGCGGGGTGTACTGCAGCGCGTTGTCGACGAGGTTGCGCACCAGCTCGCGCACGAAGACCGGCTGGCCGGGCATCGCGCAGCGCTCGTCGCCCGGCTCGGGGCCGTCGTAGCCGAGGTCGATACGCCGCTCGAGAGACTTCGGGACGAAGTCCCGCACCGTCTCGCGCGCGATCTCGGCGAGGTCCAGGCGCTGCTTGCGCATCACCAGCGCCTGATCCTCGGCGCGCGCCATCGCGAGCAGCTGGTTGACCATGTGCGCGGCGCGCTGGCTCGACAGCGCGATCTGGTGCAGCGAGTGCTTCAGCGCCTGCGGGTCGCCCCGGCCCGCGTCGATCTCGCGCTCGGCCAGTTCCGCCTGCATCCGCAGCCCGGCGAGCGGCGTCTTGAGCTGGTGCGCCGCGTCGGCCAGGAACCGGCGCTGCGTCGCGATGGTGTCGTCGAGCCGCTGCAGCAGGTCGTTGATCGACGCGACCAGCGGCGCGACCTCCTCGGGCACGTCGCGCTCGTCGATCGGGCTCAGGTCGTGGCTCTCGCGCGCGCGGATGCGCCGCTGCAGGTCGCGCAGCGGCCGGATGCCGCGACCGAGCGCGAACCACACCAGCACGACCGCGAGCGGCAGGATCACGAACTGCGGAAGGATGACGCCCTTGATGATCTCGGTCGCCAGCCGCGAGCGCTTGTCCAGGGTCTCGGCGATCTGCACCAGCGGGCCGTGGTCCGCGCCCACCTCCGTCTGAGGCAGCCACATGTAGGCCACGCGCACGGTCTCGTCGCCGACCGTGTCGTCGCGCAGCTGGGGCACGTTGACCGGCGACGACCGGGCATCGTCGGGGACGCGCAGCCTGGGGTCGCCGGCGATGAACTCCCCGCGCTCGCCCAGTACCTGGTAGAACAGGCGGTCCTCGTCGTCCGCGCGCAGCATGGTCGCCGCGACGCGCCCGAGCGCGTCGCGCAGCACCTGGGGCGGGCCATGCACCTGGGCCTGCTCGGCGGCCACCTGCTGGGCCAGCACCTGCAGGCGCTCGGAGAGATCGCGGTCGTAGGGACGGTTGGCGATGCCCTGCGCCACGAGCCAGGTCAGCGCCACGCTCATCGGCCACAGCAGCAGCAGTGGCGCGAGCATCCAGTCGAGGATCTCGCCGAAGAGGGAACGGCGTTCGCGGGAGTCGGCCATCGAGGTCCCGGCCGCGGCGGCGGCCGGGGGCTGCCGGCCGGCGCGGCCGGCAGAGGGCGGTCAGGCGGCGATCTTCTCGAGGCAGTAGCCGAGGCCGCGCACGGTCGCGATGCGGACCGGACCCTGCTCGATCTTCTTGCGCAGCCGGTGGATGTAGACCTCGATCGCGTTGTTGCTGACTTCCTCGCCCCACTCGCACAGGCGCTCGACCAGCTGGTCCTTGCTCACCAGCCTCCCGGTGCGCTGCAGCAGCACCTCGAGCAGCGACAGCTCGCGCGCCGAGAGGTCGAGCATCTGGTCGTTGAGGTAGGCCACGCGCCCGGTGGCGTCGAACGACAGCGGCCCGTGCTTGATGATGCTCGAGGCCGTGCCGAGCCCGCGCCGCGTGAGGGCGCGCACGCGCGCCTCGAGCTCCTGCAGCGAGAACGGCTTGGCCATGTAGTCGTCGGCGCCGAGATCGAGGCCCTTGACCCGCTGCTCGATCGAGTCGGCCGCGGTGAGGATCAGCACCGGCACCGCGGAGCCGCGCGCGCGCAGCTTGCGCAGCACCTCGAAGCCGTGCATGCGCGGCAGGCCGAGGTCGAGGATCACGATGTCGAACTCGTGCGCGGCGAGCGCCGCGTCGGCCTCGCTGCCGCTGCCGACCTGGTCGACCGCGTAGCCCGACGACCGCAGCGATCGCAGCAACCCGTCGGCGAGCACCTGGTCGTCTTCGGCGATGAGGATGCGCATGGCCTGTCTCCTGTACCCCTTCCGCGCGCGGCCGCGCCGCCGACCCGGCGCAGGGGCTTGATCGAGACGATTCTAGGGATTCGATGCCAGGATGCCGCTTGACTCGCGTCAATTCCGCGGGCACCGCGGGCAACCCCCTAGATCGGTGTGGAGGCGGTTACTGTACGGGCATCCAGTCGTGCCGTATCATGCCGATCCACAGGAGATCACCATGGACGCACCCGTGAAGGCGCTCAACACCGAGAAGGCCAAGGCCCTGCAGGCCGCGCTCGCGCAGATCGAGAAGCAGTTCGGCAAGGGCTCGATCATGCGCCTGGGTGAGGGCGAGAAGATCGAGGACATCCAGGTCGTCTCGACCGGCTCGCTGGGCCTGGACATCGCGCTCGGCGTCGGTGGCCTGCCGCGCGGGCGCGTCGTCGAGATCTACGGCCCGGAAAGCTCGGGCAAGACCACGCTCACCCTGCAGCTCATCGCCGAGATGCAGAAGCAGGGCGGCACCTGCGCCTTCATCGATGCCGAGCATGCGCTGGACATCCAGTATGCGCAGAAGCTCGGCGTGAACCTGCAGGAGCTGCTGATCAGCCAGCCCGACACGGGTGAGCAGGCGCTCGAGATCGTCGATGCGCTGGTGCGGTCGGGTTCGGTCGACCTGGTGGTCATCGACTCGGTCGCCGCGCTCACGCCGAAGGCCGAGCTCGAAGGCGAGATGGGCGACAGCCTGCCGGGCCTGCAGGCGCGGCTGATGAGCCAGGCCCTGCGAAAGCTCACCGCGACCATCAAGAAGACCAACTGCATGGTGGTCTTCATCAACCAGATCCGCATGAAGATCGGCGTGATGTTCGGCAGCCCCGAGACCACCACCGGCGGCAATGCGCTCAAGTTCTACGCTTCGGTGCGGCTGGACATCCGGCGCACCGGCAGCATCAAGAAGGGCGACGAGGTGATCGGCAACGAGACCGTGGTCAAGGTGGTCAAGAACAAGGTCAGCCCGCCGTTCAAGAAGGCCGAGTTCGACATCCTCTACGGCGAGGGCATCAGCCGCGAGGGCGAGATCGTCGACATGGGCGTGGCCGCGCGCGTGGTCGACAAGTCCGGCGCCTGGTACGCGTACAACGGCGAGAAGATCGGGCAGGGCAAGGACAACGCGCGCGAGTTCCTGCGCGAGAACCCCGATCTCGCGCGCGAGATCGAGAACCGGATCCGCGAGTCCCTGGGCATCGCGCTGCTCGCGGCACCGGCCGGCGGAGACGCTGCCTGAGCTTCGGCGCGCCGTCGCTGAAGGCGCGCGCGCTGCGTCGCCTGGCGCGGCGCGAGCACTCGCGGGCCGAACTGGCGCGCAAGCTGGCCCCGCATGCCGCTTCGCTGGCGGGGCCCGACGCCGATGGCGAAGCCGCCGATCGGGTGTCGGCCGTGCTCGACCAGCTCGAGCGCGAGGGCTGGCTGCGCGACGAGCGTGTCGCCGATGTCCTGGTCTCCGCGCGTGCGCAGCGCCTCGGCGAGGTGCGGCTGCGCCAGCTCCTTGCCCAGCGCGGGGTCGCCGCACCGCTGGCCGATGCGGCGCTGGCGCGGCTCCACGAGCGCGGCGCCGGCGAGTACGAGCGCGCACTCGCGCTCTGGCAGCGCCGCTTCGGCGCGGCGCCGTCCGACGCCTCGACCTGGGTGCGGCAGGCGCGATTCCTCGCCGGGCGCGGCTTTCGGGCCGATGTCGTCCGCCGGGTGCTCGGACGTCCGCCCGACGGCATCGAGGCGGAGCGGCCGGCGACCGAGGCCGGTGCGCAGGCGGTTCGCGACGCCGCCCGCCTGCGCAGCGACGACGCCGGGTCTGCTGTGTAGTTCCCACATCCGGCCGCGACGGCGCGGGCCCTAAACTCCCATACGCCGTGAGGTCATCGGTCCCGGTCCGTGCCGGGCCATGCCGTCTGCGGCGCCCTGTCACAGCCTGCGCCGCGAAAGCCCGCCGATGGATCAGTTCATGCATGCCGCCTTCTGGGTGGCGGTCGGCCAGATCATCCTGATCGACATCCTCCTCGGCGGGGACAACGCGGTCGTCATCGCGCTCGCCTGCCGCAAGCTGCCGCCGGCGCAGCGCGTCAAGGGCATCGTGCTCGGCACGGCAGGCGCGATCGTCCTGCGCGTGATCCTGATCTTCTTCGCCCTGACGCTGCTCGCGATCCCCTATCTCAAGCTGGTCGGCGCGGTGCTGCTGATGTGGATCGGGGTCAAGCTGCTGGCCCCGGAGGAGGAGGACGAGCACGCCAACATCCAGAGCTCCGACAAGCTGTGGGCCGCGGTCAAGACCGTCATCGTCGCCGACCTCGTGATGAGCGTCGACAACGTCATCGCGATCGCGGGTGCGGCCGAAGGCGCCGGCGGCGACCACAAGATGCCGCTGGTGGTCTTCGGGCTGCTCGTGTCGATCCCGATCATCGTCTGGGGCAGCCAGCTCGTGATCAAGCTGATGGACCGCTTTCCCGTCGTCATCACCATCGGCGGCATGCTGCTCGGGTGGATCGCCGGCACGATGGCGGTGACCGACCCGGCCGTGCTGCCCTTCCTCGACACCACGCCGAGCGAGCGGCCCGGGGGTTTGCCCGAGGTCGGCGCCGCGTTGCGCTACGGCGCGGGCGTCGCGGGCGCGCTGCTGGTGCTGGCGATCGGCATGCTGATGAAGCGCCGGGCCGCGGCGGCCGGCTCGCCGCAGGCGTGAACCTCCCCGCCGGCGCGCCGCGACGGTTCGGCCGCTGGCGCGTGCTGCGTCCGCTCGGCGAAGGCGCCATGGGCACCGTGTGGCTCGCCGTCGACGACGCGGGCGGTCAGGCGGCGGCGATCAAGCGCTTCGCGCAGGATCCCGACCTGCAGGGGGCCGCCTTCGACGAGGCGCGCGAGCGATTTCTCGCCGAGGCCGCGCTCGGCCGGCGGCTCGACCACCCGGACATCGTCCGCATCCTCGACGCGGGCGCCGCCACGGACGCACTGTGGCTGGCGATGGAGGCGGTCCCCGGCGGTTCGCTGGCCCGCTACACGCGGGCGCCGCGCCTGCTGCCCGAGCCGCTCGTGCTGCGCCTGGGCGCACGCGTCGCGGGCGCCCTCGCGCATGCGCACGCGGCCGGCGTCGTGCACCGCGACGTCAAGCCCTCGAACGTGCTCGTGCACTGGCCCACCGACACGGTCAAGCTCGCCGACTTCGGCGTGGCGCGGCTCGCCGACGCGGCCCAGACGCGGACCGGACTGGTCATGGGCTCACCGGCCTACATGGCGCCCGAGCAGCTGGCCGGCGCGCCGGCCTCGCCCGCAGCCGACCTGTATGCCCTCGGAGTGATGCTCTTCGAGCTGTTGACCGGGCGGCTGCCGTTCGACGCCGACTCGCTCGGCGAGCTGCTGCGGCAGGTCGCCGACGTCCCGGCCCCCGACCTCGCCGCGCTGCGACCCGCGCTGCCGGCCGACGCGGCGTCGCTGATCGGCGCCCTGCTCGCCAAGTCGCCTGCCGCGCGTCCGGCCGGCGCCGCGCAGGTCGCCGCCGCACTGCGGGCGTCCGCGGGCTGACCGCCCGGCCAGGTGCGGCCGCGACGCGGCGGACCGAAGTCACGACCGCGGGTCGCCGCCACCCCGCGAGCGCGGCCTTTCGGAGCACAATCGCCGCCACCCCGAAATCGCGACCTCCGGCCCGCCCCATGCCCGTCGAGCTCTTCGCCGCCGTCGATCCGGGGCGTGCGCGCAGCAACAACGAGGACTCGGTTGCCGTCGATCCCGAAGTCGCCCTTGCCGTTCTGGCCGACGGCATGGGGGGCTACAACGCCGGCGAGGTGGCCAGCCAGATGGCGACCACCTTCATCCGCACCGAACTCGGCCGCTGGCTGCGCGAGGCCAACTCGGCGGCGAGCGACGCCGACGTGCGCCGCGCGATGGACATCTGCGTCGACAACGCCAACCGCGCCATCTTCAACGCCGCCAACTCCAACCCGCAGTACGCCGGCATGGGCACGACCCTCGTCGTCGCGGTGTTCCGCGACGGCCGCCTGCTCATCGGCCACGTCGGCGACTCGCGCGCCTACCGCCTGCGCGGCGGCCGGCTCGCGCAGATCACGCGCGACCATTCGCTGCTGCAGGAGCAGATCGACGCCGGGCTGATCACTCCGGAGCAGGCGGCCTTCTCGGCGAACAAGAACCTGGTCACGCGCGCCGTCGGCGTCGAGGACACCGTGCTTCTCGAGACGCGCCAGCACGAGGTCCAGCCCGGCGACCTGTACCTGATGTGCTCCGACGGGCTCTCGGACATGGTCGACGACGCGGGGATCGCGCAGCTGCTGCAGCAGCCCGGCGGCACGCTCGAGGCCACGGCGCGGGCGCTGGTCGACGCCGCGAACGACGCGGGCGGCAAGGATAATATTTCGGTGATCCTCGTGCGGGTGCCCGCGGCACCGGCCTCGGGGGCCCGCTCGTGGTGGCCGTTCAGGCGATGACGCGCATCGTGCGCCGCGGCCGCCGGGGCGCCACGGAGCGGCGCGCCGGGTGACAGGCACAACAGGGGTCAAGATGGGCAAACTGGTCGTCTCGCTCGACGGCGTCGTCATCAAGGAAGTCCAGATCACCAAGGACAAGACGACGCTCGGCCGCCGTCCCTACAACGACATCGTGATCGACAACCTCGCCGTCAGCGGCGAGCACGCCGTGCTGCAGATGGTCGGCGCCGACGTCTTCATCGAAGACCTCAACAGCACCAACGGCACCTACATCAACGGCAAGGCGATCAAGAAGCAGCTGCTGCAGCACAACGACACCGTCGAGATCGGCAAGTACAAGATCAAGTACCTCGTCGACGAGGGCGGCGACTACGAGAAGACGATGATCATGCGCCCGGGCAGCGCCGTGCCGCCCCCGTTCTCGCCCTCGGTGAGCCCGCTGCAGTCGGGCCACTCGGGCTACGGCGGCGGCATGCCGCCGGCGCCGGCCCCGGCCGCCGCGGCGATGCCGGCCGCGATGATCAAGGTGCTCAACGGCGCCGCCGCCGGGCGCGAGGTGACGCTGACCAAGGTCGTCACCACCGTCGGCAAGCCCGGCGTGCAGGTGGCGTCGATCACGCGCCGGCCCACCGGCTATGCCTTCGCGCATGTCGAAGGCGCGCAGCGGCCCAGCGTCAACGGCGTGCCGCTGGCCGGCGACTCGGTGCCGCTGCGCAACGGCGACGTCATCGAGCTCGCCGGCACGCAGATGCAGTTCATCCACCGCTGAGGGCCGGCGCGCCGGCGTGACGCCCGTCACGCGGGCGCGTGCCAAGACCCTGCCGGCGGCGCGGCGCGCGCTTTCTCGCCTTGCGTGCACCCTGCGGCGCGGTCAGCATAGGCTCGCACTCCAGGCTTGGCTGTCCATGCTCATCCGCGTCCTCGGCTGTTCCGGCTCCATCGCCGCGGGAAGCCGGACCACCTCGTTCCTGCTCGACGACACCGTGCTCATCGACGCCGGCACCGGCGTCGGCGACCTGACGCTCGACGAGCTCGCGCGCATCGACGACATCCTCGTCAGCCACTCGCACCTCGACCACGTGCTGGCCATCGGCCTGCTGGCCGACTGCGTGACGCGCCGCCGCGTCGCCGCAGCGCGGCCGCCGGTGCGCGTGCATGCGCTGCCCGAGACCATCGCGGCGCTGCGCACGCACATCTTCAACGGCGCCATCTGGCCCGACTTCACGCGCCTGCCGAGTGCCGAGCAGCCGATCCTGCGCTTCGCGCCGATCGCGGTCGGCGACGTCATCGACGCCGGCGGCCACCGCATCGAGGTGCTGCCGGCGGCCCACACCGTGCCCGCGGTGGGCTTCGCGGTGCTGCCGCGCGCCGCGCACGGCGAGCCGGGCGCCTGGGTCTACACCGGCGACACCGGCCCCAACCCCGCGCTGTGGGCGCGGCTGGCCACGCTGCCGGTGGCCGCGCTGGTCATCGAGACCGCGTTCGGCAACGACGAGGCCGAGCTCGCCGGCATCAGCCGCCACCTGTGCCCGCGCACGCTGCAGGCCGAGCTCGACCGGCTGGCCGGTCGCGCCGACGTCTACATCACGCACATCAAGCCGGGCGAGGTCGACGCGGTGATGTCCGAGATCGGCGCGCAGAACCACGGTCACCGCATCCGCGCGCTGGCCACCGGCCAGCACATCGTCGTCGGCCCGGTCTGAAGGCCGGCGCGCCGCCGCACGCGCTGACCGACGCTTTTTGTCGCCCCGCCGCCCAGCCTGCCGCGGCGCGGCACCCCGAAGCGACGCAAAGCGTCACCCCGATCGCGCCACGCGTGCACTTCCGCACGCGGTGCCGGGGCCCAGGGGGCTGGCACGGGGTCTGCAATCGTCAACGACGTCCGCATCCCCCACCCCTCCTGCAGGAGCCTGTCCATGAAGCGAGTCCAACAAGGTTTCACCCTCATCGAACTGATGATCGTCGTCGCGATCATCGGCATCCTGGCGGCGGTGGCGCTGCCGGCCTATCAGGACTACACGAAGCGCGCCAAGGTGTCCGAGGTGATGCTCGCGGCGTCGTCGGCGAAGAACACGATCGCCGAGTACGCGAACACGCAGAATGCCATCCCGAGCGCTGGATCGGTCGACGTCGAGACGCAGGAGTCGCAGTACGTCGCCAGCGTGACCTGGAACGGCACCGTCGTTACGGCGACCGCTCGCGGGTTTAACGACGCCGCGATCGACAACCAGACGATCACGCTGGAGCCGACTCTCGGCACCAACGGTCAGCTGACCTGGGCTTGCGACGGTTCGATCCCCGCCAAGTTCCGCCCGTCCAGCTGCAAGTGATCGCGCGGGCATCCGCCCGACGGTTCGAGGAAGGGGCCTGCGGGCCCCTTCGCTCATTCCGGCGGACTCGGCGCTGACGATGCGGCAGCCGGCCACTCCGCGCGCCGATGCCGGCCCCGGCTGGCTGCTGCTGGCGGCCGCGGCCGCGCTGCCCTGGCTGCTGCCGATCGGCGGCCAGCCCTGGCCCGACTTCCACAACCAGGCGCTGGCCGCCGCCGTCGTGGTCGCCGTGGCCGGCTGGGCGGCGTGGCCACGCGCGGCGCCCTGGGCGCTGCCGATGTCCGCCGGACTGTGCGTCCTGCTTGCCGCCACCGCCGTCGCGCAGGCGCTCTCGGGCCGGCTGCCCGACGCCGGCGAGGCGGTGCTGCCGGTCCTGTACCTGCTCGGCACCGCGGCGGCGATCGTCGTCGGCCTGCGTGCCGAGACCCTCGCGCCCCGGCGGCTGCCCGATGCGCTGTTCGGCGGCATCGCCATGGCCGCGCTGGGCTCGGCGGTCTTGGCGCTCGCGCAGTGGCTGCGCGTCGACCTCGGGCTCGGGCTGCTCGCGATGCCGACCGGGGCGCACGGTCGACCCGCCGGCAACCTGGGGCAGCCGAACCTTCTGGCGACGCTGCTGCTGTGGGGGCTGGTGGGCCTCTGGTGGGCCTGGGCGCACATGCCGCGGGCCGGAGTGCCGGCCACGTTGGCCGCCGCCCTGATGCTCGTCGCCCTCGCCGCGACGCAGTCGCGCAGCGGCGCCCTCGGGCTGCTCGTGCTCGCGGCATGGGCCGCGGCGGCGCCGGGCGCGCGGCGACCGGATCGCCGGCTCGTCGCCGCGTTGGTGGCGGCCTTTACGGCGCTGTGGCTGGCCTGGCCGTCGCTCAACGAGTCGATCGCGCTGGACGCGGCGCGCAGCACGGCCGAAGTGGCCCAGGCGGGCAAGCGGCCGCAGATCTGGGCGCTGGCGATCGCCGCGATCGCCGAGCGCCCTTGGTTCGGCTGGGGCTGGGGACTCGGCACGGTCGCCCACAGCGAGCTGGCGCCCTCGCGGCCGCCGCTGCACCTGATCGTCGCCTACATGCACAACGCGGTGCTCGATCTCGCGGTGTGGGCCGGCGTGCCGGTGGCGCTGACGGCAATGGCGATGACGGCCGTCTGGCTGGTTCGGCGTGCCACCGGCGCACGCGCAGCGGCCGACGACGGCGACCGCGCGGCGAACTGGATCCTGCTCGCGCCCTTGTTGCCTCTGGGCTCCCACGCGATGCTCGAGCTGCCGCACGTCTATGCGCAATTCCTGATGCCGGCGGCTTTGCTCGTCGGTGTCGTCGAGCGTCGGCATCGCGCCACGACGGTCACTCCATGGCGGGCCACGATGCCGCTGGCACTGGCCATGCTGGCTGCCGCCTTGGTGCTGCTGGTCGTCGACCACGGCCGGCTGCGCACCGATGTCTTCGCCGAGCGTGTGCGCGCCGCACGCATCGGGAACCTGCCACCCGGGGACCCGCCACGCATCGTGCTGTTGCAGGCGTTGCAGCGCTCGCTGCTCGCTGGCCGCGTCGAGCCGCGCGCGGGAATGGACGAGAGCCAGCTCGCGGCGCTCGATGGCGCCGCGCGCCGATACGCATCGGCAGGCACCCAGTTCAAGGCCGCCCAGGCCTGGGTGCTGAACGGCCGTCCCGACCGGGCCCGGGCGATGTGGGCGCGGCTGTGCGCAATGCACCCGCAGGCGCAATGCGAGGCCGCGGCGGCGGCCTGGCGCGCGCTGGCCGCTTCGCAGCCGGCGCTGGGGACTGTCGAGCCGCCGTCGGCGCGTTGAGCGCAGCGGCGCCCGGCCGATCCGCCGCACGCCCCTCGTTACCATCGGCCGCCCGCCGATGTCCCTCGACCCCCGTCTCCCCCTGGCCATCGCCGCGGTGGCCGCGCCGACGCTGCTGGCGTGGAACGTCGCGCCGTCGCCGACCTTCCTGAACCAGGCGCTGGCGCTGTTCCTCTGGGGTGTCTTCGTCGCGGTGGCGGCGCGCCGCACGCCCTCGCGCGAGGCCTGGCGCGACTCGGCGCCGCTGGTCGCGGCGCTGGCGCTGGTCGGCGCCGCGGCCGCCTGGGCCGGCGGGCCGGGGACGCTGCCGACGAGCCTGGCGCTGTCCGCGGTTGGCGCCATCGCCGCCGCAGCGCTGCTGGCGGCGGCCGGCGCGGCGCAGCGTCACACGGTCGAGGCGGAGCCGGTGTTCGCGATGGTCGCCGCCGGGCTGGTCGTGGCCGGGGTCGCCGGCGCAGCGATCGCGGTCGTGCAGGTCTTCGTGCCGGCGTGGACCGACGGCGACGTGATCGCGCGTTCGGGGCTGCCGGGCCGAGCGGTCGGCAACCTGAGGCAGCCGAACCACCTGAGCAGCCTGCTGCTGTGGGCCGCGATCGCCGCGGTGGCGCTGGTCGAGCTGAAGCGCCTGCCGCGCGCGGCAGGCGCCTTGCTGTGCGCCGCCTTCGTCGCCGCGGTGGTGCTGACCGGGTCGCGCACCGGCCTCGTCGGCGTGCTGCTGCTGGCGGCCTGGGGCGTGGCCGACCGCCGGCTTGCGGGCGGCAGCCGGGCCGGCCAGGGGGCCTCGGATGCCGGCATCGGCGCGGCCGCACGCGCCGGTCAGGGCGACATTTCCAGCTCGCGCTTCGGCATCTGGTCGAACACGCTGGCGCTGATCACCGCGAATCCGGGGTCCGGCGTCGGCTTCGGCCATTTCAACTTCGCGTGGACGCTGACGCCGTTCCCCGGGCGGCCGACCGCGTTCTTCGACCACACGCACAACCTGCCGCTGCAGCTC
>JALORQ010000189.1 GCA_025458805.1 Rubrivivax sp.
CGCCTCGGCGGAGATGTCCTTCGCGCCCTCGAACTGCACGTCGCGGTGGTTGCGCGTCGGCAGCGCGCCGATCTCGTTGATGACGTTCATCAGCACCTGAGTGCCGTAGGTCGGCAGGCCCTGGCCGGTGACCGCGTTCTCGTGCAGGATCTTCTTCTTCTCGGCGGTGACCTTCATGAAGGCCTTCGGGTCGGCGATGTTGCCCACACCCTTGGTGCCGCGCACCGCGATCGCCTTCAGGTTCTTGCTGCCCATCACCGCGCCGACGCCCGAACGGCCCGCGGCCCGGTGCAGGTCGTTGACGACGGCGGCGAACAGCACCTGGTTCTCGCCGGCCTTGCCGATGCTCGAGATGCGCAGCAGAGGATCCTGGTGCGACTTCTTCAGCAGCTCCTCGGTTTCCCAGACGCTCTTGCCCCACAGACCCGACGCGTCGCGCAGTTCGGCGACGTCGTCGTTGACGTACAGGTACACCGGCTTCGACGAGGCGCCCTCGAAGATGACCATGTCCCAGCCGGCGCACTTGAGTTCGGCGCCCCAGTAGCCGCCCGAGTTGCTGCACGCGATGGCGCCGGTGAGCGGCCCCTTCGTGACGACGGTGTAGCGGCCGCCGGTCGAGGCCATCGTGCCGGTCAGCGGCCCGGTGGCCCAGATGATCTTGTTGGCCGGCGACAGCGGGTCGACCTTCGGGTCGACCTCCTCGACGAGGTACTTCGACGCCAGGCCGCGCGAGCCCAGGTAGTCGCGCGCCCACTGCATGTTGAGCGGTTCGCTCTTGACGGTGCCGGCCGCGAGGTCGACGCGGAGAATCTTTCCTGCCCAGGACATGGATGTGCTCCTCGGTACGTCAGGCCGCGGCCTGGTTGCCCAGCTTGTCGGCCCACGCCTTCATGCGGTCGATGCCGGTCCAGTTGGCGTCGATGTAGGTGATCGCCCCGGTCGGGCAGGCCTCGGCGCAGGCGGGCTCGCCGCCGCACAGGTCGCACTTCTGCACCTTGCCCGTCTCCTGCACGTAGTTGATCGTCCCGAACGGGCAGCTGATCGTGCAGACCTTGCAGCCGACGCAGGTCGTCTCGCTGACGACCTTGGCGCCGGTCACCGTGTCGATCGTGATCGCCTCGACCGGGCAGGCGTGCAGGCACCACGCCTCGTCGCACTGGGTGCAGGTGTAGGGCACCTTGCGGCCGGTCTCGTGGAAGTCGAACACCTTGATGCGCGACTTGGCCGGTGCGAAGACGCCGTAGTTCTCGTAGGAACAGGCCATCTCGCACTGCAGGCATCCCGTGCACTTCTCCGCATTCAGGTGAAGGCTCTTCTGCATGAGGGTCTCTCTCGTTGGTGTCGTGCAGGCGTGCGGCCCGGGCGCGCACGACAAACCCGCTGCCCAGGGCTATGCAATGATGTTCATACGGTGGCAGTGGGCGCTACCTAGGCCTAACCCTGAGGCAACGATCCGTCCGGCTCTACTGCTCCACCCTGGAGCGCAGGGTGTCAGGCCCAGGGCAACTCGCCCTTCAGGAAGCGCGCGGCGGGCTCGGGCGCACCGCCCCCGAAGAAGTCGTCCACCGCCTGGTCGGCGAGGACCCGGCCGGCTTCCAGATAGACGACGCGCGTGCCGAGGCGGCGCGCCTGACCCAGATTGTGCGTGCTCATCACGAGTGTCACGCGATCTCGCGCGAAGTCATCGATCAGCGACTCGACCTCGCGCTTGGCGCCGGGGTCCAGGCTCGCGGTGGGCTCGTCGAGGAACAGGACGTCCGGGGCCAGGGCCCAGGCGCGAGCCAGCGCCAGCCGCTGCTGCTGGCCGCCCGAAAGCCGCCGGGCGGCGCGGGCTGCCAGCGCGGACATCCCGACGCGCTCGAGCGCGCGCGCGCAGCGGCCGGGGCGCTCTGCAGCCGGCACGCCGTGCAGCCAGAGGGCGAGACGCAGGTTTCGCTCGACCGACAGACGCAGCAGGAAGGGCTTCTGGAACAGCATCGCGCCGACCGGCGGCCGTCCCTCGGGCTCCAGCGCGTGCACCATGCGCCGCCCGGCGGAAGGAGACAGGAGTCCGTGCAGCAGCCGCAGCAGCGTCGTCTTGCCCGCGCCATTGGGTCCGACGAGCATCAGACGGTCGCCCCGGCGCAGCGAGAGCGACACCTCGACGAGCGCGGGTGTGCTCCCGAGCGTCACCGAGGCCCTTTCGAGGCTCACGACCGTTGCTGCCTCCGCGGCCGGGGCCGCGCTGCCAGACGCCTCGCGCGTCATGCCGTCATGTCCACGCCGGGTCGCGTGCGCTGCCAGCCGCCCTCTGCAGCAGCCCCACCACGCCGTTGACCGCGCCCACCACGGCCAGCAGTACCAGACCGAGCGCCAGCGCGAGGGGCAGGTCGCCCTTGCTGGTCTCGAGCGCGATCGAGGTGGTCATCACGCGCGTCAGGCCGTCGATGTTGCCGCCCACGATCATCACCGCGCCGACCTCGGCGATCGCGCGCCCGAACGCCGTCAGCAGCGCGGTGGCGACGGCCATGCGCTCGTGCAGAAGCATCAGCAGCGCGGCCGCCAGAGGCCCCGCGCCGAGCGAACGCAGCTGCTCGCCGCCTTCCTCCATCGCGCCGACGACGATGCGCCGCGACAGCGCGGCGATCAGAGGCACGACCAGAATGCTCTGCGCGACGATCATCGCCGTCGGCGTGAAGAGGATGCCGAGTTCGCCGAGCGGCCCCGCACGCGACAGCATCAGGTAGACGACGAGCCCGACGACGACCGGGGGCAGCGCGAGCAGGGTGTTGACCGCCCAGACCGCGAGGCCATGACCGGGGAAGCGCGCCACCGCCAGCCAGGCGCCGAGCAGCAGCCCGACGACGGCCCCGATCGCGCATGCCGTGCCGCTGACGCGCAGCGACAGGCCGACGATGCGCACCAGCGCCGGATCGGCCTGCGCGATCAGACCGCCGGCGAGCTGAAGGCTCTCGACGACGGTGCTCAAGCGCTGGCGCCGAGGGCGGCGAATCGAGAGGCGGACCGGGCTGCCGGTCCGGTGCGGGGTCGCGTCAGCCGCGGGTCGCAGGCCCGGCGCGCGGGCCGCGAGTTGCTGGTGAGGCACGTCACGGGGTCGCGATTGTCGGCAGTGCCGGGGGACGCAGCGATATGCAGCACTGTGCATAACTGGAGCAGGGATCCTTGGACCGGCGCACAATGCGCGCCGCCAGCATCCGCCCGTGATCCGCGACATGTCCGAACTCGGTCCGTCACCGCTCGCCGTCGGCGACCTGCAGCTCGGCGTCGACGAGGCGCGACGCGCGATCCTGTCGCGTCTCGTGCCGGTCGACGGTGTCGAGCGGGTCCGGCTGCCGCAGGCGCTCGGGCGCGTTCTCGCCGAGGACGTGATCTCCCCGATCGACGTGCCGCCGCACGACAACTCGGCGATGGACGGCTATGCATTCGACGGCGCGGCCTTGCGCGACGACGCGCCGCTGACGCTCGCGGTCGTCGGCACAGCCTTCGCGGGCCCTGTCGGGGATGTCGCCGCCGGGCCCGGCCAGTGCGTGCGCATCATGACCGGCGCCGTGATGCCGCCCGGCCTCGACACGGTCGTTCCGCAGGAGCTCGTCACCGTCGGTGACGCCGGACGCACCGTGACGCTGCCCCCGGGCGTGATCCGCGCCGGCGAGAACCGGCGCCGGCGCGGCGAGGATCTCGCGCAGGGACGGCCCGCGATCGCCGCCGGGCGGCGGCTGCGACCGGCCGACATCGGGCTGGCGGCGTCGCTGGGATTCGACTTCCTGGTGGTGCGCAGGCGGCTGCGGGTGGCCATCTTCTCCACCGGCGACGAGATCCGGCCGCCGGGCGAGCCGCTCCCCGCGGGCTGCATCTACGACAGCAACCGGTACACGCTGACCGCCGCGCTGCAGTCGCTGGGGGTCGAGGTGCTGGATCTGGGCATCGTGCGCGACGAGCCGGGCGCGCTGCAGGCCGCCTTCGACGACGCGGTGCGCCGTGCCGACGCCGTGCTGACGAGCGGCGGAGTCAGCGTCGGCGAGGCCGACTACACGCGCGAGATGCTGGCGCGGATGGGCGAGGTCGCGTTCTGGAAGGTCGCGATGCGTCCGGGGCGGCCCTTCGCCTTCGGCCCGCTGCACGGTGGCCCGGGCAGCGGGCACACGGCCTGGCTCTTCGCGCTGCCGGGGAATCCGGTGGCGGCGCTGGTGACCTTTCATGCGTTCGTGCGCGAGGCGCTCGCCGTGCTCGGCGGATCGACCGAGCCGATGCCGCCCTGCCTGCAGGCGCGCAGCGTGGCCGCGATCCGCAAGCGCCCCGGGCGCACCGAGTACCAGCGCGGCATCGTGTCGCGCGGCCTCGACGGCGTCCCGGAGGTCCGACTCACCGGGTCGCAGGGCGCAGGCATCCTGCGCAGCCTGAGCGAGGCCAACGCGCTGGTCGTGCTCGGTCATGAGCAGGGGTCCGTGGCGGCGGGTGCGATGGTCGACGTGTGGATGTTCGACGGCCTGCTGTAGCCGCACGAGGGGCCGGTCCGGGCCCCGCTGTTCGACGCTGTAGCAGGCCGGGCGGGTTAACCCTCGCGCGAGGGGGGCTTTCGGGGCTTTCCCATGCTGGCATGAGGGTTGCAGACCGGAGCTGGCAAGCCGCCGGCAAGGTCTGTCGGGGCGATGTCCGGAGGAGATCCCCACCATGCGCATGAAACTGCTGAGCGTGCTCGTCGCCGCGGCCCTGGCCCCGCTGGCCGCGCACGCGACCGTCACCGACCAGATGATCGAGAGCGACGCCGCGACGCCCGGCGACGTGCTCAGCTCGGGGCTCGGCACCCAGGGCCAGCGCTATTCGCCGCTGAAGGCGATCAACAACGGCAACATTGGCCGCCTGGTGCCGGCCTGGTCGTACTCGTTCGGCGGCGAGAAGCAGCGCGGCCAGCAGTCGCAGCCGCTGATCCACGAGGGGGTGATGTACGTCACGGCGTCGTACTCGCGCATCTACGCGCTCGACACCAAGACCGGCAAGCGCCTCTGGAAGTACGAGCACCGCCTGCCCGACGGCATCATGCCCTGCTGCGACGTGATCAACCGCGGCGCGGCCCTCTACGACAACCTGGTCATCTTCGGCACGCTCGACGCGCAGCTCGTCGCGCTCGACCGCAAGACCGGCGACGTGGTGTGGAAGGAGAAGATCGACGACTACGCGGCCGGCTACAGCTACACCGCCGCGCCGCTGATCGCCAACGGACTGCTGCTGACCGGCGTGTCGGGCGGCGAGTTCGGCGTCGTCGGCCGCGTCGAGGCGCGCAACCCGAAGACCGGCCAGATGGTCTGGGTGCGTCCGGTGGTCGAGGGCCACATGGGCTACAGATTCGACGACAAGGGCAACAGGACCGAGAACGGCGTCTCCGGCACCGCGGGCAGGACATGGCCGGGCGACCTCTGGAAGACCGGCGGCGCCGCGACGTGGCTGGGCGGGACCTACAACGC
>JALORQ010000190.1 GCA_025458805.1 Rubrivivax sp.
CGACCGCGCTGTACCTCCAGTTCGCGCGCCTGCTGCGCGTGCCGGCCGCCGAGATGCGCACGCTGGCCGACGGCGTGCGCTTCGTCGAGACCGCGCAGCAATCGATGCGCCTTTCTCGTTCGCACTACCCGGCGATCGTGATCTCGGCCAGCGGCATGGCCACCGGCGGCCGCGTGCTGCACCACCTCAAGGCGATGGCACCCGACCCGCGCCACCACGTCGTCTTCCCCGGGTTCCAGGTCGGCGGCAGCCGCGGCGCCAAGCTCGTCGCCGGCGCCACGGAGGTCAAGATCCACGGCGAGTTCGTCCCGGTGCGCGCGCAGGTCAGCCACCTCGAGGGTCTGTCGGGCCACGCCGACCGCGACGAGCTGATGGGCTGGCTGCGCCGCCTGCACCGGCCGCCGGCGCAGACCTTCGTCGTGCACGGCGAGCCCGAGGCGGCCGACGCGCTGCGCAGCACGATCGCCGACGAGCTCGGCTGGGCCGTGCGCGTGCCGCAGCACGGCGGGACGGTGGAGGTGTAGCGGCGAACGCGCCCGGTCAGCGCCGCAGCTGCGTCCACAGCGCCGGCTCGAGCTGCGCGGCGGCCATCACCCCGCTCATGAAGGCGGCGGGCCCCCCGGGGCCGAAGACGTCCTGCCCGGCCCGCAGCAGCCCGGGCCCCGGGGTGCGGATGTGCAGCGCCGGGCTCTCGAGGCGGCCGGCGCTGAGCTCGAGGCCATAGGTGGATCCGGCGGGCGTGCGCGTGTAGCGCCGCTGCGTGAGCGGCGTGGCCATCTCGCGGAAGCGCACCATCGGCGCCAGCGCCGGGTAGTGCCGCATCCACTGCGCGAGCAGGCGTTCGGTGAGCCAGTCCTTGGTGGCCAGGTAGTCCTCGCTGCGCAGGCCGTCGGGCTCGGCAAGCCAGCGCGCGAAGGCGCCGCGCCCGAGGAAGGCCAGCACTTCGGCGCAGGGCGGGCCGCTCCAGGCCGGGTCCTTGAGCGACGGGAAGCTGACGAACAGCCCCGGGGCATCCTCGTCGGCCGGGTCGAGCCACGGCCGGCCGATGTCGTCGCTCTCGTAGATCCAGTGGTTGGCCGACGTGGCGCCGGCGGACGCGATGTCGCCCTCGAGGCCGATGTAGAGCGCGACGAACGACAGCCCGGGCTCGAGCGCGTCGACCGTCTCGCGCCACGCGTGGGCCACGCCCGCGTCGAGGCAGGCCACGGTCTGCGTCGCGCCGATCGCCGAGACCACGGCGCCGGCGGCGATCTCGACGCGCTGCCCGCCCTGCTCGACCTCGACCGCCGCGGCGCGGCCGTCGCGAACGACGATGCGGCGCACGTCGGCGCCGGTGCGCAGCTCGCCGCCGGCGGCCTCGACGGGGCGCCGCAGCGCCTCGGCGAAGCGCGCCGGCCCGCCGACCGGGTAGTACGCGCCGTCGTCGTAGGCGCCGGTGACCAGCGCGTGCTCGACGAAGGGCGCCTCGGCCGGCGGCACGCCGTAGTCGCCCCAGCGCGCGCCGAGCACGGCGCGCAGCCTCGCATCGCCGATGCCCGCCAGTTCGTCGGCCACGGTGCGCGACGCCCAGCGGTGCGCGTCGCGACCGCGCAGCAGGCGCAGCCCGAAGGCCATCCATGCCGGCATCGCGTGCGCGCCGAACAGCGTGAAGGAGGCGCGGCGCGCCTCGGCGCAGGCATCGAACCAGCGGTCGATGGCCGCGTGCTCGGCAGGAAAGCGCGCCCTGAGCGCATCGCGGTACGCCTGCCCGGGGTGGGGGATGCCGAACTCGAAGCCGGGCAGCCGGACGATGTCGTACGGATTGGCCAGCGGCGCGAACTCGAGGGCGCCATCGGCGAGCCACGCCAGCAGGCGGCCGAACTGGCCGGCCGGTCCCGGATGCGGGCCCACGCCGCCCAGGTAGTGCACGCCGGTCGCGAAGACCCACTCCTGTCGTCGGAAGGTCTGGGTCTGGCCGCCCGGGGTGTGGTGCTGCTCGAGCACCAGCACGCGTCGCCCGCTCCGCGCCAGTGCGGCCGCGGCCGCCAGGCCGCCGATCCCCGATCCGACGACGATCACGTCCCACATCGCGCGCTCCCTGCAACCGGCCCCATGATGCATCGTGCGGCACGCGGATGACGGCGCCGTGGCGGCGCCGGGGTCCCGGGGCGGTTCAGTCAGACGAACTCGCGCTCGCGCAGCCACTTGGTCGCCACCCACTTCTCGCCGGCCCGCACCGGGGCGCCGCCGTGCAGCGTGCGCGTCGCGGGATGCGGACGGTCGTAGCTGAAGAAGACGGCGTGGCCCTTGAGCGGCGCGACCTCGAGCCCGACGTCCGGGAAGACCGTGGCACCGCCGCCCGCAGGCGTGGCGAGGTAGACGACGAGCGTGGCCACGCGCTGGCCGCCACGCTGCAGGATGGTCGGCGTTCCCGGCTGCGCGGGATCGAAGTAGTCGTGGTGCGGCAGGTACTCGGCACCGGGCCGGTAGCGCAGGATCTGCAGGCCCTCGCCGCGCTCGACCGGCCAGCGCAGCAGCGCGGCGATGCGGCGTTCGATGCGATCGATCAGCGGCGTCTCGGCGCGCTGGAAGAACATGCCGTCGCTGGTGCGCGCGGCATTCACCTCGCTGCCGCCGCTGGAGCGGTCGACGGTCTCGGACCGCGCCATGCGCGGCGCTGCCAGCGCGACGAGCGCGTCGCACTCGTCGTCGGACAGCAGGCCGCCGAAGACGACGAGCCGCGGCTGCCTCATCGTCAGCAGCACGTCGACGTCGCGGTCGAGAGCCCGCAGTCTCGACGGCGCGCCGTCGAGCGCGGGCTCGGGGACCGGCACGCCGCGCGGCGGGTCGGCCGCCGAGGTGCCTGCGCGTGCCGCCGCCACCTCGGCGAGGCGGGTGCGCAGCGTCGACTCCATCGCCGCGATCGCGACCTCCTCGTCCCACCCGGCGGCGCGCATCGCGGCCAGCACGTCGTCCGCCTGGCAGCCGGCCTCGGCCTGCGCGACGATCCAGGCGCGCAGTTCGTCGCTGACGGTCTGGGCGGCGGTCATCGCGTCGGGGCCGCTTCAGCGCGCGCGACGCCGAAAGACCAGGCGGTCGGCGGTCGAGGCCGAGGCATCGAACGCGTAGCCGTCGCCCGCGAAGCCGGGCAGCCGCGCGGGGCTGTCGATCCGGTGCTGGACGGCCCAGCGCGCCATCGCGCCACGCGCCCGCTTGGCGAACAGGCCGACGACCTTGAACGGGCCGTCGCCCTTCGCGTCCTCGAACACGCACTCGACGACGCGGGCGCGCAGCGACGGCCGCAGCGCGGCCCGGCTGTATTCCTGCGACGCGAGGTTGACGACGACCGGCGAGCGCGCCCCGTGCAGCCGTTCGTCGAGGTAGGCCGCGAGCCGGTCGCCCCAGAACGCATACAGGTCCCTGCCGTGGCGCGTCGCGAGCGCAGTGCCCATCTCGAGCCGGTAGGGCTGCAGCCGGTCGAGCGGGCGCAACGCACCGTACAGGCCCGAGAGGATCACGAGGTGCTCCTGGGCCCAGGCCAGGTCGGCGGGCCGCAGCGACTTCGCGTCGAGGCCGGCGTAGACGTCGCCGTCGAAGGCAAGAACGGCGGGCTTGCTGTTGGCGGCGGTGGCCTCCGGCTGCCAGGCGCCGTAGCGGCCGACGTTGAGCGCGGCGAGCTTGTCCGAGAGGTCCATCAGCGACGCCACCTGCGCCGGGGACTTGCGGCGCAGCACCTCGACCAGTTCGGCGGCCGGCTCGACGAAGCGCGGCTCGCTGGCCTTGCGCGCCAGCGCGGGCGGCACCGGAGTCTCGTAATCCAGGGTCTTGGCGGGCGAGAGGAGGTAGAGCATCGGTCGGCCCGGACGATCAACGCGCACGCGCGGCGGGGTCGCGCGGAGCCGAGCCCAGCGCCTCGCGCCAGGTGCGCAGCGGGATGTGGTGGGTCAGGCGATGCAGCGCGCAGTCCACGAGCGCCGGGTGCAGCACGTGGCCGACGCCCTCGGCGATGTCCAGCGTCGCATCGCCGTGCAGGACTCCGAGGTGCTCGATCGCCTCGCGCGAGTGGCGCGCCGGGACGAGGGGATCGGCCCCGCCGTGGAACAGGTGCAGCGTGGTCAGTGCCGGGGCCGCCGGCGGCAGCGCGCGGAACCGGCCGCCGAACGCCAGCACGCGCCCGGCGAGCCCGTCGCAGCGCACCGCCGTCTCGAGCGCGACCGTAGCGCCCTGCCCGAAGCCGCCGAGCGCGGTGGCCGGCGCCGGGACGCCCAGCCGGGACTGCTGTGCCCGCACCCATGCGGCGAAGTCGTCGAGCTCGGCGTCGGGATCGCCCGCCTCCACGCCATCATGCGCACCGGCGAACCACTGGCGCGCGGCCGTCGGGGCGTCGTCGGGCGCGAACGGGGCGTCCGGCGCGAGCAGCGCAGCTTGCGGAAACTGCGCGCGCAGCCGCTGCGCCAGCGCGGCCATCTGCCCGCCATCCGCGCCGGCGTCGTGCAGGAGCACGACCAGCTGCGCCGGGTCGCCGCGCTCGGGCCGCCAATCGATCGAGACTCGCATCGCCGCGCATTGTCGCCGCAGCGCGGGCCCGCGACGCCTGGGAGTGGCGCGCGCGGCGCCGGCGTCAGCGACTCGCCAGCGGCACGACGTCGCGGCGGGGGGCGCCGGCGAAGAGCTGGCGCGGGCGGCCGATCTTGTACTCGGGATCGCCGATCATCTCGTTGAGCTGGGCGATCCATCCGACCGTGCGGGCGAGCGCGAAGATCGCGGTGAACAGGCTCACCGGGATGCCGATCGCGCGCTGCACGATGCCCGAGTAGAAGTCGACGTTCGGATAGAGCTTGCGCGCGACGAAGTACTCGTCCTCGAGCGCGATCTTCTCGAGCGCCATCGCGAGCTTGAACAGCGGGTCGTTGCCGAGGCCGAGCTCGCCGAGCACCTCGTGGCAGGTCTCGCGCATCAGCTTGGCGCGCGGGTCGTAGTTCTTGTAGACCCGGTGGCCGAAGCCCATCAGCTTGACGCTGGAGTTCTTGTCCTTCACCTGCTTGATGAAGTCGCCGATCTTCTCGACGCCGCCATTGCGCTGGATGTCCTCGAGCATGTTGAGCGCGGCCTCGTTGGCGCCGCCGTGCGCCGGACCCCACAGGCAGGCGACGCCGGCAGCGATGGCGGCGAACGGGTTGGTGCCCGAGCTGCCGCACAGCCGCACCGTGGAGGTGCTCGCGTTCTGCTCGTGGTCGGCGTGCAGGATGAAGATGCGGTCGAGCGCGCGCACCAGCACGTCGTTCGGCTCGTACTCCTCGCACGGCGTGCCGAACATCATGCGCATGAAGTTCGCGCCGTAGCTCAGCGAGTTCTTCGGGTAGATGTAGGGCTGCCCGATGCCGTACTTGTACGACATCGCCACCAGCGTCGGCATCTTCGCGATCAGCCGGTGCGCGGCGATCTCGCGGTGCTTCGGGTTGTTGATGTCGGTGCTGTC
>JALORQ010000052.1 GCA_025458805.1 Rubrivivax sp.
GAGAGATGCATCGCCGAGAGACCTGCGGGCGCACTTGGTGCCGCGTTCTGCACCGGTTGTCTCGTCCCGTCAGTCGCGGCATAAAGCATCTGGACAAGGCGCGTTCAGCTTTGCAGCGTCAGCGGTCTATCGACCGCACACGGCGAGTTGGCGGTGTCGATCACATCGCGAACGTTGAATTGGCTCGCCAGATGTCATGTGGGCGACCGGTTGTGAAGGCGTTGCTGACGCTCAGGAGGTGACCAGGCAGCACGCCGCGCCGCACCACGACCAAGTGTCCGCTGCTCCGTTCCGGCTACCCGCCCAATCGACTCGTTGAGTTCGATCGTTGTAACCCGCTGGCCAACCAGAGCCGTGCCCGCTCAAAGAGCCACAGGCCCGCAGGGCGGGTGCCGTCTGGTGACTCGAAAAGAGGGGGTTTGAAGTTGCTGCGCGCGAGACATGCCAGCGCGAGCCCAGCAGCTGCCAAGTCTGTGCACTTGAACGACACGAACAACGCTTGCCATGTGCAGTTGCCCGATGAGTCGCCTGCTTTGGCTGAGTAGGCCCGTGCGCGAGGGCGTTCCTGAAGGTTGTTTGCAGCGCCGCTCAACCCGTCCGTAGCGCAGGGGCCGCCAACAGTCGCTGGCATGTCGAGTCCACAAGGGCACCTACAGCGCCGAGACGCCAAGCAGCCGACGGCCGATGATCAGCTTCATGATCTGGCTCGTGCCTTCGGCCACGGCGAGGAAGCGTGCATCGCGGTGCAGCCGCTCGGTGCGGTAGCCCTCGTCGGTGGTGAGGCCGCGGCCGCCGAGGATCTGGATCGCGTCGTCGGTCACGCGCTTGACCACTTCGCAGGCGTGCAGCTTGGCCGTGGCCTGCTCGAGGTCGCAGCGCACGCCCTGGTCCATCAGCCACGCCGCCTTGTACGTCAGCAGGCGGCTGGTTTCCAGGTCGACGTGCATGCGCGCGACCATGTCCTGGATCATCTGGTGCGCGGCGATCGGCTTGCCGAAGGTGTGGCGCTCGCGCGCGAACTGCACGGCGTCGTCGATCGCCGCCTGCATGATGCCGATGGCCCACGCGCCGAGCAGGATGCGCGCCCAGCCGCGCACCACCAGGTTCTGCGTGTAGCCGGTGTCGTCGGCGTGAAACAGGTGCTGGCGGGGCACGCGGCAGTTCTCGAACTCGATGTAGCCCGTCGTGCCGGCCTTGAGGCCGATGATCGGCAGGTCGCGCACCTTCCACGGCGAGACGGCCTTGTCGACCAGCAGGTGGATCACGCCGCGGCGCGGGTCGCGCCGGTAGTCGTCGTCGTTGGCCACGGCCGACAGCAGCGCGACGTCGGCCCACACGCCGTTGGTCGTCCACATCTTCGTGCCGTCGACGACGTAGTGGTCGCCGGCGGCGACGGCGCGCGTGGCGAGGTTGCGCGTGTCCGAGCCGGCCTGCGGCTCGCTCATCATGTCGCCCATGATCGCGCGCCCGGTGATGCCGGCCTCGACGTAGCGGTCCTTCATCCACGGCGCGCCCTGCCGCGCGATGATCTCGACGACGATGTTGTGCGAGTCGATCGTCACCGCGAGCGACGGCCACACCCGCGCGAACTCCTCGGCCAGCAGGATGCGCTCGAGGAAGCTGCGGTTGGTGCCGCCCACGTCGTGCGGCAGGCTCGCGTGCATGATGCCGCTGGGCTGCAGCCGCGCGACGAGGTCGTCGAGCTCGTGGCGCTCGAGCGGGCCGCCGGCGTCGCGGCGGTCGCCGATCGGGCGGATCTCGCACTCGAGGAAGTCGCGGAAGGCACGGCGTCGATGCTCGACGTCGGAGGCAATGGCGAAGTCCATGGGTCGGTCTCCAAGGGTCGAACGGGCTAGCGCCGCAGGTTCTCGATCAGCGTGGCCATGCCCATGCCCGAGCCCAGGCACATGCTGATCACGGCGTAGCGGCCACCGGTGTCCGCGAGGTGGTGCATCGCGGTGATCGTCATGCGCAGCCCGGTCGCGCCCGGCGGGTGGCCGATGCTGATGCCGCCGCCGTACAGGTTGGTGCGCTCGCGCGGCAGCCCGAGCTCGCGCTCGGCGTGCAGGTTGACCACGGCGAAGGCCTCGTTGATCTCGAAGTAGTCGATGTCGCGCACCTGCAGCCGGTTGCGCTCGAGCAGGCGGCGCACCGCCGGCACCGGGCCTGCACCCATGATCTCCGGCGGCACGCCGACCACGGCGTAGTCGACCAGCCGCGCCTCGGGCGCGATGCCCAGCTCCAGCGCCGCCTCGCGGTGCGCGACCACGATTGCCGCGGCGCCGTCGGTGACGCCGCTGGAGTTGCCGGCCGTGACGCTGCCCTGGCCGTCCTTGCGGAAGGCGGGCGCCAGCGCGGCCAGCTTCTCCGCGGTGATGGCGGGGCGGGGAAACTCGTCGTGTTCGAAGCGCCGCGTGCGTGCCGCCTTCGAGCCCGGCTCCGGCACGTCGATCGGCTCGATCTGGCGGGCGAGGAACCCCGAGCGCATCGCGGCGGCCGCGCGCTGCTGGCTCATCAGCCCCCAGGCGTCCATGTCCTCGCGTCGGTAGCCGAAGCGCTGGGTGAGGTTCTCGGCGGTGTCGCCCATCAGCTCGCGCGTGAACGGGCAGCGGTAGATGTAGTCCAGCCCGTCGACGAACTCGAACGGACCGCGCATCGCGCCCCAGCGCACCTTGTGCGCGAGGTACGGCACGCGCGAGAAGTTCTCGCCGCCGGCCGCGATCGCGACGCGGCTATGGCCGGTGACGATCTGCAGCGCGGCGCTGACGATGGCCTGCGAGCCGGTGCCACAGGCGCGCACCACGCCGAGCGCCGCGCTGTCCACCGGCAGGCCCGCCTCCAGCGCGATCTTGCGGCTGACGAACAGGCCGTCGTGGTCGACCGGCGCGGTGTTGCCGAACACGAGATGGTCCACCGACGAGGCCACCAGGCCGGCGCGGGCCAGCGAGGCCTTCACGACGTGGGTGCCCATGACGGCGAGCGGTACATCGCGCAGCGACTTGCCGAAGTCGCCGAAGGGCGTGCGCACGCCGCTGCCGAGGATGACGTCGTCGAAGGCCATGGGGCAAGCGTTCCAGCAATGCGCGGGCCTGCCCACTAGGGCTAACGCGCATGGCCGGCGGGGCGGTGTCCAACGAACAATTGTTTGGCAAATGGGTCCGTCGCCACCGCATCTTCGTGCTGCAGCGCAGCAGCCCGTGCCCCGCTCCGGCGTGGCGTGCGCGTTCGCCATGGCAGCCGCCGCAGGGCCGTCGCGATGACCCACGTCTACGTCGTCGCCACGTCGTGCACGCCCTTCGGCAAGCACGCCGACCGCAGCTTCCAGGACCTCGTGCGCTGGGCCTACCTCGACCTGCTGGCCGACGCCGGGATGTCGCCGGCCGATGCGTCGCTGATCGAGCAGGCCTGGTTCGGCAACTGCGGCATGGGCCAGTGGGGGCAGGGCGGCATCCGCGGCCAGGTCTGCTTCACGCCGCTGGTCGAGGAGGGGCTGTTCCCGCAGCGCGTCGGGATGATCAACGTCGAGGGCGGTTGCGCGACCGGTTCGATGGCCTTCCACGGAGCGTGGAAGGACGTGCTGTCGGGGCAGGCCCGCATGAGCCTGGCGATGGCCGTCGAGAAGCTGGTCAGCCCCGACGACCCCACGCGTGTGCCGGCGATCTTCGGCACGGCGATCGACCAGCTCGAGCCCTGGCGCTGGCGCGACTACTACCGCGCCGCCGGCGAGGCGGCGGGCAAGCCCTTCGAGCCCGGCCCGGGGCGCACCATCTTCATGGACACCTACGCGATGCAGGCGGCGTGGCACATGAAGACCCACGGCACGACGCAGCGGCAGATTGCCGTCGCCGCGTCGAAGAACCACCGCCACGGCAGCCTGAACCCGAAGGCGCAGTACCGCTTCGAGATCGGCGTCGACGAGGTGCTCGCGGACCGCGAGGTCAGCTGGCCGCTGACGCGCTCGATGTGCTCGCCGCTCGGCGACGGCGCCGCCGCGGCGCTGCTGTGCTCCGAGTCGGCGCTGGCGGATTTACCGCCGGCCGCGCGCCGCCGCGCCGTCAAGGTGCGCACGAGCCAGCTCGCCGGCGGCAAATACCGCCGCCTCGACGAGCCGGGGCTGTCGCGTGTCGCGGCCGACAAGGCCTATGCCCACGCCGGGCTGGGGCCGGCGGACATCGACGTCGTCGAGCTGCACGACGCGACCTCGTTCTGCGAGATCTACCAGCTCGAGATGCTGCGCTTGTGCCCCGACGGGCAGGGCGGGCGGTTCGTCGAGTCGGGCGCCACCGCGCTCGGCGGCTCGCTGCCGGTCAACGTGTCGGGCGGGCTGGTGTCGAAGGGCCACCCGGTGGGGGCGACCGGGCTGTCGATGGTGCACGAGGTGTGCCTGCAGCTGCGCGGCGAGGCCGGCGAGCGCCAGGTCGGCGGCGCGGCGTTGGGGCTGATCGAGAACGGCGGCGGCGTGATGGGCTTCGACGAGGCGGCCTGCGCCGTGACGATCCTGGAGAAGTCGCGATGACGACGGCCATCGACTGGCGCCCCGACGACCCGGCCACGCTGGCCGACCCCTATCCGCTGTTCGCGCGCATGCGCGACGACGACCCGTGCCACTGGAGCCCGCGCCTGAAGAGCTGGGTGCTGACGCGCTACGACGACGTCAAGCGCGTGTGCCTGGACAAGGACCGCCTGTCGTCCGACCGGCTGCGGCCGTATTTCGAGTCGCTGCCCGGCGCCGAGGCCGAGCGCATCGCGAACATCATCCGCTACCTGTCGCTGTGGATGGTGTTCAAGGACCCGCCCGAGCACACCCGGCTGCGGCGGCTCGCGGGCAAGGTGTTCCACGCCAAGTCGATGCAGGCGATGCGCCCGCAGGTGGAGCAGATCGCGCTGTGGCTGCTCGACCGGCTCGACGGGCGCGACGCGTTCGACGCCATCGCCGACTTCGCCGGGCCGCTGCCGTGCCTGGTGATCATGGCGATGCTCGGCGTGCCGCGTGATTCGCTTTCCGAAGTCAAGCGCATGTCCGACGACATGGCGCTGTTCATCGGCTCGTCGCGTCTCGCGGCCGAGAAGTACGACACCGCCGAGGCCGCCACCCGCGAGATGGCGGCGTTCTTCCGCGCGCTGATCGACGCGCGCCGGCGCGAGCCGCGCGACGACCTGCTCAGCGCCTTGGTGCACCTGCGCGACGACGACGGCGACCGCTTCAGCGACGACGAGCTGGTGGCCACCTGCATCATGCTGCTGTTCGCGGGCCACGAGACGACGACGAACCACATCGCCAACGGGCTGCTGTCGCTGATGCGCTTCCCGCAGCAGATGGCCGCGCTGCGCGCCGACCCCGGCCTCGCGCCGGCGGCCGTCGAGGAACTGCTGCGCTACGACGGGCCGTCGGGCGCGCAGGTGCGCATCGTCGCGCAGACGCACGAGCTGCACGGCAAGGTGCTCGAGGCGGGCCAGCGCGTGTTCATCATGCTCAACGCCGCGAACCGCGACCCGCGCGCGTACCCCGACCCCGACCGTCTCGACCTCGCGCGCGACGGCGTGCCGCACCTTACCTTCGGCTACGGCGCGCACATCTGCCTGGGGTTCCCGCTCGCGCGCACCGAAGGCCAGGTGGCGTTTCCGCTGCTGCTGCAGCGCTACCGCGAGATCGAGCCTGCCGTGGCGCAGCCGCCGTGGATCAACTCGCTCGTGTTCCGCGGCATGGTGTCGCTGCCGGTGCGGGTGCGTCCGTCATGACCGGCGAGCCGCTGCTGCAGGTCGACGACCTGCACCTGTCGTTCGGCGGCATCAAGGCGCTCGCCGGCGTCTCGCTCGCGGCCCGGGCCGGCGAGATCACCGCGGTGATCGGGCCCAACGGCGCCGGCAAGACCAGCCTGTTCAACGCCATCTCGGGCTTCTACCGCCCGCAGCGCGGCAGCGTGCGCTTCGACGGGCGCGACATCACAAGCGAGAGCGCGCACCGCCGCGCCGGGCTCGGGCTGGCGCGCACGTTCCAGAACGTCGCGCTGTTCCGCGGCATGACGGTGCTCGACAACATCAAGCTGGGCGGGCACAGCCGCCTGGGCGCGAACCCGCTGTCGGCGATGTGGTACCTGGGGCCGGCGCGACGCGAGGAGATGGCGCTGCGCCGCGAGATCGAGCGCGAGGTGATCGACTTCCTCGAAATCGACCACGTGCGCCACCAGCCGGTGGCGGCGCTGCCGTACGGCCTGCAGAAGCGCGTCGAGCTGGCGCGCGCGCTGGCGATGCAGCCGCGCGTGCTGATGCTCGACGAGCCGGTGGCCGGCATGAACCGCGAGGAAACCGAGGACATGGCGCGCTTCATCCTCGACATCCAGGAGGAACGCGGCGTCACCGTGCTGCTGATCGAGCACGACATGGGCCTCGTGATGGACATCTCGAACCACGTCGTCGTGCTGAACTTCGGCGAGGTCATCGGCGAAGGCACGCCGGTGCAGGTGCGCGCCAATCCCGAGGTCGTGCGCGCCTACCTCGGCGACACGGCCCACGCGGCCGCCCCGGCATGAGCGCGCCGGGCCGCTCCCAAGCGCTCATCCCGGAGTGCGAAGCACGGAGGGTCGTCCGTTGAGCGGGCAGGGCTTCGACGCGCTCGCGCTGATCGAATTCAGCGCCATCGGCCTGCTCTCCGGCGGGCTGCTCGCGCTGGTCGCGCTCGGCTTCGTGCTCATCTACAAGGGCACTGGCGTCATCAACTTCGCGATGGGCGAGTTCATGATGCTGGGCGCGTACTTCTTCTACACCGCCAACGTGGTGTGGAGCCTGCCGCTGTGGCTCGCGCTGCCGGCCACGCTCGCGGCGGTTGCGCTGTGCGCGGCACTGGTCGAGCGCTCGATCCTGCGGCCGCTGGCCGGCCAGCCCGTCATCGCGGTGCTGATGGCCACGATCGGCCTGGCCAGCGCGCTGCACGGCGGCGTCGAGGCGATCTGGAGCGGCCGCAACTTCGAGATGCCGGCGCTGCTGCCGCGCAAGCCGTTCATCATCGGCGACGTGCTGATCCCGGGCCAGATAGTCTGGAGCTTCGGGCTCGCCGCCGTGATCATCACCGCGTTCACGCTGTACTTCCGCTACTCGAAGACCGGCATCGCGATGCGCGCCGCGGCCAGCGACCCCGTCACGGCCTACGTGCTCGGCATCGACGTGCGGCGCACGCAGCGGCTGACGTGGATGTTCGCCGGCATCGTCGGCGCCGTGGCCGGGATCGTCGTCGCGTCGATGACCAGCCTGTCGCCGGCGCTGGGCACGGCGGCGCTCGGCGTGCTCGCCGTCATCATCCTCGGCGGGCTCGACAGCATCGCCGGGGCGATCGTCGCCGGGCTGATCATCGGCCTGCTCGAGAGCCTGACCGCCGCCTACCTCGGCGGCAAGGTGCGCGACATCGTGCCCTACGTCGTCGTGCTGGTGATCCTGCTGGTGCGGCCCTACGGGCTGTTCGGCACGCGGCAGATCGAAAGGCTTTAAGGGGGCCGGCATGCGCATCGGCGACTTCCGCCAGAGCTACGAGCACGACGAGGCCCTGTGGTCGACGCCGGTGGCGCGCGCGTGGCTCGCCGCGCTGCTGGTCGCGCTCGCGTTGTTCCCGCTCGTCGGCGGCGCCTACCTCGTCGGGCTGGCCTGCGTGCTGGGCATCCACGTCATCGCCGCGACGGGGCTCAACATCATGACCGGCTACACCGGGCTGATCTCGCTCGGCCACGCCGCGTTCATGGGCGTGGGCTGCTACACCGCGGCCTGGTTCGCGCAGCGTGGCGTGCCCTTCGTCGTCACGCTGCCGCTGGCCGGGCTGTTCGCCGCGGCGCTCGGCGTCGTCGTCGGCACGCCGAGCCTGCGCATCAAGGGGCTGTACCTCGCGGTGGCGACGCTGGCGATGCAGTTCCTGCTGGTCTACGTGTTCCGCGAGTGGGAGTCGGTCACCGGCGGCGTGCGCGGCGTGAACGTGCCGCCGGCGAGCGTGTTCGGCTTCGTGCTCGACACCGACCGCCGCGTCTACTACCTGATCGCCACGTGCGCCGTGCTGCTGCTGATCGCCGCGCGCAACCTGTTCCGCACCCGCGTCGGCCGCGCCTTCATCGCGATCCGCGACAAGGACATCTCGGCCGAGGTCCTGGGCATCAACCTGCTGCACTACAAGCTCAGCGCGTTCGCGATCGGCTCGTTCTACGCCGGGATCGCCGGCGCGCTGCTCGGCTACTACTACCGCGCGATGACGCCCGAGTACTTCACGCTGCAGCTGTCGATCTTCTACCTCGCGGCGATCATCGTCGGCGGCCTGGGCAGCACGCTGGGCAGCATCCTCGGCGCGGTGTTCATGACGCTGGTGCCCGAGGTGCTGCGCTCGGGCGTGGCCTTCGTCGCGCAGTGGGCGCCGCGCGCCACCGAGGTCCTGTCGCCGATCCAGCAGGTCGTGTTCGGCCTGCTCATCATCGGCTTCCTCGTCTTCGAGCCGCACGGGCTGCTCGAGATCTGGCGCCGCATCCGGCGCTACTTCCACCTGTGGCCCTTCCGGGCCTGATCCCGCCCCACCACCGAAGGAGACAGACCATGAGCGACCTCCCACGTCACGCCGCCGACCCGTCCCGTCGTCGCCTCGTCCAGGCGGGCCTGGGGGCGGCCGGACTCTCGGCCCTGACCTGGGCACCGGCGATCGCGCAGAGCGGCGAGATCGTGTTCGGCGCGGCGCCGCCGATCACCGGCGTGTTCGCCTTTGCCGGCGTCGGGCTGCACCAGGGCCTTGGCGACTACTGCGAATGGCGCAACGCCAACGGCGGCATCGCCGGGCGCCGCATCCGCTACGTGGCCGAGGACTCCGGCTACAAGATGGACCAGGCGATGAGCGTGTTCAAGAAGATCATGGCCGCGCACCGCCCGCCCGTGTTCTACGGCGACTCGACGGCGTGGGCCAAGGCTTCGGCCGAGGAGGTCAGCCGCCTGGGCAGCACGATCACCTGCAGCCCGTCGTTCGCCTCCGACCTCGCCGACCCGCAGAAGGCGCCGTACTACTTCATGGCCGGGCCGAGCTACGCCGCGATGATCGGCATCCTGCTCGAGTACATCAACGGCACCGCCCGCGGCGCGACCAAGCCGTCGGTGGCGCTCGTCTACAGCGACACCGAGTTCGGCCGCGATCCGATCGCCGACGGCAAGGAGCACGCGCAGAAGCTCGGCATCCCGATCGCGATGGAGATCGTCACCAAGCCCGGCGCCGTCGACGTCTCGGCCGAGGTGGCGCGGCTGCGCCGCGCGCGGCCCGACTTCGTGATCTTCCACGGCTACGTACTCGCGCCGATCCCGGAGTTCATCAAGCAGATGCGCGAGGCGGGCATGACCGCCAAGCCGATGGGCACGATCTGGAGCATGGACAAGACCACCGTCGACGCGATGGGCGCCGCCGGCGAGGGGTGGATGGGGGTGATGCCGTACCGCTACAGCTACGACACGGCCGGCGCGCCGACGATGCAGGCCATCAAGGACTACCTTGCCAAGGCGCGGCCCGACATGGCGTACAGCTCGATCTTCCACACCCACGGCTGGCTGGTCGGCTCGATCTTCGCCGAGACCATCGAGCGCTGCCTGAAGGCCAACCAGGCGCTGACCGGGCCGAACCTGAAGGCGGCGCTCGAGTCGATCGACAACTGGGACACCGGGGGGATCGTCGGCCGGCCGGTCTCGCTCAAGGGTCACCAGATCCCGGTCGGGCGGATCTACGAGTACAACGCGTCGACAAAGCTGCTGCAGCCGGCCAGCGACTGGATCCGCATGGCCGGGTGACGAACGCCATGGCCGATGCCCCGGCGGCGGCCGTTCCCGGCCGCGCGTCGGCACCCGCGGGGGTGCCGACGCTCGCGGTCGAGAACATCGAGGTCGTCTACCACCACACGGTGCAGGTGCTGCGCGGGCTGTCGCTCGCCGTGCCGCAGGGGCAGATCGTCGCGCTGCTGGGCAGCAACGGCGCGGGCAAGACGACGACGCTGAAGGCCATCTCCGGGCTGCTGCCGCTGGAGGTGGGCGAGGTGCGCACCGGTTCGATCCGCTTCCGCGGCGAGCGCATCGACGCCGTCGAGCCGCACCTGCTCGCGCGCCGCGGCATCGCGCACGTGCGCGAAGGCCGCCACGTGTTCGAGGACCTCACCGTCGAGGAGAACCTGGTGGCCGCCGGCAACGCGCTGATCGGGCGCGGCGACAAGCCCGACATCGCGATGATCTACGACTACTTCCCGCGGCTCAAGGAGCGCCGCGCGCAGCGCGCGGGCTACCTCTCGGGCGGCGAGCAGCAGATGCTGGCCATCGGCCGCGCGCTGCTGGGCAAGCCCGGCCTGATGCTGCTCGACGAGCCCTCGCTCGGGCTGGCGCCGCTGGTGGTGCGGGCCATCTTCGACATCATCGCGCGCATCAACCGCGAGCAGGGCGTCGCGATGCTGCTCGTCGAGCAGAACGCGATGGCCGCGTTCGGCATCGCGCACTACGGCTACATCATGGAAAGCGGCAAGGTCGTGATCGACGGGCCGACCGACAAGCTGACGAGCGACCCCGACGTGCAGCGCTTCTACCTCGGCTACGGCGACGGCGCGCAGGAGCTGGCGAGCTTCCGCGACGTCAAGCACTACAAGCGGCGCAAGAGGTGGCTGTCGTGAGCACGGTGTCCGACATCGGTGCGCTGACGCTGCCGCAGCAGCTGCGGCACTGGGCGCGCACGCGCGCCGACGCCGTCGCGCTGCGGCAGAAGGACTACGGCATCTGGGAGCCCTTCACCTGGGCGCGCTACGACGCCGCGGCGCGCCACTTCGGGCTCGGCCTCGTCAAGCTCGGGCTCCCGCCCGGCGGGCACTGCGCGATCATCAGCGAGAACCGCAAGGAGTGGGTGTTCGCGCAGCTCGGCTGCGGCATGGTCGGCGCGGTGACGGTGGGCGTGTACCCCACGTCGCCGGCACCGGAGATCGAGTACCTGCTGCAGGCCTCCGACGCGCGCGTCGTCGTGTGCGAGGACCAGGAGCAGCTCGACAAGGTGCTCGAGGTGCGCGAGCGGCTGCCGCTGCTGAGCCACCTCGTCGTCATCGACCCGCGCGGCCTGCGCCACTACCGTGTCGACGACCTGCTGACCTTCGAGGAGGTCACCGCGCTCGGGCAGGCCTTCGAGCACGAGCGTCCGCGCGTCGTCGAGGAGTGCCTCGAGCGCCAGCGCATGGACGACATCGCGCTGATGATCTTCACCAGCGGCTCGACCGGCCGGCCCAAGGCCGCGATGATCAGTTACGGCAACATCGCCGCGATGGCCGCCGGCACCGACGCCATCTACCGCTGCACGCCGGCCGACTCGACGGTGTCGTACCTGCCGCTGTGCCACGTGGCCGAGCAGATCTACACCGTCTACCTGCCGCTGCGCTCCGGGGCGGTCGTCAACTTCGCCGAGAGCCTGCGCACGGTGCAGAGCGACCTGCGCGAGATCGCGCCGACGCTGTTCCTCGGCGTGCCGCGCATCTGGGAGAAGCTGCACGCGTCGATCGAGATCAAGATGCGCGAGACCGGCGGGCTGCGCAAGCGGCTGTACGACCGCGCGCTCGCCGCGACGCTGCCGTTCGCCGACGTGCCGCGCGAGCGCTGGTCGCTGGCGCAGAAGCTCACGCACGCGGCGTGGCACGGGCTCGTGCTGCGCGCGCTGAACAACTTCATCGGCCTGCGCCGCTGCCGCCTCGCGCTGTCCGGCGCGGCGCCGATCGCGCCCGACATGCTGCGCTTCTTCCGCGCGCTGGGCGTGCCGATCCGCGAGGGCTACGGCATGACGGAGACGGCCGGCGTGGTCACGGTGCAGCGCAGCGCCGCGTCGCCGGTGGGCACCGTCGGCGCGCCGATCCCCGGGGTCGAGGTGCGGCTGGCCGAAGACGGCGAGCTGCTCGTGCGCGGGCCGACGGTGTTCGCCGGCTACTACCGCAACGAGGCGGCCACGCGCGAGGCGGTCGACGCCGACGGCTGGCTGCACACCGGCGACGTGGCCGTCACGGTCCTGGGCCCCGAGGGCAACGAGATCCGCATCGTCGACCGCAAGAAGGACATCATGATCACCGCCGGGGGCAAGAACATCACCCCCAGCGAGATCGAGAACGCGCTGAAGTTCAGCGCCTACGTCAAGGAAGCCATCGTCGTGGCCGACAAGCGGCCGTTCGTGTCGGCGCTGATCCAGATCGACTACGACACCGTCGGCAAGTGGGCCGAGGAGCACGGCGTCGCCTACACGCACTTCCGCAGCCTGGCCGAGCACCCGAAGGTGCGCGACCTGGTGCAGGCCGAGGTCGACCGCGTCAACGCGCGCATGCCGCAGGTGCAGCAGGTGCGCAAGTTCCACCTGCTCGCCAAGGAGCTCGACCACGACGACGGCGAGGTCACGGCGACAATGAAGATCAAGCGCAAGAGCATCGCCGAGAAGTACGCCGACGCCATCGAGGCGCTGTACGGCGGCGGCCGGGCGAGGCAGAAGGAAGCGGCATGAACCCGATCCGATTCGACGGCCGCGTGGCCGTGGTCACCGGTGCCGGCGGCGGGCTCGGGCGCGCGCACGCGCTGCTGCTCGCCGCGCGCGGCGCGGCGGTGGTCGTCAACGACCTCGGCGGCACCCTCGACGGCGTCGGCGGCGACGAGGCCGCGGCGCAGCGCGTCGTCGACGAGATCGTGGCCGCCGGCGGCCGCGCCGCGGCGAGCTTCGACGACATCGCCACGCCGCAGGGGGCGCAACGGCTCGTCGACGGCGCACTCGCCGCGTTCGGCCGCGTCGACATCCTCGTCAACAACGCCGGCATCCTGCGCGACAAGACGCTGGCCAAGATGGCGCCCGCCGACTTCGAGGCCGTCGTGCGCGTGCACCTGCTGGGCTCGGCGTGGTGCTCGCGCGCCGTGCTGCCGGTGATGCAGCAGCAGCTGTACGGGCGCATCGTGATGACGACCTCGGCCGCCGGGCTGTACGGCAACTTCGGGCAGAGCAACTACGGCGCGGCGAAGATGGGCGTCGTCGGCCTGATGAACACGCTCAAGCACGAGGGCGCGAAGTTCGGCATCCGCGTCAACACGATCGCGCCGGTGGCGCTGACGCGCATGACGCAGGGGCTGCCGTTCGCGCGCCTGCTCGCCGAGGCCAGCCCCGAGCGGGTGGCGGCGGGCGTGGCGTACCTGGCCAGCGAGGCGTGCGACGCCAGCGGGTGCATCCTGGCGGCCGGCGCGGGCTACTTCTCGACGGTGCAGGTGGTCGAGGGCCCGGGCGTGCACGCCGACGGCGACGACGTCACGCCCGAGTTCGTCGCCGGCCACTGGGCGCGCATCGCCGAGCGCGCCGGGGCGCGGCCGTTCGACAGCGCCGGCGACGCGCTGCTCGGCGCCTTCGGCCATTCCGGCCCATGACGGCGCGCGCGGCCCTCGCCGCCGCGCCGCCGGCTTCGCCGCACGCCACGGCGAGAACGCAGGCGCGCAACCGCCACACGGCGCTGCTGGAGGCGGCGGCGCACGTGTTCCGCCGCCACGGCTACGCGCTGACGACGATGCGCGACATCGCCGCGGCCACCGGCATGACCGCGGGTTCGATCTACTACCACTACCCGTCGAAGGGCGACCTGCTGCTGGCCGTGTATGCCGAGGGCGTGCGCCGCGTCGGCGAGGCCTTCGACGCCGCCGTCGCGAAGCCCGGCGACGCGTGGACGCGGCTGCGGCGCGGCGTGACGGCGCACCTGCGCATGATGGCGGGCCTCGCGCCGGGCGACGCGCCGTTCGCCGGCGTGTTCGTGCAGGTGCAGCCGCACGACTTCCCGCCCGAGCACCACGACGAGCTGATCGCGCTGCGCAACGGCTACGAGGCCAAGTTCCGCGCGCTGATCGACGCGCTGCCGCTGCGGCGTGGCGTCGACCGCACGCTGCTGCGCCTGCAGCTGATCGGCGCGCTGAACCACGTGCCCACGTGGTACCGCGCCGACGGTGCGCGCTCGCTGGAGGTCATCGCGGCGGCCGCGGTGCGCAATCTGCTGGCGGGGGTCGGCCCGCGCGTGGCGGCGCATCGCGGCTACGGGGCGAGGCGCGCGTGAGCTTCGACCCGCTGGCGCTGCTGCGGCGCCAACTGCCCACGGTGCGGCAGCGCTACGAAGCGCGCGACACCATCCTCTACGCGCTGGGCGTCGGCGCCGGGCATGGCACCGACACGTGGGACGAGCGCCACCTGCGCTTCGTCTACGAGGCGCAGTTGCAGGCGCTGCCGACGATGTGCGCGATGCTCGGCGACCCGGGCTTCTGGATGCGCGATGCCGACACCGGCCTCGACTGGGCCCGCCTCGTGCACGCCGAGGAGGACATGCAGTGGCCGGGCGTGCTGCCGCCGCACGGCGACGTCACCGGCCACAACCGCGTCGCGAGCGTCGAGGACCGCGGGCCCGGCCGCGGCGCGCTGTTCGTCGTCGAACGCAAACTGGTCGACAGCGCGAGCGGGCAGACGCTCGCGCGCTCGCGCACGAGCGTGCTCGCGCGCGGCAACGGCGGCTTCGCCGGGGGCGACCCCGCGCGGCAGCGGCTCGGTGCGGCCGCGCCGCCGCCGCTGCCGCCATGGCCCGCTCGGCCTGCCGATCGCGTCGTGCGCCGCGCCACCGCGACGCACCAGCCGCTGCTGTACCGCCTGAGTGCCGACCCGAATCCGCTGCACGTCGACCCCGCGGTCGCGCGCCACGCCGGCTTCGAGCGGCCGATCATGCACGGCATGTGCACGTTCGGGCTGCTGGGGCTGCTGATCGTGCAGGAGTTCTGCGGCTTCGACGCCGCGCGGCTGCAGGCGCTGCGCGCGCGCTTCACGGCGCCGCTGTACCCGGGCGAGACGCTGGACTGCGAGTTCTGGCGCGACGCCGACGAGGTGCGTTTCCGCGCCACCTGCGTCGAGCGCGGCGCCGTCGTGCTCGACCTCGGGCGGGCGCAGGTCGGCGACCGCCCGGCCCCTTCCCCTGGAGCGACTGCGTGAGCGATCCCGACGCCGACCTCTACCCGCCCCGGCCGCCGCTGGACGGCC
Organism: Rubrivivax sp.; assembly: GCA_025458805.1. Lineage (GTDB taxonomy): Bacteria > Pseudomonadota > Gammaproteobacteria > Burkholderiales > Burkholderiaceae_C > Rubrivivax. Next base: position 15,044 of record JALORQ010000052.1, read on the forward strand.
CCGAGCACCGCGCCTTCCGCGACACGGTGCGCCGCTTCGTCGCCGACGAGATCGCGCCGCACCACGCCGCGTGGGAGCGCGACGGCCAGGTGCCGCGCGCGCTGTGGCGGCGCGCCGGCGAGCTCGGCCTGCTGTGCCTGACGATCCCCGAGGCCTACGGCGGCGCCGGCGTCGACTTCGGCTTCAGCGCCATCGTCGTCGAGGAGATGGCGCGCGCCGGCGCCACCGGCCCGCTGTTCTACCTGCACTCCGACATCGTCGCGCCGTACCTGCTGCACTACGGCAGCGAGGCGCAGAAGCGCGAGTGGCTGCCGCGCATGGCCCGCGGCGAGGTGATCGGCGCGATCGGCATGACCGAGCCCGACGCCGGCAGCGACCTCGCGTCGATCCGCACCCGCGCCGACGCCGACGGCGGCCACTGGCGCGTCAACGGCCGCAAGATCTTTATCTCCAACGGCCAGATAGCCGACCTGGTGCTGCTCGCCGCCAAGACCGACGCGACGGGCGGCGCCGGCGGCGTGAGCCTGCTGCTGGTCGACGCCGACCGCCCGGGCTTCGTCCGCGGTCGGCGGCTCGAGAAGCTGGGCATGCACGCGCAGGACACGTCGGAGCTGTTCTTCGACGACCTGCGCCTGCCGCAGGACCGGCTGCTGGGCGAGTCCGGGGCCGGGTTCCGGTACATGATGGCCGAGCTGCCGCAGGAGCGGCTGCTGGTGGCCATCACCGCCGTCGCGGCTATGGAGGCGGCGGTCGAGTGGACGCGTGACCACCTGCTGCAGCGCCGCGCCTTCGGCGCGCCGCTGGCCGACAAGCAGATCATCCGCCACCGGCTGGTCGACCTGCACGCGAGCACCCTCGTGGCGCGCAGCTTCCTCAACGACTGTCTCGAGAAGCACCTCGCGGGCCAGCTGGACACCGCCACGGCGTCGGTGGCCAAGTTCTGGTGCACCGAGATGCAGTTCTCGGTGCTCGACCAGTGCCTGCAGCTGTTCGGCGGTTACGGCTACATGCGCGAGTACCCGATCGCGCGCGCCTGGGCCGATGCCCGCGTACAGCGCATTTACGGTGGCACGACGGAGATCATGAAGGAAATCGTTGCGCGCAGTCTGCTGGGCCGCGAGAGCGCGGCGGGCAAGGCGTAGCGTGATGTTCTTCTCAGCGCGGTGACGGTAGCGCCGACCGATCCCGGCCGCCTCCGGCTGGCCATGCCTGGCCCAAGGAGCAAACGGGTGAAAAGCATCGGCGAGCTTCTGTTGCCGATGCGTCGACGGCATCGGCAATCAGCCGAGAGCCGCTACTTGGCCTCACACAGCGACTGACCGGCATCCGCAGTCGAACACGACCGATCACCTCGTGCGCCATCAGTTGTCTTGGGCCGGGGCTGAACCGGCCAAGATGGAGTGACCGGTTTTGGAGGTCAAGCTGACGTTGCCCGGTGCCCCGGGCGCGAGGTCAACCCGTCGGTCGCCGCCTCTTGTCCGACGTCGGCGGGACACTCGCCGACGCGTTGCCGAGGCGGCGTCAGCGCGACGCGGTTCAGCTCACGCTGCTGCGGATCGCCACCTCGTCGAGGAACGCCGTCAGCGCGGCGTTGATCTGCTCGGGCTCCTCGACGGTGGACGTGTGCCCGGCGCGCGGCACCCGCACCAGCCGCGAGCCGCCAATGGCGGCGTGCAGGCGCTCGGCCTTGGCCGG
>JALORQ010000191.1 GCA_025458805.1 Rubrivivax sp.
TGCGACCATCTGCCGGAGCAGGCGTTCTACATGGTGGGCACCATCGACGAAGCCTTCGAGAAGGCGAAGAAGATCCAGTGACGGGCGCGCCGCGCGGCGGCGCCTCGACGGCCCGCCCCTCGCAGCCCTCCACCGAAGAACGGGACCAGCAGCCATGGCCACCATCCACGTCGACGTCGTCTCCGCGAGCGAGAGCATCTTCAGCGGCGAGGCGAAGTTCGTCGCGCTGCCGGGCGAGAGCGGCGAGCTCGGCATCCTGCCGCGGCACACCCCGCTGATCACGCGCATCCGGCCGGGTGCGGTGCGCATCGAGCGTGCCGACAACGGCGAGGAGGAGTTCGTCTTCGTCGCCGGCGGCATCCTGGAGGTGCAGCCGGGCGTGGTGACGGTGCTCGCCGACACGGCGATCCGCGGCCACGACCTCGACGAGGCCAAGGCCATCGAGGCGCGCAAGCTCGCCGAGGAGGCGATGCGCAACGCCCGCAGCGACATCGACCTCGCGGCCGCGCAGAGCGAGTTCGCGACCATGGCCGCGCAGCTCGCGGCGATCCAGAAGCTGCGCCGCAAGTAGCTGCGACGCCCCCCCGGCGCCGCGGGCCTGTCCGGGGCACCGGCCGCCGCAGCGCGCGTGCAGCAGTCCGACCTGTCGACGCCCGCGTCGACGATTGGCCCCCCGCCGGCAGTCGTCGTGCGCCCGTGGCATCCTCCACGACCCGTGATCGCCGAGCCGGAGGCTGTGCGTTGAACAGCATGGACGTCGAAGTGCTTCGCACCGCAATGGACTGGATGAACCGCGGCCATCGCGTGGTGATGGGCACCGTCGTGCGCACCTGGGGCTCGAGCCCGCGGCCGCCGGGCAGCCTGATGATCGTCCGCGACGACGGCCAGGTCGCCGGCTCGCTGTCGGGCGGCTGCATCGAGGACGACCTGATCGCGCGCGTGCAGCGTGGCGATCTCGCGCCGCGCCTGCCGCAGGTCACCACGTACGGCGCCAGCGCCGAGGAGGCGCGCCGGTTCGGCCTGCCCTGCGGCGGCACGGTGCAGATCGTTCTTGAGCCGCTGGCCGCCTCGTCGATGCTGCGCGAGCTGCTGGCCGCCATCGAGCGGCACCGCGTCGTGCGCCGCCGCCTCGAGCTCGCCACCGGGATGGTCGCGCTGGACGAGGCGGCCGAAGGCGACACGGTGCAGTTCGACGGCGCCAGCCTGACCACGGTGCACGGGCCGCGGCTGCGGCTGCTGATCGTCGGCGGCGGACAGCTCAGCCGCTACCTGGCGGCGATGGCCGTGATGCTCGACTACCGCGTCACGGTCTGCGACCCGCGCGACGAGTACCACGAAGGATGGGCGGCAATGGAAGGGGTGACCCTCGCGCGCCAGATGCCCGACGATCTGGTGATCGCGATGAACCTCGACGCGCACAGCGCCGTGGTCGCCGTGACGCACGACCCGAAGCTCGACGACCTGGCGCTGATGGAAGCGCTCAAGACCCCGGCCTTCTACGTCGGCGCGCTCGGCTCGCGACGCAACAACGACGTCCGCCGCGACCGGCTGCGGCAGTTCGACGTCAGCGCCGATGAGGTCGCCCGGCTGCGCGGACCGGTCGGCCTTCACCTCGGGGGGCTGACCCCGCCCGAGATCGCGATGTCGATCGTCGCCGAGATGACCGCGGTGCGGCGCGGTGTGCCGCTGTCCGGGCCACTGGCCGACTGGAGCGGCTCGACCACGGCCTGCCTGACGGCCTGACGGGCCGGCCGCGGTGGCCCGCGCCGTCGACGTCGTCGGTCTCTGCGGCAGCCTGCGCGCCGGCTCGGTCAACCGCCTCGCGCTGCGGCTGGCCGGGGCGACGATGCCTCCGGCGATGCGCCTCGACGTGCTCGACTGGCGTGGTCTGCCCGTCTACGACGGCGACGCCGAGGCGCACGGACTGCCCGACGCGGTGGTCGCGCTCCAGGCGCGCATCGCCGCCGCCGACGCCGTCGTCATCGCGAGCCCCGAGTACAACCACTCGATCCCGGGCGCCTTCAAGAACGTGCTCGACTGGCTGAGCCGCGGCGCGGCGAAGCCGCTGGCCGGCAAGCCGGTCGCGCTGCTCAGCGCCTCGCCCGGGCCGCTCGGCGGTGCCCGCGTCCAGTACGACCTGCGCCGCGTGCTGGCCGTCCTCGAGGCGCTGCCGATGACGCGGCCGGAGCTCTTCATCGGCAGCGCGGCCGCGAAGTTCGATGCGGCGAGCGGCGAGTGCACCGACGAGGCGACGCGCCGCCACGTCGCCGCCCAGATGGCCGCCTTCGAGGCCTGGATCGCCGGGGTGCGCCGGATGCGCGGCGGCTGAACGCGGCTGCGCGCGCCCCCGCATCCTGCGCTCGCCCACGGGACGGGCTCGCCCTGATCCGGCCACTCGCGAGTGCGCAGGCACTCGCTCGGCGCCGGCTCAGCCCAGGTGCGTGGAGTCGGGCAACTCGTTCGGGTTGACCTCCCCCTCGGCGAGCGGGAAGTGGAGGGCGAGCATCGCGTCGACCGCGTCGATGGCCTGCGCCAGGCCGTCCTCGAAGCGTCCGGCGCGGAAGGCCTCGCGCATGCCGGCCACCACCTGCTGCCAGTGCGCCTGCGGCACGCACCGCGCGACGCCGCGGTCGGCGACGATCTCGATGGCGTGCTCGGCCAGCAGCAGGTAGATCAGCACGCCGTTGTTGCGCTCGGTGTCCCAGACGCGCAGCTTGCCGAACATCGTGACCGCGCGGGCGCGCGGTGGCAGCCCCTTCCACAGGTACGACAGCGGCAGCCCGGGCTCGACGCACAGCCGGATCTCGCCGCTGTGCCGCCGCTCGCTGGCCTGCACGCGGGCCTCGAGACGTGCCAGCGCCCCGGCACCGAGCGCGCGCCGCACGTCGCCCTCGTCGAACCAGCGGTGCTTCAGGATGCGCATCCAGCGGTTCATTGCCCACCTCCCGGGGCGCGGCCTGCGGCGTCGTCGCGGCCGGCGCCCCGCACGGCCGGATCACCGGTGGCGTGGCGCTCGTCCATCACCAGTCCCCCGAGGCGCCGCCGCCGCCGAAGTCGCCGCCGCCTCCCGACGAGAAACCGCCGCCCCCGCCGAAGCCGCCGCCCCCGCCCCAGCCACCCGACGAACTGCCGCCGCTCCAGCCGCCGCTGTTCCAGGGGCCGCTGCGGCGCCCGATCGCGCGCGCCGCCGAGCCGATGCCGAGCAGGCCGACGACCACCAGCGCGCCGGCCGCGGCCGCGACCGCGACGACCAGGCTCGCGGTGATGAACCAGCCGATGCCGCCGGCCGCCGCCGCTGTGGCCAGCGAGCCGAGCTTGCGTCCGAGCGTCTTGGTCAGCACCATGCCGATCACCGGCACGGCGACGAAGAAGAACATCAGCAGGTCCTCGACCTGCGTGCCTCGCGCCACCTCGCGCCGCGGGTCGGGCAGCGGCAGCGCCTCGCCGCGCACCCGGGCGGCGAGCTCGTCGATCGCGGCGCCCAGCCCGCCGGCGTAGTCGCCGGCGCGGAAGGCGGGGCGGATGACGCTGTCGATGATCTGCCGTGCGGCGAGGTCGGGCACCGCGCCCTCGAGGGCCTTGGCGACCTCGATGCGCACGCGCCGGTCGTCGCGCGCGACGACGATCAGCAGCCCGTCGCCGACGTCGCGGCGGCCGATCTTCCACGCGTCGGCGACGCGGAAGGCGTAGGGTGCGATGTCCTCGGGCTGCGTGCTCGCCACCATCAGCACGACGATCTGGGTGCCGAGCTCGCCTTCGACGGCGGCGAGCTTGGACTCGAGCCGCGCGAGGTCGGCACTGTCGAGCGAGCCCGTCTGGTCGACGACGCGCCCCGAAAGCGGCGGCACCGCCAGCTCGGCACGCGCCGGCAGCGCCGTCGCGATCAGCACGAGCAGCGCCAGCCACGTCGACCAGCACGACCGGGCCGTGCGGGCCGGGGACGAAGGCCGCCGCATCCCGTGCTCGGCGCGCCGCCTCGAGATCAGCGCGACGCCGCCGGCGCCGCCGGCGCGGCCGGCCGGTCGAAGTTCACCGCCGGCGGCTGGCTGATCTGGGCCTCGTTCTGCACCGTGAAGTTCGGCTTGACCTGGTAGCCCAGCACCATCGCCGTCAAGTTGCTCGGAAACTGCCGCGCCAGCACGTTGTAGTCGGTGACCGCCTTGATGTAGCGGTTGCGCGCGACGGTGATCCGGTTCTCGGTGCCCTCGAGTTGCACGCGCAGGTCCTGGAAGCCCTGGTTGGCCTTCAGGTTCGGATACTGCTCGACGGTGACCAGCAGCCGCGACAGCGCGCCCGACAGCTCGCCCTGCGCGGCCTGGAAGCGCTCGAAGGCCTGCGGGTCGTTGATCAGCTCGGGCGTGGCCTGGATCGAGGTCGCCTTCGCGCGCGCCTCGACCACGCGGGTCAGCGTCTCCTGCTCGAAGCTGGCCTCGCCCTTGACGGTGGCGACGATGTTCGGGATCAGGTCGGCCCGGCGCTGATACTGGTTGAGCACCTCCGACCACGCGGCCTTGACCTGCTCGTCGAGACGCTGGAACTCGTTGAAGCCGCAGCCGCCGAGCATCGCGGCGGCGCCCAGCATCAGCGACAGCGCCAGCCGGCGCACCCGGTTCGTCGTCATCTGCGTCCTCCTGAATCCCTGCGGGGATCGTACTGCGCGGCGCGGGGCGCAGGCCGACAATCGCGGCATCAGGGCGCCGCGCCCACCCGACCGCGTTGACCCCGTCCCTCATCGACGCCGCGCTGCGCGGCCCGCCCCGAGGCCCGTCGCCGATGCTGGCGCCGCTGCCCTCGCTCGTCGTCGCTGGCGCCGGCGGCACGCTGGGGGCAGCGCTGCTCGCCGAGGCGCTGGCTGCCGGGCGCTTCCGGCGCGTGCAGGCTGTCGTCCACGGGCCGATGGCCAGCACGATGCGCGGCTTCGAGGCGCTTCCGGTCGCGCGGCTGGACGACACCGCGGGCGCGCCGCTGGACGCCGAAGTCGCGATCGTCGTGTTCGAGCGAGGGCGCCGCGCCAACGGCCGCGACGATGCCTTCCTGCGTCCCGAGCCGCGGGACTTGCCGGGGCTCGCCGCGGCACTGCGCCGCGGCGGTGTGCGCCGGTTGCTCGTCGTCGTGCCGCACGCGGCGGCACTGCTGCCGAGTGCGCTGAAGCATGGCTTCGCATCGAGCGACGAGGCGGCCCTGGCCGCGCTCGACTTCGAGCATGTCGTCATCGTGCGCAGTGCGCAGTCCTCCGCCCCGGCTGCCGGGCGCGTCGGTCGACTGCAGCGCTTCGCCGGCTGGTGGCTGTCGCAGCTGGCGTGGATGATCCCGCGGCGCGAGCAGGCGCTGCGCTCGCAGCTGGCGGCGCCGCTTCTCGTCACGCTGGCGCGGCGACTGGCCGGCGCCCCGCCGGGCACGCGCGTGATCGCGCCGGAG
>JALORQ010000192.1 GCA_025458805.1 Rubrivivax sp.
GGGACCATTCGCGGTCGCCTCGTCGGTGACGCACCGACGACGGTGATGAAGGCACCCGGGTGGATGACCATGAGCGGTCGCCCGCGAGCGTGGACCGGAGCCCGCCCACCCGGACCCCCGGCCCCGCAGCGCGGCGGCCGGGATCCAAGCGCGAACCCGCGAGTGCGAGAACGGTGTCAGGCGACATCAATAGCGGACCCCCAGGGGGTCAGTTCTGGATGTCGCCTGACGAACGGCACGCCACACGCCGGCGCCCGCCGCGCCCGGCCGATTGGGCCGCGTGCCCAAGCAGCAAGCCGACCGACCGCGACCGCGATCCCCGACGTCACTCAGCCGACCACCCCGAGACCCCAAGGCCGACGGCCGGCGTGGGGTGTCGCGCGGGGCCTCAGCGCATGGTGCACAGGCCGTGGCATCCTCGGGCGAATCGGTCTTCCTCCTGCACGCATGGGTGTCGAAATCTCCGGCCGCGGCCCGGCGCAGGCTCTCGGTGCAATCGCCGCGAGCGAAGCGGCCGACGACGAGACGCGGCGTCTCTCGCGCGCCAAGTACAGGCACCGCGCCCGGCTCTACGACCGGCTGTGCGGGCCGACCTGGCCGATCCGCGAGCGGGCGGTGGCCGCGCTCGTGCTGCGACCCGGCGACCGCGTGCTCGACGTCGGCTGCGGCACCGGGCTCAGCCTGGCGATGCTGCGCGAGGCGGTCGGCGACGGCGGCCGGGTCTGGGGTGTCGACCACAGCCGCGAGATGCTGATGCGCGCCCGCGCCCGGGTCGAATCGGCCGGCTGGCGCAACGTCGACCTGATCGAGGCCGCGGCGCAGGAGCTGGCGCTGCCCGCGCCCGTCGACGCGCTGCTCTTTCACTACACGCACGACGTGCTGCGTTCGCCGGCCGCGCTGGCCGCCCTGCTGGCCCATGCGCGGCCCGGCGCGCGCGTGGCGATCGCAGGCATCAAGTACTTCACGGGCTGGCTCGCGCCGCTCAACCCCTGGGTCTACTGGAAGAACCGCGGCTACAACGGGCGCCCGGGCGAACTGCGCACGCCCTGGGACCGCATCGCACCGCGGCTGACGGACTGGCGCTGGGAACCCACGCAGTGGGGCATGGGCTACCTCGCGAGCGGCCGCGTCGCCGCCGTCGTCGAGGCATGACGGCACCGATGCCCGGCCGCGCGGCAGCCCGCGGCCTCGCGCGCGTCGCCGCGGTGCTGCTGGCGCTGGCGGTGCTGAATGCCATCCTCGCCTTCCGCAACTGGTGGCCGACGCCGGGCATCGTGCCCGACCACCGGCTGGCGCCCGAGTTCGTCGCCGGCTGGCTGCTGCTGCTGGGCTGGGTGGCGTGGCGCGGCGTGCCCGGCCCGCGCGCACTGACCGTCTTCACGCTGGCCTGGTTCGCGCTGGCGATCGGCCGCTACTTCGACGTCACCGTGCCGACGCTGTTCGGACGCCCGGTCAACCTCTACTGGGACGGGATGCAGATCCCGCGCTTCCTGTGGGTCTCGGCGCGCGACCACCCGTGGTGGGTGTCGGTCGTGGCGGTGGCCGTCGTCGTGGCCGTGGCCGCGGCGCTGTTCGCGCTGCTGCGCTGGGCGGTCGGCACGGTCGCGCGCGACGCCGCGCCGTACGCGCTGCGCCATCGCTGGACCTGGGTGCCGACGCTGCTCGCCGTCGGGGCCGTGGGTGCGCACCTGGCGCAGGCCGCGCCGTCGACGACCTGGCACCTGGTGACGCATCCGGTGACGCCCACCTACGCGCGCCAGGCGGTGCTGCTGGCCAACGCCTTCGTGCCCGGACGCGCCGACGCGGTGCTGCCGCACGCGGTGGCGCTGGAGCAGGCGCTCGTGCAGCCGCCCGAGGTGGCGCTCGGGGGCCTGGGCGGGCGCGACTTCACGCTGATCTTCCTCGAGTCCTACGGCGCGATGGCCTTCGAGCACCCGCGCGTAGGGCCGGCACTGGCGCCGGCGCGCGCGCAGCTCGAGGCCGACATCGCGGCCAGCGGCCGGTTCGTCGCGTCGGCCTACGTGCGCGCGGCCACCTTCGCCGGCGCCTCGGAGCTGTCGCACCTGAGCCTGCTGTCGGGCATCGACCTCAGCGACCCGATGCGCCACGACCTGCTGCTCACGACGCAGCGGCCGACGCTGACGACGCTGATGCGGCGCGCCGGCTACCGGACCGTGGCGCTCTACCCCGCGCTGAGCTGGGACTGGGCCGAGGGTGCGTGGTACGGCTTCGACCAGCTGCTCGACGCGCGCGACCTCGGCTACCAGGGGCCGCCGCTCGGCTACTGGAAGGTGCCGGACCAGTTCAGCCTCGCGCGCTTCGAGCAGATGCAGCCGGTCGCGCCCGGCGACCCGCCGCGCTTCCTGTTCTTCCCGACCATCACCTCGCACCTGCCCTTCGGCCCGGTGCCGCCGGTCGTGCGCGACCGCGAGCGGCTGCTCAGTGCCGACCCGTTCGGCGCCGACGAGACGGCGCGGCTGCTCGGCGCCTACGTCGACTGGCTGGACATGCTGCCGAACTACGTCGGGATGTTCGACTACACCTACCGCTGGCTCGGCTGGTGGCTGCGCGAGCCCGAGCCGCGCGAGGCCGTGATGCTGTGGGTCGGCGACCACCAGCCGGCGGCCAGCGTCAGCGGCGAAGGGGCCGGCTGGGAGGTGCCGGTGCACGTGGTGACGCGCGACCCGGCGCTGCTCGAGCGCTTCGTCGCGCAGGGCTTCGTGCCGGGCCTGGTGCCGCGCCGCCCGTCGATCGGCGGCATGCACGACCTGAATGCCGTCGCGCTGCGCGCCTTCGCGGCCGGCCCGCACGAGGCGGTGGCCGGCACCCGCGAGGCGGCGGCGACGCAGCCGCCGGCCGGCACCGGACGTCGGACCGTATACCATTAACGGTATCAGGGACGGACGTCGGCGTAACCGCGGCCCCCGCACCGACGACAGGCTCGCGATGGACAGTCGACCGCGCATCGGCGCCCTCTTCGCCTACGACTGGGACGAGATCGGCCTCGACCGGCAGCGCACCCGCTGCCGGCTCGACCGTGCCGGGTTCGACCTGTTCTCGTTCCCGAGCAATGCGCGGCTGGTCGGCTTCGACCTCGGGCGCTTCGCGGCGGCTCAGGCGCGCCGCGGCCGGCGGCGCCGCTGGGCCGGCGTGGTGTCGAACCACGAGCAGTTCGGCGCGCTGGCGGCCGCGCTGGTGGCCGAGCGCCTGGGCCTGCCGGGCACCGCGCCCGACGCCGTGCTGGCCTGCCAGCACAAGCTGCACGCGCGGGCCGTGCTCCAGCGCGTGGCCCCCGAGGCCAACCTGCGCTTCGCCGCACTCGACGCCGACTACGGCGACGACGTGCCCGACGGCCTGCGCTACCCGCTCTACGTCAAGCCGGTCAAGGCAGCGTTCTCGGTGCTCGCGCGCGAGGTCGCGCATCGCGACGAGCTTCACGCCCACACACGCTTCTCGCGCCGCGAGCTGTGGGTGATCCGACGCCTGGTCGAGCCCTTCGAGCGCATCTGCCGCGAGCGGCTGCCCGAGGCCGGCAGCGCGCACCGGATGCTGCTCGAGGAGCCGGTGCCGAAGGCGGTGCCGCAGTTCAACCTCGACGGCGGGGTGTTCGACGGGCAGGCCCACGCGCTCGGCGTCGTCGACGCGATCATGTATCCGGGCACGCAGGCTTTCATGCGCTGGGAGCTGCCCAGCCGGCTGCCCGCGGAGGTGCAGGCGCGCGCGCTCGACGTCGCGCGTCGGTTCCTCGCGGCGGTGGGCTTCCGCCACGGCTTCTTCAACATGGAGTTCTTCCACGACCCCGGCACCGACCGGCTCACGGTGATCGAGTTCAACCCCCGGATGGCGGCGCAGTTCTCCGACCTGTACCTGCGCGTGCTCGGGCTCGATCCGCATGCGATGGCCGTGGCGCTGGCCCTGGGCGAGGACCCCGCCGCGCTGCCGCGCGCCGAGCCGAGCGCCGGCGCGGCGGCCAGCTTCGTCTACCGCGCGCTGAGCCCCGGCGACGTGCCGACGATGCCGTCGGCCATCAAGGCGCTGGCGTGGCGACGCGCCTGGCCGGACGGGATGCTGTTCTGCTTCCCGAAGCAGGGCCACGCGCTGGAGCGCGACTTCAAGTGGCTCGGCAGTCATCGCTACGGCATCGTGCACCTCGGCGCGCGCGACGCGCGCGAGCTGCGCGAGCGCTGCCGCGATGCCAGCGCGATGCTCGGCTGGCCGCTACCCTACGCGCAGTCCCCCACGGCTCCGGCCGCCGGCTGGGAGGCGCCGCCGCTGGTCGTGCCGGTCCCCGCCAAGTGACCGCGGCGGGCGGGGTACCCGGAATCCGCGGCGCCTTGCCGTCTCATGAGCGGGGGTCGTCGCCCCCACGCATCGCACGCGACAGCAGCACCACCGGGATGAGCCCGACGGCGACGATGGCCAGCGAAGGCAGCGCCGCCTCACCGAGCCGCTCGTCGCGTGCGAAGTTGAAGGCCACGACCGCGAGCGTGTCGCTGCCGAACGGCCGCAGCACCAGCGTCGCGGGCAGTTCCTTCATGACGTCGACGAAGACCAGCAGCCCCGCCGCCAGCGCCGAGCGGCGCAGCAGCGGCAGGTGCAGCTCGAAGAAGATGCGGCGCGGCGCGCCGCCCAGCATGCGCGCCGTCTCGTCGACCGCGATCGGCAGGCGCGCGTAGCCCGCCTCCACCGACTGCAGCGCGACCGCGGAGAAGCGCACGAGGTAGGCGTAGAGCAGGCCGACGACGGTGCCGGTGACGACGGCACCCAGCGCCGCGTCGGGCCAGCGCTGCTGCACCCAGCCGACCGGCAGCAGGATGCCGACCGCGATCACGGCGCCGGGCACGGCGTAGCCCAGCGAGAGCAGGCGCGCCGCGGCCGGCAGCAGGAGGTCGCGCGAGGCGGCGCCCCGGCGCAGTACGAAGCCCAGCACGAGCGCCAGCAGCGTCGCCGCCAGCGCGGCGATGGTCGCCAGCCGGAAGCTGGCCCATGCCCACTGCGCGAAGCGCTCCAGCGGCAGGCCGAAGTCCGAGTGCACGGCCTCGAGCCACAGCATGCGGACGAGCCAGAGCACCGGCAGCAGGAAGCCCAGCAGCACCGGCAGCGCGCACAGCGCCCACGCGGCGGCCGCGCCGGTCCCGACCAGCCGGATCGGCCGCGCGTCGGCCGCGTGCGCCGCCTGCGGCCGCGCGCTCGAGAAGCGCAGCCGGCGCTGCGCCGCGCGCTCCAGCAGCAGCAGCAGCAGCACCGCGGCCAGCAGGATCGACGCCAGCTGCGCGGCCGCGATGCGGTCGTTCATCACCAGCCACGCCTTGTAGATGCCGGTGCTGAAGGTCGTGAGGCCGAAGTACGCGCCGACGCCGTAGTCGGCCAGGGTCTCC
>JALORQ010000053.1 GCA_025458805.1 Rubrivivax sp.
TTGATCGACAGGTCGAATCCGACGTCGGGCGACTCGTTGGCGGCGATGACGCTGCGCGCGACTTCCTCGATCACCTGCGTCCGGGGCGGCACGCGCTGCACGGCGGCCTGCTGGTCGGCACTGCCCCAGCCGTCATCGAACGCCTCGCGGGTGTCTATCTCGAAACGGTGGCCGAGCGCCCAGACCGTCCCCCGGCCCTTGATGGACAGCGGATCGATGCGCGAGGGGAAGGATGTCACGACTGTATTTTCATACAGTCCTCGGCGCGCGGCAAGGTCGGCCGCACTGCGCGCAACCCTCAGTACTCGCCGCCCATGCCCGGCGCCAGGTTGTCGAAGCGGGTGAGCGGCTTCAGGAACGTCAGCTTGACCGTGCCGACCGGGCCGTTGCGCTGCTTCGCGATGACGATCTCGGCCACGCCGGGCTCCTTCGAGTCCTTGTTGTAGTAGTCGTCGCGGTAGATGAAGAGGATGACGTCGGCATCCTGTTCGATCGCACCCGACTCGCGCAGGTCGCTCATCATCGGACGCTTGTCGTTGCGGCTCTCGACGCTGCGGTTGAGCTGCGACAGCGCGATCACCGGGCACTGCAGCTCCTTGGCCAGCGCCTTCAGGCCGCGCGAGATCTCGCCGAGCTCGGTGGCCCGGTTCTCGTCGCTGCCGCTGCTGCCGCTCATGAGCTGCAGGTAGTCGATGACGATGAGCCCGAGCGTGCCTCCGTACTGCCGGGCCATGCGGCGCGCTCGCGCGCGCAGCTCCGCCGAGTTGAGCGCCGGCGTCTCGTCGATGAAGACCTGGACGCGGCCGAGCCGGTCGACGGCCTCGGCCAGCCGCTCCCACTCGTCGTCCTTGAGCGCGCCGGTGCGCAGGTGCTGCTGGTCGATGCGCCCGAGGGAGCCGACCATGCGCAGCGCGAGCTGCGAAGCCCCCATCTCCATCGAGAAGACCAGGACCGGCAGCGTCTCCTGCACCGCGACATGCTCGGCGATGTTGAGCGCGAAGGCCGTCTTGCCCATCGACGGACGCGCGGCGAGCACGATCAGGTCGCCCTTCTGCAGCCCGGCGGTCATCCGGTCGAGGTCGTAGAAGCCGGTGCGAACGCCGGTCACCTCCTCTGCGCCGTTTTCGTGCAACTCGTTGACGCGGTCGAGCAGCGCGACGACGAGCTTGTCGATCGGCTGGAAGCCCTGCCGCTGGCGCGCGCCCTCCTCGCCGATCTTCAGGATCTTCGACTCGGCCTCGTCGAGGATCTGAGGCACCGGTCGGCCCTGCGGATTGAACGCCGAGGTCGCGATGTCGTCGCTGGCCGCGATCAGCTTGCGCAGGATCGCGCGCTCGCGGACGATCTCGGCGTAGCGCCGCATGTTGGCCGCGCTCGGCACGCTCTGCGCGAGCGCATTGAGGTAGGCCAGCCCGCCGCAGGTCTCGGCACGGCCGACCGAGCCGAGCTGCTCGAAGACGGTCACGACGTCGGCCGGCTTGCCCGCCCCGACCAGCGAGGCGATGGCGCCGTAGATGAGCCGGTGCTCGTGGCGGTAGAAGTCGCTGTCGGTCAGCAGGTCGGCAGCGCGGTCCCACGCCAGGTTGTCGAGCAGCAGGCCGCCCAGCACGCTCTGCTCCGCTTCGACCGAGTGCGGCGGCACGCGCAGCCGGGCCACCTCGTCGTCGCGCGGTGCGGTCGCATCTCGGGAGTCGAAGATCGCTGACATGGAACCTCTCTTCGCGGCTGCCTCGCCGCCCTGTGGGCAAGGCTGTGCGCAATCGGGGGATGCGGGGTGGACGAGCGGCGGCCCAGAAAGCCGAAGGCCGGCAGGAGCCGGCCTTCGTCGAGACTCGAAGCCTAGCGGGCTTTAGTCGACTTGCGCAACCACGTGCACCGTGATCTCGGCGACGACGTCGCCGTGCGGAGCGACGACCACGGGGTGCTCGCCGACGGCCTTCAACGGGCCGGACGGCATGCGGACCTGCGACTTGTGGACCGCAAGGCCCATCTGCGAAAGCGCCGCGGCGATGTCGAGGTTCGTCACCGACCCGAACAGGCGCCCGTCGACACCCGCCTTCTGCGCGATGCGGACGGTCTTGCCGGCCAACTGAGCGCCGAGCTCCTGAGCGGCGGACAGCTTGGCCGCAGCGGCCTTCTCGAGGTCGACGCGTCGCTGCTCGAACTCCTTGATCGCGGCTTCGGTGGCGCGACGCGCCATCTTCTGCGGGATCAGGTAGTTGCGCGCGAACCCATCCTTGACCTTGACGACGTCGCCCAGGTTGCCGAGCTTGCCGACTTTCTCCAGCAGGATCACTTGCATGGCAGGCTCCTGTTCAGATCTTGTGCTGGTCGGAGTACGGCAGCAGCGCGAGGTACCGCGCGCGCTTGATCGCCGTCGACAGCTGGCGCTGGTAGAACGCGCGCGTGCCGGTCAGGCGCGCCGGCGTGATCTTGCCGTTCTCGGCGATGAAGTCGCGCAGCACGTCGACTTCCTTGTAGTCGATCTCCTGGACGCCGGTGACCGTGAACCGGCAGAAGCGCTTGCGACGGAACAGCAGCGACTGCGACGAGCGGCGCGAGCGCTTGTCCTTGCCGGTGCGGGGTTTGCCACGGGGTGGGGGCATGGATATCTCCGGGATCGTGGGTAGAGAGGTTCGGCGACGCTAGACGTCGACCGAGGTGATGTGGAAGACGAGTCCGCGACCCTGACGACCCGCGGCGATGAACCCGCCGAAGCGGCATTCGTCGCCCAGACCGACAGCGGACAGGGAGGGCACGACGTCGCCGATGCCCACGGCGCGGATCTGCAGTTCGACCCTGCGCGACTGACCGCTCTCGACGACCTCGGACCGGTGCCCGAGCGCGCAGTCGAGTGCCGGCAGCCCGGCAGGCGTGTAGCGCAACGATCCACGCTCGACCAGCCGACCCGACAGCCACAGGCGGTTGATCGAGGCAGGCGCGCCGGCGTCGCTCAGGCCTGGGCCTCCTGGCGCTCCTTGCGCGCCTCCTCGCGCTCGACGGCCTTCATCATCACCGACGGCGACGTCTCGGCCTTGGCCTTGCGGACGGTCAGGTGACGCAGCACGGCGTCGTTGAACCGGAAGCCGGTCTCGAGCTCGTCGAGCGTCGCGCTCCCGCACTCGATGTTGAGGCACAGGTAGTGCGCCTTCGCGAGCTTCTGGATCATGTAGGCCAGCTGACGCCGACCCCAGTCCTCGACGCGGTGGACCTTGCCGCCCGCGGCCGTGACCAGCCCCTTGTAGCGTTCCAGCATCGCCGGAACCTGCTCGCTCTGATCCGGATGGATCAGCAGCACGATCTCGTAATGACGCATCGGCACTCCTCGTGGATTCGCCCGGAAGGTGTTCCGGGCAGAAGCCGCCCCGAAGCGTCGGGATCGGGTGCGGCAAGGGAAAGCCCGCGAGTATATCGCGCGGAGCTCCCTCGTCCGGCAACGCGCCACGGCGAGACCGAAGCGAAGAGGCCCCCGCCGCGAGGCGGGGGCCCGTCACGAGCGCCGGTGGGCCGGTGGCAAGGCGACCGTCAGGCGGCCTTCAGGTTCGGGTAGCGCACGTGCTCGACCAGTTCCTGGATCTCGCGCTTCGGCGCCGGGGTCAGCAGGCTCACGATGATGATCACCGCGAAGCCCAACGGGACACCGAAGATGCCGGCCGAGATCGGCTGGATGCCCCACCAGGTGTAGTCGGCCACGGGGCCCGTCACACCGAACAGGCCGCGCATCCAGACCTGCGTCGTCGCCATGTAGTAGAAGGTGATCGACACGCCGGCGATCATGCCGAGCACCGCACCCCACTTGGTCGCGCGCTTCCAGAAGATCCCGAGCACCAGCGCAGGGAAGAAGCCTGCCGCCGCGAGCGAGAACGCCGCGGAGACCAGGAACAGGATGTCGGCGACCTTCAGCGATGCGACGTAGGCCGCCAGGAGCGCGACGACCAGCAGCAGCACCTTCGAGATCATGACCCGGCGCGCGGTCGGCGCGTTGGGGTTGATCATCTTGTAGTACAGGTCGTGCGACAGCGCGTTGGCGATCGTCAGCAGCAGGCCGTCGGCGGTGGACAGCGCCGCCGCCAGGCCGCCGGCCGCGACCATGCCCGAGATCACGTAGGGCAGTCCCGCGATCTCCGGCGTCGCCAGCACGATGATGTCGCCGCCGATGCGCATCTCGCCGAGCTGGAAGATGCCATCCTTGTTGATGTCCGCCACGCTCAGCAGTGCCGGATCGACCTTCGCCCAGGCGCCGATCCACGCCGGGAGCTTGTCGAACGGCGTGCCGACGAGCACGTTGAACACCTCGTACTTGACCAGCACGGCGAGCGCAGGCGCCGTGAAGTAGAGCAGGAAGATGAAGAACAGCGACCAAGTCACCGACTGCCGCGCCTCCTTCACCGACGGCGTCGTGTAGTAGCGCATCAGGATGTGCGGCAGCGCGGCCGTGCCGACCATCAGGCAGAACACCAGGGCCAGGAAGTTGCGGCGCGAGGTGTCGAAGGCCGCTTGCGCCTTCTCGTCGCCGTTCGGGTCGCCCGCGAACTGCTGCGCGTGGCGCGGCATGCCGGACAGCGGACCGGTGCGCGCGTCGGCAGCCGCCTTCGCGGCAGTCCAGGCGGTCCGTGCGGCCGCCTCGTCCTTCGGCAACGTGGCGAGCGCCTTCTCGGCGGCCTGGACGTCGGCCAGCGGCGCGTTGGCCGCCTTCAGCTCGGCCAGCTTCGCCTCGGCGGCCGCCCGGTCGGCCGCCAGCGCGGCGGGAATGTCCTTCAGCTTGGCCGCCAGGGCGTCCGACTGCGCCTTGAAGACGGCACGGACCTCCTGCTCCTTGGGGTCGGCGATCAGCTGCGCCTCGCGCTCGGTGACCTTCTGCAGCTGCGCGCCGTAGACCACCTGCGGAACCGGCACGCCGGTCTGCTTCACGCTCAGCCACACCACCGGGATCATGTAGGCGATGATGAGGATGATGTACTGCGCCACCTGCGTCCACGTCACGGCGCGCATGCCGCCGAGGAACGAGCACACCAGGATGCCGCCGAGGCCGACGAAGACGCCGATCTCGAACGCCAGGCCGGTCAGCCGCGTCGTGATCAGGCCCACGCCGTAGATCTGCGCCACGACGTAGACGAAGCTCACCAGGATCGCGATCAGGATGCCGACCAGGCGAGCCAGGTTGCCCTCGTAGCGGGCGCCGAGGAAGTCGGGGATCGTGAACTGGCCGAACTTGCGCAGGTAGGGCGCGAGGAACAGCGCCACCAGGCAATAGCCGCCGGTCCAGCCCATGATGAAGGCCAGCCCGCCGTAGCCGGTCAGGTACAGCGTGCCGGCCATGCCGATGAACGACGCGGCCGACATCCAGTCGGCGCCGGTGGCCATGCCGTTGTAGACGGCAGGGACCCGGCGGCCGGCGACGTAGTACTCGGCCGCATCGTTGGTGCGGCTCATGATGCCGATGCCGGCGTAGAGCGCGACGGTGGCGAGCAGGAAGACGATGCCGATCGCGCCGCGCGACAGGCCCATCTGCTCGGCGATCGCGAGCAGCACGATGAAGGTGAAGAAGCCCCCCGTGTACCAGCCGTACACCTTGTTGAGCTGCTTCTTGAAGGCGGCATTCGCCTCCTTCGAGGAGACGGCGCCGCCGGCGTCGTCGAAACTCAGGCCGGCCATGTCAGACCTCCTCGGAGACGCCGTGCTCGACGTCCAGCTTGTTCATGTACCAGGCGTAGAAGCCGATGATCAGCACGTAGACGATGATCGACCCCTGCGCGCCGACCCAGAAGCTGAACGGCCAGCCGAAGAAGTTGAAACTCAGGTCGCGGGCAAAGAATCCGACGACGAACGTGACGACGAACCAGATGAACAGCAGGACCGCCGTGATCCTGAGGTTCTTCTGCCAGTACCGCTGGTGGTTCTCACTCACCTGCATGGCGCTCACCTCTCTCCTTGGTTGAAATCCCCGCTCGCGCGGGCCCTACGACTCTCTCCGCCGGCGCTGCCGGCACTCCCCTTGCTCAGGACGACGGCTGGCCGGCCAGCAGACCGGTCTCGCGCTCGAGCTGCGCGGCCACCTTGGGCTCGAAGCCCTTGAGGTGCCGGATGATCTTCACCGCCTCGTCGGGCTGCTGCCGGTCGACGTGGACGCGGGCCAGCTGGTACCAGCCGTAGGGGCTCATCGGCTGCAGCTCGGTGTTGCGCTTGAGCGCGGCCACCGCCTCGTCGAAGCGGTGCAGCCGGATCAGCACCAGGCCCTGCCCGTACCAGGCGCGGTCGAGCTTCGGGTCGATCCCGGTGGCGCGGCGGAACGCCTCGAGAGCGTCGAGCCAGCGCTCGTTGGCTTCGAGAAGGAACCCGTGGTTGAACCAGTGCGCCGCGCGATCGGGCTGCACCTCGACGAGCCGAGCCGATGCCACGACCGCGTCGGCAGGCCGACCGGCCTCGTGGTACTGGTTGGCGAGGCTGGCGAGGACGTACGGGTCGTCGGGCCACCGCTGGCGCATCTCCTCGAACAGCGACAGCGCCGGCCCCGGCCGCCCGAGGACGAGCAGGCCCATCGCACGAAACTTCAGCCACAGGTAATCGGTCCGGCTCACTGGCACCCCACCATGTCGACGCTCACGCAGTACTTCACCTTCTCGAAGAAGACCACCATCCACACGACCACCAGCAGGAAGAAGGCGACGAACGGCACATGCTGGTCGGCCACCCTGGCTGGCGTGATCAGCCGGGCCACCGCGGTGAAGGGCCGCGTGAGCACCTTCAGCAGCTGGTAGAACACGTTGCCGTCGCGCTTCGCCCCGGCCAGCACGTACAGCAGCCCTTGCCCGAGGAGCGCCATCAGCGCGATCTCGGCAATCAGCTTGATCGAGGAAAGGAGCAGCAGCACTGCCTGGACAGCGGTTGGACAAACGGACCCAATGTTCGTGGGGGTGCTTACGGCTCTCTGACGGATGAAGGCCCTCCCTTCGCATCCACCGATAGGTCTTACCCTATGAAAGCCTGCGCACTGCAAGGCCTTTCCGCTTCCGGAACAGCGCCGGAAACGACAAGGGGGCCCGCAGGCCCCCTTGGACAAAAAACGCCACCCGGGCCGAATCGAGGCTCAGCGCCGGGCCAGCAGTTCCCAGGTGTCGACGACCGTGTCGGGGTTGAGGGAGATCGACGCGATCCCCTCGTCGGCCAGCCACTGCGCGAAGTCCGGGTGATCGCTCGGCCCCTGGCCGCAGATGCCGACGTACTTGCCCGTCGCACGGCACGCCGCGATCGCGCGCGAGATCATCGCCTTGACCGCCGGGTCGCGCTCGTCGAAGTCACCCGCGAGCTGCTCGAGGCCCGAGTCGCGGTCGAGGCCCAGCGTGAGCTGCGTCAGGTCGTTCGACCCGATCGACATGCCGTCGAAGTACAGCAGGAACTGGTCGGCGAGGATGGCGTTGCTCGGCACCTCGCACATCATGATGAGGCGCAGCCCGCCGTCGCCGCGGCGCAGCCCGCGCTCGGCAAGCATCTGGGTCACGCGCTCGGCCTGCCGCACCGTGCGCACGAACGGCACCATGATCTCGACGTTGGTCAGCCCCATGTCGTGCCGCACCCGGCGCAGCGCCTCGCATTCCATCGCGAAGGCATCGCCGAACTCGCCGCTGATGTACCGGCTCGCGCCGCGGAAGCCCAGCATCGGGTTCTCCTCGTCGGGCTCGTAGCGGGTGCCGCCGATCAGCTTGCGGTACTCGTTGCTCTTGAAGTCGGACAGGCGGACGATGACCGGCTTGGGCCAGAACGCGGCCGCGATGGTGGCGATGCCCTCCGAGAGCTTGTCGACGTAGAAGGCGCGCGGGCTCGCGTGGCCGCGCGCCACCGACTCGACGGCCTTCTTCAGGTCGGGGTCGATGTTCGGGTAGTCGAGGATCGCCTTGGGGTGCACCCCGATGTTGTTGTTGATGATGAACTCGAGGCGCGCAAGGCCGACGCCCGCATTCGGCATCTGCGCGAACTCGAAGGCGAGCTGCGGGTTGCCGACGTTCATCATGATCTTCACCGGCGAATAGGGCATCTCGCCGCGCCGCACCTCGCTGACCTCGGTCTCGAGCAGCCCGTCGTAGACGAAGCCGGTGTCGCCCTCGGCACAGGAGACGGTGACCAGCGCATCGTCGTGTACCTTCTCGGTCGCGTCGCCGCAGCCGACCACGGCGGGAATCCCGAGCTCTCGCGCGATGATCGCGGCGTGGCAGGTGCGGCCGCCGCGGTTGGTGACGATCGCGCTCGCGCGCTTCATCACCGGCTCCCAGTTGGGGTCGGTCATGTCGGTGACCAGCACGTCGCCCGGCTGCACGCGCTCCATCTCGGCCGTCGAGCGCACCAGCCGCACGGGCCCGGTGCCGACCTTCTGACCGATCGCGCGGCCCTCGGCCAGCACGGTGCTGCGGCTGCGGTCGCCCTTGAGCCGGTAGCGCAGCTCGACGCGGCCCTCGCCCTGGCTCTTCACGGTCTCGGGGCGCGCCTGGAGGATGTAGAGGCGCCCGTCGACGCCGTCCTTCCCCCACTCGATGTCCATCGGCCTCGCGTAGTGCTTCTCGATGATCACGGCATAGCGCGCGAGCTCGACGACGTCCGCGTCGGACAGCGAGTAGCGGTTGCGCTGCTCGGGCGGCGTGTCGACGACCTTCACCAGGCGCCCGGTGGCCGCCTTCTCGTCGGCACCGGCAAACTCCATGCGCTGCAGCTTGCTGCCCAGGCTGCGGCGGATCACCGGGAAGCGGCCCGCGGCCAGCGTCGGCTTGTGGACGTAGAACTCGTCGGGATTCACGGCCCCCTGCACCACCGTCTCGCCCAGTCCCCAGCTCGACGTAACGAACACGACGTCCTTGAACCCGGACTCGGTGTCGATCGTGAACATGACGCCGGCCGCGCCCAGGTCCGACCGCACCATGCGCTGCACGCCGGCCGAGAGCGCCACGTCCGCGTGGGCGAAGCCCTTGTGCACGCGGTAGCTGATCGCGCGGTCGTTGTAGAGGGAAGCGAAGACCTCCTTGATCTTGTGCAGCACCTCTTCGATGCCGCCGACGTTGAGGAAGGTCTCCTGCTGGCCGGCGAACGAGGCATCGGGCAGGTCCTCGGCGGTGGCCGACGAGCGCACCGCGAAGGTCGCGCCAGGGTTGTCGGCGGCCAGGCGCGCGTACTCCGAGCGAATCGCAGTCTCGAGCTCGGCCGGGAACGGCGTCTCGACGACCCACTGGCGGATAGCCGTCCCGGCCTCGGCCAGCGCGCGCACGTCGTCGGTGTCCAGCGCGGCGAGCCGCTCGGCGATGCGGCCGGCCAGCCCGCCGTGCGCGAGGAACTCGCGGAACGCGTGCGCCGTGGTGGCGAAGCCGCCAGGCACGCGCACGCCGGCCGTGGCGAGCTGGCTGATCATTTCGCCGAGGCTGGCGTTCTTGCCGCCGACCACCTCGACGTCGGTCATCCTCAGTTGTTCGAACGGTACGACCAGGGCGGTCGCCAGAGGGGTGCCAGACATGGGAAAGCTCCGTGAAGTGAGAAAAGCGGTGCTTCCGCAGGCATGGCCGGGCCCCGGGCGCGGGCGCTTGTCGGTTCGGGTTGTCGGCGGGCGGGGGACATGTCGGGTGCCGTGCGGAGGCGAAGACCGCACGATTTTAGGGACAATGACCGTCCGATGACCTCCGGAAGTGCCACCCCCATGCCCGATCGCAGCGTGTTTTTCGTCTCCGACGGCACGGGCATCACTGCCGAGACCTTCGGCAATTCGATCCTGGCGCAGTTTCCGACCCGCCCGCGGCATGTGCGCCGTCCCTTCATCGACACGCCGGAGAAAGCGCTCGCGGTGGTCGACGAGATCAACGGCGTCGCCGACAGCGAGGGGCGGCGACCGATCGTCTTCATCACGCTAGTGGCCGACGAGGTCCGGCGCATCGTCACCGGGCCCGGCTGCAAGGGCTTCGTGCTCGACATGTTCCAGACGTTCGTCGAGCCGCTCGAGGAGGAACTCGGCGTCAAGTCGAACCACCGCATCGGCCGCTTCTCGGATGCCAGCCAGAGCCGCGAGTACAACGAGCGCATCGACGCGATCAACTTTTCGCTCGCCCACGACGACGGGCAGAGCGCGCGCAACCTCGACCTGGCCGACGTCATCCTGGTCGGGGTCAGCCGCAGCGGCAAGACGCCGACCTCGCTCTACCTCGCGATGCAGCACGGCATCCGCGCTGCGAACTACCCGCTGATCCCCGACGATTTCGAGCGCGGGCGGCTGCCGGCGTCGCTGGCGCCCCACAAGCGCAAGTGCTTCGGCCTCACCATCGACCCCGACCGCCTCGCGCAGATCCGCCACGAGCGCCGGCCCGGCAGCAAGTACGCCTCGATCGAGAACTGCCGCTACGAGGTCGGCGCGGCCGAATCGATGATGCGGCGGGAAGGCATCGCCTGGCTGTCGTCGACGCACAAGTCGATCGAGGAGATCGCGACCACCATCCTGCGCGACATCCGGCCGGACCGGCTGATCTACTGACCGCCGCGCCGCGCCGACTCGTACAGGCACACCGCTGCCGCCGCGGCGACGTTGAG
Organism: Rubrivivax sp.; assembly: GCA_025458805.1. Taxonomy (GTDB): domain Bacteria; phylum Pseudomonadota; class Gammaproteobacteria; order Burkholderiales; family Burkholderiaceae_C; genus Rubrivivax. The sequence goes on from JALORQ010000053.1 coordinate 10,555, forward strand.
CGACTCCTCCCCGCCCGGCTGCGGGATGCGCAGCACCAGCGCGCAGCGCGCGGCCAGCGCCGGCTCGACGCCCTGCCCCTCGTGCCCGAACACCCAGGCGCAGGGCGAGGGCAACGCCACCGCCCCGAGCGCATGATCGGCGTGCGAGCTGGTCGCCACCAGCGGCACCGCCAGCCCGCCGAGCGCGCACGCGTCCAGGCCCTCGACCAGACGCAGCCCGAAGTGCGCGCCCATCGCGGCGCGCAGCACCTTCGGTGACCAGAGCGCGACCGTGCCGGCCAACGCCAGCACCTGCCCGACGCCGAAGGCCGCGGCGCTGCGCAGGATGCTGCCGACGTTGCCGGGGTCCTGCACACGGTCGAGCACGACGCTCGCCGCCGCTGGGTCGACCGGCGGCACCGGCGGCAGGTCGATCACGAAGCCGCCACGCGCTGGCGACTCGAGCGCCGAGATCGACGCGAAGAGCTCGGCCGGCAGCAGCACGACGCGCTCGGCGGCAGCCGCCAGCGCGCGCCAGCGCGGGTCGTCCCAGGCGGCCTCCTCGAGCACCGCGAGCGACGGCCGGCCGCCGCGCGCGAGCAGCGCCGCGGCCAGGTGGTCGCCCTCGAGCCAGACCCGATGCAGCCTGCGGTAGGCGGCACCGTCGCGTGCCAGCCGCCGCAGCGTCACGAGCAGCGGGTTGGCGCGCGAGGCGATGCGCTGCGGCCCGCTCATTCCTCGAAGAGCCCCGGGCCGAGCGTCGCCCGCACCGGCGCGTAGCTGCGCCGATGCGCCGGGCAGGCGCCGTGGCGCGCCAGCGCCTGCAGGTGCGCCGGCGTGGGGTAGCCCTTGTGCTCGGCGAATCCGTAGGCCGGCCAGCGCTCGTGCAGATCGGCGCACAGGCGGTCGCGGTGCACCTTGGCCAGGATCGAGGCCGCAGAGACCGCCCCGATCCGGGCGTCGGCCTTGACCACCGCCGCACAGGGCATCGGCAGCGACGGCACGCGGTTGCCATCCACGACGACGCGGTGCGGCGGCAGCCGCAGCGCGGCCACCGCGCGCTGCATCGCGAGCATCGTCGCGTGCAGGACATTGAGTCGGTCGATCTCCTCGACGCTCGCCTCGGCGATCGCGCAGCACAGCGCCTTGGCGCGGATCTCGTCGAACAGGCGCTCCCGCTTCGTCGGGCTCACGACCTTCGAGTCGGCCAGGCCTTCGATCGGCCAGGTCTCGCCGAGGATCACCGCCGCCGCCACCACCGGCCCGGCCAGCGGCCCGCGCCCGGCCTCGTCGACGCCCGCCACCAGCCCCGGCCGGTCCCAGCCGGGCCCGAGCTGCTCAAGCCTGAACGACCTGCGCGATGGCATCGGTGGCCGAGCGCGCGGTGTCGCGCCGCAGTTCGAGGTGCAGTTCGGCGAAGCGCGCGGCGAGGCGCTCGCGCGCGGATGCATCGTCGAGCCAGCCGAGCACGAGCGGCGCGAGCCGGTCCGGGCTGCAGTCGTCCTGGAGGCGCTCCGGGACCAGGAACTCGCGCGCCAGCACGTTGGGCAGGCCGACCCACGGCTGGTAGCGCATGCGCTTCATGATCTGCCACGACAGCGGGTGCAGGGCGTAGCCGATCACCATCGGACGCTTGAAGAGCATCGCCTCGAGGGTGGCGGTGCCGCTGGCGATCAGCGTCACGTCACAGGCCGCCAGCGCCTCGTGCGAGCGGCCCTCGAGGCAGTCGATCGGCACGCCCGGGGCGTGCTCGCGCAGCAGCGGCCCGATCAGTGGCGCCAGACCGGGCGCCATCGGTAGCAGGAACCGCAGCCCTGGCCGCTCGCGGTGCAGCCGGCGCGCGGTGGCGAGGAACGGCGGCGCGATGTGGCGGATCTCGGCACGGCGGCTGCCGGGCAGCAGCGCGACCACCTCGTCGCCGTCCGCAAGGCCGAGCGCGGCACGCGCCGCGGCGCGCGGCGGCTCGAGCGGGATCGCGTCGGCGAGCGGATGCCCGACAAAGGTCGCGCCGACGCCATGCCGGCGCAGCAGCTCGGGCTCGAACGGGAACAGGCACAGCACGTGGTCGCAGCTCGCCGCCATCTTCTTGGCGCGGCCGCCGCGCCAGGCCCAGATCGACGGGCAGACGAAGTGCACGGTGCGGATGCCGGCCGCCTTGAGCCGCGCCTCGAGGCCGAGGTTGAAGTCCGGCGCATCGACACCGACGAAGAGGTCCGGCCGCTCGCGCAGCAGGCGCACGGCCAGCGCATCGCGGACGCCCTTGATCTCCCGGTAGTGGCGAAGCGCCTCGACGTAGCCGTGCACCGCCAGCCGGTCGCTCGGCCACCAGGCGTCGAAGCCGGCCGCGGCCATCCTGGGCCCGCCGATGCCGCCGGCCTGCAGCGTCGGCCAGCGCCGTCGCAGCCCATCCAGCAGCAGCCCCGCGAGCAGGTCGCCCGAGGCCTCGCCGGCGACCATGCCCAGCCGCAGCGCCGCCATGCAGACGCTAGCGCGCGATCCCGCGCGTCGACGCCGCGAGGAAGTCGAGCAGCAGCGCGACGTCGGCGTCGCCGCATTCGACCGTGCCGCGCAGGGCCGCGATCGCCTCCCTCGCCTGCTCCAGCGTCAGGCCGTCGCGGTACAGCAGGCGGTGCATGCGCTTGACCAGCGCGATGCGCTCCTTCGAGAAGCCGCGCCGGCGCAGGCCCTCGACGTTGAAGCCGTGCACGCCGAGCGGGTTGCCCGACACCGTCATGAACGGCGGCACGTCCTGCGAGACATGGCTCTGGAAGCCGATCATCGCGTGCGCGCCGATCCTGCAGAACTGGTGCACCCCGGTCAGCCCGCCGACGATGACCCAGTCGCCGACATGCACGTGGCCCGCCAGCGTCGCGTTGTTGGCCAGGATGCAGCGGCTGCCGACCCGCACGTCGTGCGCGACGTGCACGTAGGCCATGATCCAGTTGTCGTCGCCGATGCGGGTCACGCCACCGTCCTGCACCGTGCCGCGGTTGAAGGTGCAGAACTCGCGGATCGTGTTGCGGTCGCCGATCTCGAGGCGCGTCGGCTCGCCGCGGTACTTCATGTCCTGCGGCGGGCCGCCGATCGCGGTCGGCCCATGGATGCGGTTGTCGCGCCCGATCGTCGTCGGGCCCTCGATGACCGCATGCGCGCCGACCGTCGTGCCCTCGCCGATCGCCACGCCGGTGCCGATCACGGCATAGGGCCCGACCGTCACCGTGGCGGCCAGTTCGGCGCCCGGGTCGACGACGGCGGTCGGGTGGATCTGCGGCATCGCGCTCAGGCGACCTTGCGCATCGTGCACATGAGCTCGGCCTCGACGGCGGTCTCGCCGTCGACGCTGCCCCGCGCGCGGTACTTGACGATGCCGGCGCGCGCACGTTCGATCGTCGCCTCGAGGATGAGCTGGTCGCCCGGCTCCACCGGCCGCTTGAAGCGCGCACCGTCGATGCCGACGAAGTAGACCACCGTGTCGTCACCGGGCTCGATCCCCATCGACTCGAAAGACAGCAGCGCCGCCGCCTGCGCGAGCGCCTCGAGCGTCAGCACGCCGGGCATCACCGGCCGCGACGGGAAGTGCCCGGCGAAGAACGGTTCGTTGATGCTGACGTTCTTCAGCGCCTTGATGCGCCGGTCCTTCTCGAGCTCGAGCACGCGGTCGACGAGCAGGATCGGGTAGCGGTGCGGCAGCTTGCGCAGGATCTTGTGGATGTCGAGCACGGGGGCGGTCATGTCAACCTCTTCTCGAGGGCGCGCAGGCGTTCGCGCAGGGCGTGCAGCTGGCGCAGCGTGGCAGCGTTCTTCTCCCACGAGGCATTGTCGTCGAAGGGGAAGGCGCCGCTGTATCGGCCTGGCTGGCGGATCGACCGCGAGACGAGCGTGCAGGCCGAGACATGGACGTCGTCGCAGATCTCGATGTGGCCGACGATCGACGAGGCCCCGCCCACCGTGCAGCGGCGACCGATGCGCGCGCTGCCCGCGACCGCGACGCCGCCGGCCATCGCCGTGTGCGCGCCGATGCGCACGTTGTGGCCGATCTGGATGAGGTTGTCGAGCTTGACGCCGTCCTCGACCACCGTGTCGTCGAGCGCACCGCGGTCGATGCAGGTGTTGGCGCCGATCTCGACGTCGTCGCCGATGCGCACCGCGCCGAGCTGCTCGATCTTCACCCAGCCGCCCGGCGACGGCGCGAAGCCGAAGCCGTCGGCGCCGATCACCGCGCCGGCATGCACGATGCAGCGCGCGCCGATGCGGCAGCCGAAGGCCAGCACGACGCGCGGCATCAGGCGCGTCCACGCGCCCACCTCGGCACCGGCCCCGACGTGGGCGTGGCTGGCGACCACCGCACCGGCGCCGATGCGCGCGCCGGCGTCCACGAAGGCAAACGCCCCGACCGACGCCCCCTCTTCGATGCTCGCCCCAGGCTCGACGACGGCCGAGGGATGAACCCCGGGCGTCGCAACCGGCCGCACGCGCGCGGCCCACCACTGGCTCAGCCGGGCGAACGCCAGATAGGGGTCGTCGACGACCACGACCGCCCCGCGGGCGGCGGCCTCGTCCTTCAGTGCCGGCGCGACGATGACGCATCCGGCCCTGGTCGTCGCGAGCTGCGCCCGGTAGCGCGGGTTCGCCACGAACGCGATGTCGTGCGGGCCGGCCGACTCGAGCGTCGCCAGCCCGCGGATCTCGAGGTCGGCCCGGCCCGACGACTCGCCACCCAGCAGCGCCGCGATCTCTGCGAGCCGCGCGGTCACGGTCCGCCGTCAGCGCGGGGCCGGCGCCGGCGCGGGCGCGCCGTTGTTGAGCGCCTTGATCACCTTGTCAGTGATGTCCACGCGCGGCCCGGCGAAGACCGCCTCCTGGACGATGAGGTCGTAGCGCTCCTGCTCGAAGATCTGACGGATCGCCCGATTGGCGCGCTCGAGGACAGCCGCCAGCTCCTCGTTGCGCCGCTGGTTGAAGTCCTCCTGGAACTCGCGCTGCTTGCGCTGCAGGTCGCGATCCTGCTCGACGAGTTCACGCTGGCGCCGCGTCCGGTCGCTCTCCGAAAGGGTCGGCGCATCCTTGTCGAGCCTGTCGGCGTTCGCCTTGATGCGCGCGGCCAGCTCGTCGAGGTCGCGCTTGCGCTTGCCGAACTCGGCCTCGAGCTTGACCGATGCGGCCTTCGACGGCTGCGACTCGCGCAGGACGCGGTCGCTGTTGACGTATCCGATGCGCAGCTCCTGCGCCGCCGCACCGGTCGGGCCCGCGAGCAGCGCGGCGCCCAGCAGCGCCGCCCCGACGAAGCGATTCATCAGAACGTGGTCCCGATCTGGAATTGGAACTCCTGGATTCTATCGTTGCGCTGCACGCGCAACGGCTTGCCATAGCTGAGGCGCAGCGGTCCCAGGGGGGAGATCCAGCTCAGGCCGATGCCGGCCGACGAGCGCAGCGTGCCGGTGTCGACTTCCTCGTAGTCGGCCCACACGTTGCCGATGTCCCCGAACAGGAACATGCGAAAGGTCTTGTCGTTGCCGGTGCCCGGAACCGGGATGTAGAGCTCGGTGTTGAAATTGAAGCGCTTGGAGCCGCCGAGGTAGGCACCGGTCGGGTCGATCTGGCCGAGCGAGTTCTGCTCGAAAGTGCGCACGCTGCCCAGGCCGCCGCCGAAGAAGTTCTTGAAGAACGGATAGGGCTTGCCGCCCAGTCCCTCGCCGTAGCCGATCTCGCCGTTGAAGCCGACCGACAAGCGCAGCGGAAGCTGCCAGAACTGCTGCGCCTGCAGGTTGACGCGCACGTAGGTCACGTCGCCGGCAGGACTCCAGTCGACGTTGACGCGCTGGAACGAGCCGGCGCTGGGCACCAGCGCGCTGTCGCGCTGGTCACGCTGCCATCCGAGGGTGAGCGGCAACCCGACGCTGTCCTC
>JALORQ010000054.1 GCA_025458805.1 Rubrivivax sp.
GGTCCAGACGACGTCGTCCCCCGCGACCTGCAGGCACTCGATGCCATCGCCCAGCGTCAGCGCACGCTGCTGCACGCCGTCGCGGCCGTACACCCAGGCGTTGGGCTCCCAGGTGCCGTCCGCGCGCGTGTCGGCGTGCGACCACGCCACCAGCACCTGCTCGCCGAGCGGATTCACCGACGACAACTCCCGACGCCCACCGGGGCAGTCGATCGTCAGGTCGAACAGCACCCGATCCTGCGCCAGCTCGACGATGCGAAAGCGCTTGTCGCCTTCCGGCGCTGCGCCCGGCGCCCCTGCGAGCGGCAGCATGAACCAGACATGGCCATCGGGTCCGATGTCGAACGCGGCCGGCTCGCGGCCGCCCAGCACCTCGGCCACGCTGTAGGTCAATGAAGGCGTGATGGTGTCCATGTCGATCTCCAGGAGCAGGGCGACAATGCCGAACGCAGCTCGCCGGCCGCGGCGGCCCCGATCAGACGATCTGTCGAGCCTATCCGCTGGTGAGCGACCTGATCGCGTCGTGCCGGGTTTCCATGGCGGCGCGTGCCGAAGCGGATCACTCGAACCTGCGTCAAACCGTCCGGCTGCGGGCCGCGATCAGGCGCTCGGTGGTCCGGGGGCAGGCGTTGGACACGCGCATGCCCGTCACGACCATCGCGTCGTTCGAAGACCGTGCACGCATCGTCCGGACACGGCACGACTTGTCGAGACGGCTGCCTGTTGGCTACATCGGCCGCTCTCGCGCCGCACCGTGAGCCGGTCGCAAGCCCAAGCCTTGGGTTTTTCGGTAGGCCGTGTTGGACTCGAACCAACGACCAAAGGATTATGAGTCCTCTGCTCTGACCGACTGAGCTAACGGCCCGTGCCGGCATTGTAGGAAGCCGCGTCGGCGGCGCGGCCCGGTCGAGTGTCGTCAGGTCGGGCGGCGACGTTCGACGAGCCAGCGCACGGCGATGCCGTAGCCGTCGACGCCGAGGCCCGCGATCACGGCCAAGGCGATCCCCGACAGGTACGAATGGTGGCGGAACGGCTCGCGCGCGTGCACGTTGCTGATGTGCACCTCGACGAACGGTATCGCGACGCCGGCCAGCGCGTCGCGCAGCGCGACGCTGGTGTGCGTCAGCCCGCCCGGGTTGACGACGATGGCGTCGACTCCCTCGCCGCGCGCAGCGTGGATGCGGTCGATGAGCGCGCCCTCGTGGTTGCTCTGGAAGCACTGCAGATCGACGCCGCGCTCGGCAGCCAGCGCATGCAGGCCCGCCTCGACCTCGGCCAGCGTGGTCGCGCCGTAGACCTGCGGCTCGCGGGTGCCGAGGAGGTTGAGGTTGGGACCGTTGAGGACGAGCAGTTTCATCGATCGGCAACGACGGAGACGTCCCGGACCGGTGCGCCGGATTCATCCCATCCGCTGGGGATTATCGCCTTGACCGGCGCGGGGTCTTCGATCGAGACTCGTCCGGGACGGTCCAGCCGCGGCAGGACCCGTCGACCGGGGCGCCCCGCCCGACTCGAGGAGAACCGATGACCCGAATCCGCACCTGGCTCGCCGCCGCCTGCGCCGCCGGCAGCGTTTGCGCAACCCACGCGCAGGAGACCTACGTCACCTTCGACAACTTCGACGCGTCGCCGATCAGCCGCACCAAGTACTTCGATGCCGAACGCACGCGCACCCTGTCGAATGGGGCGCTGCAGCTTCGCATGCGCGAGTACGGCCCGCTCGGCAGCAGCGTCGGCCGCGTGTCCACCAACTGGGGCGAGGACCTGCCACGCCCTTCGGACATCACGCAACTCGAGGCCACGATCACGGTCACCGCGGCCAGCGTGTCGGGTTGCGGCGCCAATCCCGAGACCTCGCGCGTCCGCGCCCGGCTGATCGGCACGTTCTTCAACGTCGGCAGGCCGACCTCGGGCAGCTTCGTCGGTGACGTTCTGGCGCAGGTCTTCGTCTATCGCGACGCGGGCGACCCGGCCAACTCGCTGCGCGTCGGCGCCAGCGCTCTGGTGTGCACCACGTCCGACTGCAACGGCCCGACCCGGAGCATCGGCGACTTCCAGGAACTGGGCACGACGACGGTCGGCACGCCGGTCACGCTGCGTCTGGAATGGGACAAGGCCGGCAACCGCATCGTCTTCGGACGCGGCAGCCAGACCAAGAGCGTGAGCTACGGCAGCCTCTTCGAGACCACCCATCCCGGGCGTCCCTACAAGGGGATCGTCCTGCGCACCGACCTGGAGAACTGCACCGGCACGACCCCGACCACCGGCGACATCTCGGCGCTCGTCGACAACATCCGGGTCAACGCGTCGGCCCTGCAGTGAACTCGGGCCCCAGCCACAGGAGCACCCCCACGCCATGAACAAGCTCACCCTGCTCGCGGCCGCCGCGCTCGCCAGCGTCGTGTCGGCGACGCCGCCCGCCCACGCTGCCGAGGCCTACGCCACCTACGAGGACTTCACCGGCGACAGCCGCATCGACACGACGAAGTTCCTGTTCCCCGAGCGCCAGCGCAACATCAGCGGCGGCAAGCTCAACATGCTGATGCGCGAGTACGGCACGCAGCTCGCCGACACCAACTTCACCGCCGACTCCTGGGGGCTGAACATCGAGCGCGGCCCCGAGAAGATCCGATGGATGCGCGCGACCGTGACGGCCAAGAGTTTTTCGGTCACGGGCTGCGGGACGAATCCCGAGCCGAGCGACGTGCAGGCCCGCCTGATCGGCGCCTTCTTCAACGTGGGCGCGACGCCGCCGGCCGACCCGAACAACCGGATCGGCGACGTCGTCGCGACGGTGCGGCTCATCCGCTACTCGGATTCCGCCGACGCGTCGACCGTCCTGCGGGCGGAGGGTACGGTGGCGCGTTGCACGACCGCCGACTGCAACCTGGACACCGAGGAGCTGGGCAGGGTCGACCTCGGGCCGGTGACCGTCGGCACCGCGGCGACGCTGGCGATGGAATGGCAGCCGGGCAACAACCGCTTTGCCTTCCAGCTCAATGCGAACGCGAAGAAGTTGGTCGCCTACACGGTGCCGGATGCGCAGCCGCCGGCGCGCCTGTTCCGCCAGGTCGGCCTGCGTACCCGCCTCGCCAACTGCTTCGGCGGCCCGCGCACGCAGGGCTTCGTGAACGCGAGCTTCGACAACCTGCAGGTCAACTCGTCGGCGCTGCAGTGACCGACCGCTCCCGGCCCGGCTTTCGGGCCGGGCTTCAGCGCGCCGACAGCGCGTTGCCGACCAGCCGCGCAGTGATGTCGACGATCTGGATCATGCGGTCGTAGGCCATGCGCGTCGGGCCGATCACGCCCAGCGTGCCGACGATGCGGCCGTCGACCTCGTACGGCGCCGACACCACCGACAGTTCCTCGAACGGCACGACCTGGCTCTCGCCGCCGATCCAGATGCGCACGCCGTCGGCGCGGCTGCTGGTGTCGAGCAGGCGCATCAGCTCGGTCTTCTGCTCGAACAGGTCGAACAGGCGGCGCAGGCTCTTCATGTCGTTGCCGAAGTCCTGCACGCCGAGCAGGTTGCGCTCACCCGAGACGATCACCTGTTCGCTGCTGTCCGCCAGCGCCTCGCTGCCGGCCTGCACCGCGGCCTGCATCAACGCCGCGATCTCGCCGCGCAGCGCCTCGACCTCGAGCTGCAGCCGCGCGCGCACCTCGTCCAGCGTGAGGCCCGCATAGTGGGCGTTCAGGTAGTTCGTCGCCTCGACGAGCTCGGCCTGCGTGTGGTCGCGCGCGGTGAAGATGAGCCGGTTCTGCACGTCGCCCTCGGGCGAGACCAGGATGACGAGCACCCGGCGCTCGCCCAGGCGCAGGAACTCGATGTGCCGGAAGACCCCGGCGCGTCGCGGCGCGGTGACCACGCCGACGAAGCTCGACAGGCTCGACAGCAGCTGCGCCGCCTGCGCGATCACGCGCTGCGGCTGGTCGGGGTGGAGCTGCTCGCGCGCGGCGGCGACATCGGGCGGCACGTGCTCGAGGTCGAGCGGCCGCGCCGTGAGCATGGTGTCGACGAAGAGCCGGTAGCCGCGCGCGGTGGGCACGCGCCCGGCACTGGTGTGCGGGCTGGCGATGAGGCCGAGCTCCTCGAGGTCGGCCATCACGTTGCGGATCGTCGCCGGCGACAGGTCGAGCCCCGAGGCGCGCGACAGCGTGCGCGAGCCCACCGGCTGCCCCTCGGCGATGTAGCGCTCGACCAGCGTCTTCAGCAGCGTCTTCGCGCGGTCGTCCAGCATGGATTTCATTGTACGGAGCGGGTCGCCGCACCGCCCGGCGCGGTCGCGCCCGTCGAGGCCCCTATGGTGTAATGCGCCGCATATGTCGAGCCGCTTCCGGCAGGCCGCGATCGTCGGCAAGTACCAGGCCCGCGGCATCCGCGAGATGCTGGAGGAGGTGGCGCACTTCCTCGTCGCGCAGGGGCTCGAGGTCTGGTTCGAGCGCGACACCGCGCTGGCCACCGGCGTCACCGGATTCGAGACCCTCGCGACCTCGCAGATGGCCGGGCAGGTGGACCTGGCGGTGGTGGTCGGCGGCGACGGCACGATGCTCGCGATCGCGCGCGAGCTGGCGCCTCTGCAGGTGCCGCTGGTCGGCATCAACCAGGGGCGGCTCGGCTTCATCACCGACGTCCCGCACGCGCACTACCCCGAGGCGCTGGCGCCGCTGCTGGCCGGCGACTACGAGGAGGAGCGGCGCTCCATGCTCGAGGGCGACGTCTGGCGCGACGGCGACTGCATCTTCCGCGGCCTGTCGCTGAACGACGTCGTCGTCAGCCGCGGCGCCAGCTCGAGCATGGTCGAGATGCGCGTCGACGTCGGCGACGAGTTCGTCGCCAACCTGCGCGCCGACGGCCTGATCGTCGCCACGCCGACCGGCTCGACGGCCTATGCGCTGTCGGCCGGCGGGCCGATCGTGCACCCGTCGATCGGCGGCTGGGTGGTGGTGCCGATCGCATCGCACACGCTGTCGAACCGCCCGATCGTGCTGCCCGACCATGGCGAGGTGCGCATCGGAATCGTGGCCGGCCGCGACGTGTCGGCCAACTTCGATATGCACAACCTCGCCAGCCTGCTGCACGGCGACCAGGTCCGGGTGCGCCGCTCGCGCCACCAGGCGCGCTTCCTGCACCCGCGCGGCTGGAGCTACTACGCCACGCTGAGGCGCAAGCTGCGCTGGTACGAAGGCGTGGTCTGAGGACGGGCACCGCATGCTGCGCCGCCTTGCCCTGCGCGACGTCGTCATCGTGCCCGAGCTCGAGCTCGAGTTCGGCGCCGGCTTCGGCGTGCTCACCGGCGAGACCGGCGCCGGCAAGTCGATCCTCGTCGACGCGCTGCAGCTCGCCCTCGGCGAGCGTGCCGACGCGTCGCTGGTGCGCGAAGGCGCGGCGCGCGCCGAGGTGAGCGCCGAGTTCGACCTGCCGCCGTCGCTCGCAGGCTGGCTCGACGCCGCCGGGTTCGCCGCCGACGACGGCACGACGCTGCTGCTGCGGCGCACGGTCGACGCGCAGGGCCGCAGCCGGGCGTGGATCAACGGCAGCGCCGCCACCGTGACGCAGTTGCGCGAGCTCGGCGAGCGCCTGGTCGACATCCACGGGCAGCACGCGTGGCAGGGCCTGACGCGACCGGCCGCGGTGCGCGCGCTGCTCGACGCGCAGGCCGGCCTCGACGGCAGCGCGCTGGCCGCCGCCTGGCAGTCTTGGCGCGCGGCGCTGGCGACGCTGGCCGATGCGCGCGCGCGGCAGGATTCGCTCGGACGCGAGCGCGAGCGGCTGGCCTGGCAGCTTGCCGAGATCGACCGGCTGGGCCCGGGCGTCGACGAGTGGGAGGCGCTCAACGCCGAGCAGTCGCGGCTGGCGCACGCGCAGTCGCTGATCGATGCCGCGCGCGCGGCGCTCGACGCGCTCGCCGAGGGCGAGCCCAGCGCGTCGGCGCTGGCCAGCCGCGCCGTGGATGCGCTCGACGACGTGCTGCGGCACGACGCCGCGCTCGCCGGCGTCGTCGAGGTGCTGCGCAGCGCGCAGGCGCAGATCGACGACGCCACGCACACGCTCGGGGCCTACCTGGCGCACTGCGAGCCCGACCCCGATCGCCTCACTGCCCTCGACGAACGGCTCGGCGCGTGGCTGTCGCTGGCGCGCCGCTACCGTCGACCGCCGGCCGAACTGCCGGCGTTGCGCGCGGCATGGCAGGCCGAGTTCGCGGCACTCGAGCAGGCCGCAGACCTCGCGGCGCTCGAGCGCGCCGCGTCGGCCTCGGAGGCGGCGTGGCGCGCCGAGGCGGCCCGCGTGACCGCGGCACGGCGTGCCGCCGCTCCGAGGCTGGCCGATGCGGTCACGCGCGCGATGCAGCAGCTGGGCATGGCGGGCGGCCGCTTCGAGGTCGCGCTGCTGCCGCAGTCCGAGCCGCAGGCCTTCGGTGCCGAATCGGTCGAGTTCCGCGTCGCCGGGCACGCCGGCAGCACGCCTCGCGCGCTGGCCAAGGTCGCCTCGGGCGGCGAGCTGTCGCGCCTCGCTCTGGCGATCGCGGTGACGACCGCGCAGCATGCCGGCGACGCGCCGCCGACGCTGATCTTCGACGAGATCGACGCGGGCATCGGCGGCCAGGTGGCCGACGCGGTCGGCCGGCTGATGAAGCAGCTCGGCCGCAGCAGCCAGGTGCTGGCCGTCACGCACCTGGCCCAAGTGGCGGCCTGCGCAGACCGGCACTTCGTGGTGTCGAAGGAGTCGACCCCCTCGGGGCCGGCAAGCCGCGTCGTCGCGGTCGCGGGCGAGGCGCGCGTGGCCGAGATCGCGCGCATGCTCGGCGGCGGCACGCTGTCCGGCACCAGCCGGGCGCATGCCGAGGCGATGCTGGCCGGCGCCGACGGCACGGCGGCGGATTCGCGATGAGCGAGAGCGGCTTCGTCGGCCTCGACGCCGCGCCGCGCGGTGACGCCGAAGTGGTGCTGGTCACCGGCATCTCGGGCTCGGGCAAGTCGGTCGCGCTGCACGCGCTCGAGGACGTGGGCTACTTCTGCGTCGACAACCTGCCGCCGGAACTGCTGCGCGACTTCGTGCGCCTCGAGCACGAGCGCTACACGCACCTCGTCGCGGTCGCGGTCGACGTGCGCACCGCCAATTCGCTGCCGCGGCTGGTGCCGCTGATCGACCAGCTGCGCGCCGAGGGCGTGCGCATCCGTCCGATCTTCCTCGACGCCGGCACCGAGGCGCTGCTGCGACGCTTCTCCGAGACGCGCCGCCCGCATCCGCTGACCGCGGTGCCTGCCGCCGGCGACGCGCAGCGGGCGCTCGTCGAGGCGATCGACCTCGAGCGCGAGCTGCTCGCCGAGCTGCGCGAGGTCTCGACGGTGATCGACACCAGCCAGTTGCGCCCGGCGCAGCTGCGCCAGTGGGTGCGGTCGCTGGTCGGCGCGCGCGACGCGGTGCTCACGCTGGTCTTCGAGTCGTTCGCCTTCAAGCACGGCGTGCCGCTCGACGCCGACTTCGTCTTCGACATGCGCGTGCTGCCCAACCCGTTCTACATCCGCGAGCTGCGGCCGCTCACCGGCCGCGACGCGCCGGTCGCCGCCTACCTCGAGCGGCAGCCCGAGGTGATGGAGATGCTGGCCCAGGTCGAGGACTTCCTGCGCCGCTGGCTGCCGGGCTTCGCCGACGACCAGCGCAGCTACCTGACCGTCGCGCTTGGCTGCACCGGCGGTCAGCACCGCTCGGTGTACGCGGCCGAGACGCTGGCCGGCCGCTTCCAGGGGCGCTGGGCGACGCTGGTGCGGCACCGCGAACTCGATGGCCGCGACTGACACCGGCACGGCCCGCGACGCGGCACCGGCAGACCCGCTGCCGCTGTTCCCGCTGCGCACCGTGCTGTTCCCCGGCGCGCGACTGGCGTTGCGCGTCTTCGAGGCGCGCTACCTCGACCTGGTCTCTGAGTGCCTGCGCACGCAGCGCCCGTTCGGCGTCGTGTGCCTGAAGTCCGGTGCCGAGGCGGGGCGCCAGGGCCGCAGCGTCGAGCTCGAGCAGGTCGGCACGCTGGCGCACATCGAGCAGGTCGACAGCGAGACCTCCGGCATCCTGCACATCCGATGCCGCGGCGGACAGCGCTTCCGCCTCGCCGGCGACCCGGAGCAGCGGGCCAACGGGCTGTGGGTGTGCCGCTCGACGCCGATGGCCGCCGATGCAGCGCGCGCGCCCGGGCCGGCGGTGCAGCGCACGGTCGACGCGCTGGCCCAGGCCATCGCCAGCCTGTCGGCGCAGGGCGTGCACCCGTTCATCGAGCCTTCGCGGCTCGACGACGCCGGCTGGGTCGCGAACCGATGGTGCGAACTGCTGCCGGTGTCGCTGTCGGCGAAGCAGAAGCTGATGGAGCTGGACGATCCGGTGATCCGCTTGTCGCTGGTCGACGGCTTCCTGCGCGACAAGAAGATCGTGCTCGAGTAGTCCCGCGGCGTGTCAGCCGGGCGCCAGCAGCCGGCGCACCGGTGCCGGCAGCCCGGCGGAGCCAGCGTCGGCGGGCGTGAACCAGCGCCCGGCCGGCAGCGCGGCGACGACGGCGGCCAGGCGGGCCGCCGACAGCCGGTCGGGCAGGCGCCAGTGCAGCGGCTGCAGCGTCCAATCGAAGTGGGTGAGCGCGTGCTCGATCTCGGGCAGCCACTCGCCTCGGCCCGGCCACGCCGCGACCAGCGCCTTCAGGGCGTCTGCGCTGTCGTACTCGGGCAGGCTCCACAGCGCGGCCCAGACGCCGCGCGCCGGCCGCTGCACCAGCCACCACCGCCCTGCGTGCTCGAGCCACAGCAGCGCGTGCCGCCGCCGGCCGCGGCGCAGCCGCCGCGACTTGACCGGATAGGCCTGCGGCCGCCCCTCGGCCCGCGCCACGCACGGCCGCGCGAGCGGGCAGGCATCGCAGCGGGGCCGTCGCGCCAGGCACACGGTCGCGCCGAGGTCCATCAGCCCCTGCGTGTAGACGTCGACGTCGCGAGGCGGCAGCAGCGCCTCGGCGCGCCGCCACAGCGCACGCTCGCTTGCGGCGCTGGCGAGGTCCGACGCGTCGCCGAGCACGCGCGCGAGCACGCGCTTGACGTTGCCGTCGAGGATCGCGGCGCGCTCGCCGAAGCAGAACACCGCGATCGCCGCCGCCGTCGACCGGCCGATGCCGGGCAGCCGCGCGAGGGCCTCGGCGCTGGCCGGGAATCGCCCGCCGTGCTCGGCGACGACGACCTGAGCGCAGCGGTGCAGGTGGCGCGCGCGGCTGTAGTAGCCGAGCCCGCTCCACAGCGCGAGCACGTCGTCCAGCGGGGCCGCCGCCAGCGAGGCCACGTCGGGAAAGCGATCGAGGAAGCGCCGGTAGTAGGCGATCACCGTAGCGACCTGCGTCTGCTGCAGCATGACCTCGGACAGCCAGACGCGATAGGGGTCGCGGCTGGCCTGCCAGGGCAGGTCGTGGCGGCCGTGCATGCGCTGCCAGCGCACCAGCGCGCCGGCGATCGTCCCCGTGCCGGACATCAGCCGTCCGGCCCCGTCGCCGCGAGGACGTCGCGCGGGACCCGCTCCCCGGACGCCCCCGGGCCGGGCCCGGCCTCGGCCGGCACCTGACGCGCCGCGCCGGGGGCCAGGACCTCGGCCGCCTCGCCCGCCACGCTTCGCTCGAGCGCAGCCAGGCTGCGGTCGCGCGACTCGACCTCGTCGATGCGCTGCTCGAGGTCGCCGGCCGCACCCTGGATCCGCCCGAGGGCCTCGCGCCTTCTGCGGAACGCCCGGCGCCGCTCGCGCAGCTGCGAGTCGATCGGCGCAGTGGCCGCACGGCTCCAGAGCTCGACGTCGCCGGCCGCGGCCTCGAACACCGCGCGCAACCGGGCCAGCAGCGCGCGCGCGAACTGCGCGACGTAGCCGGGCTGCGCCAGCCGCCACGCCTGCGAGACGGACAGCAGCCGCGCGTGCTGGGCCTCGATCTCGGACAGCACGCGCTCGCCGGGGCCGAAATCGGGCGCGGGCGGCAGCGCGAATGCGAATCCGAACTCGGCGTTGAGTCGCTGGAAGCTGCCGTCGAGCATCTGCGCCAGTTCGTCCACAGCCGCCGCCGCGCGCGCGAACGACTGCCGCACGCGCGCCATCGACGAAGCGAAGGCCTTGCCCGCACCGAGGTGGAAGGGCCGGCCCCGGCACGACGCGACCATCGCATCGAGCTCGGCGCGCAGCCGGTCGCTGTCCAGCGGCTCGAGCGCGCCGCGCAGCAGCCGGGTCTGCACCGAGCGCAGCGCGGCGATGCGCGCCAGGCAGCGGTCGAAGTCGGCACCTTCCGCGTCGACGCGGCGCAGCAGCAGCGCGACCTTGCCGGTGCTTCGCCCGCGCAACGCCCGCAGCTCGAGCAGCTGCTCGGCGTTCTGCCGCCGCTGGTCGCCCAGGCGCCTCAGCGCGGCATCGCGGAGCCGTTCCACGATGTCGGCCGCAGCCGCCTGCAGGACGGCCTGGCGGCGCGGCAGCAGTCCCGCGACCAGCGCCTCCTCGAGGGCGCCGATGCGGCTGCGCTGCCGTGCGTCGTCGTCGCCGGCGATGCGGGCGGCCAGCGCCTCCCGCGCCGACAGCGGAAACACGCGCGCCGGGTCGACGGCGAGCAGGCGAGCCGCGTCGGCGCACTGGCGGTCGATCTGCGCCTCGACCTCGTCGCGCCCGAGCAGCGGGTCCGCGAGCGCATCGATCTTGTTGAGCACGACGAACGGCACGAAGCCGCGCTCGGCCACGCAGTCGCGCCAGATCTCCAGATCCGAGCGCGAGACGCCGGTGTCGGCGGCGAGCACGAACACCACGGCGTCCGCCGACGGCAGCAACCCGACGGTGAGCTCGGGCTCGGCGCCGATCGCATTGAGCCCCGGCGTGTCGACGACGACGAGCCCCCGGCGAAGCAGCGGATGCGGATGATTGATCAGCGCGTGCCGCCAGGCCGGGACCTCGACGCGGCCGTCGTCGCACAGCGGCGGATTCAGATCCGGCTGCTCCGGGTGCCAGAGGCCGAGCGCCTGCGCCGTGCCGACGTCGACGGGACGCGTGCGCGTCACTTCCGACAGCGCGGCCGCGAGCGCCGCCGGGTCGTCGCCCGGGAGCGGCAGGACCTGCCAGGCCTGGTCGCGGCCGCGCAGGTCGGCCAGCGCCTGGCCGTGCAGCCGCGTCTCGATCGGCAGCAGCGCCAGCCGCGGCGGCAGCGCGGGATCGTGGGCGATCTCGAGCGGGCACATCGTCGTGCGGCCCGGCGTGGCCGGCAGCACGCGGCGCCCGGCGTCGGCGAACAGCAGGGCGTTGATCAGCTCGGACTTGCCGCGCGAGGTCTCGGCGACGAACGCGAGCACGAGGCGGTCGTCGCCCAGACGTCGGCGCAGCGCGGCGACACGTGCGCTGCCGGCGTCGTCGAGCAGCTCGTGGGCGTCCAGCGTGCGGGCGAAGCCGGACAGGGCACGGTCGAGCGACGCGCGCCAGCCGGCGAGCTCGTCGAGGGTTCGGGCGATCGTGTCGGACATGGCGGGCCGGGACGCCGCTGGCATCCTAGCCCGGCCTTTCGGCGCGCGCGGCCGGCACCCGAGGGCGGCCCGCGCGGCGGGTGCGCACTTCGCGCAACCCGTCACGGCGCGCGGCCTCGCTCACCGGATGCGCGCTCAGCGGCGCTGGCACGACGGGCAGAAGTAGGTCGAGCGCTGGCCCTGCACGATGCGCCGCACCCTCGCACCGCAGCGCCGGCACGGTTGCCCCGCGCGCCCGTAGACCGCGGCCTCGGCCTGAAACTGCCCGCTCGCGCCGTGCACGTCGCGGAAGTCGCGCAACGTGCTTCCGCCGGCGTCGAGGGCGCGTTCGAGGGTCGCGCGAAGCGCCGCCAGCAGACGCGCGGCACGCGGGCCGCTGATACGGTCCGCGCGCAGCGCCGGGTGGATGCCGGCTGCGAACAGCGCCTCGCAGGCGTAGATGTTGCCGGCACCGACGACGATGCGGCCATCCAGCAGCGCGGCCTTGACCGGGGCGCGTCGGCACCGCAGCGCGGCGTGAAACCCCTCGGGGGTCAGCGACGGATCGAAAGGCTCGGCACCGAGCCCGGCGAGCAGTCGTCCGGCGACGCCTTCGGACGGCGCCGGCGACCAGAGCACGGCGCCGAAGCGGCGCGGGTCGGTCAGGCGCAAGGTGCCGCGGTCGGTGCAAAGGTCGAAGTGGTCGTGCGGGCCCGGCGGCGGCGGGTCCGGCCACAGCGCCAGCGAGCCCGACATCCCCAGGTGCAGCAGCAGGCCGCCGCCGTCCAGCCCGTCCGGCGAGACCAGAGGCAGCCACAGGTACTTGCCGCGCCGGGTCACATGGCCGACCGTGGTGCCGCGCAGGGCCCGGGCATCGATGCCCAGCGGCCAGCGCAGCGGCTTGCCCAGCCGCGCCGACAGCACCCGTGCACCCTGCAACGGTTCGGCGATCCCCCGACGCGTGACCTCGACCTCGGGCAATTCGGGCATCGACCCATTATGTGAGAATCATTCGGGATTGCCCTGGAGCCCCGATGAGCGTTTCATGCTGCCGGCGCCTGGCGGCGGCGCTCGCCGCCGCTGCGGCATTCGCCCTGCCGGCGTCGGCGCAGCCGACGACCGCGGCTGCGGGCCCGCGCGTGCCCGTGCCATCGGCCCTCGACGCGCCGCTCTTCTATCAGCTGCTGATCGCCGAGATGGAGCTGCGCGCCGGCCAGGCCGGCACGGCCTACCAGCTCATCCTGGAGGCCGCGCGGCGCACGCGAGACGAGACGCTGTTCCGGCGCGCGGTCGACATCGCGCTGCAGGCACGCGCTGGCGACCAGGCGCTGGCGGCGACCCAGGCCTGGCGCAGCACGGTGCCACGGTCGGCCGATGCAATCCGGCTGCAGTTGCAGATCCTCGCCGCCCTCAACCGCCTCGGCGACGTCGCCGAGCCGCTGCAGGCGTTGATCGCGGTGACCCCCGAGGCGGACCGGGCCACGCTGATCGCCGGGGTCCCGCGCTTCCTGCAGCGGGCACCCGACGCCGAGCGTGCGGCGCAGGTGCTCGAGGACGTGCTCGCGCCCTACCTGCCGGCGCCGGCCACCGCGACAGCGGCCCGCGTCGCGCTGGCCCGCGCGTGGCTCGCGGCCAAGGACACGCGGCGCGCGCTGGCACTCGTCGAGCAGGCGCATCGCGACGACCCCGACGCCGTCGGACCTGCGCTGGTCGCGCTCGAGCTGATGCCTCATCAGCCCGCCGCCGAGGCCGTGGTCACCGGCCACCTGGCGCGCCCCTCGGCCGAGCCCGCGCTGCGCCTGGTCTACGCGCGCGTGCTCACCGGCGCGCAGCGCTTCGGCGATGCGGTGCGCGAGCTCGAGGTCGTCACGCGCGAGAGGCCTGCGATCGCGCCGGCCTGGCTGACGCTGGGTGCGCTGCAGGCCGAGTTGCGCAAGCTGCCGCAGGCCGAGGCATCGCTGACGCGCTACCTCGAGCTCATCGACGAGGGCACGGCCGGCGACGGCGACGCCGACGTCGCGGGGGTCGACGCGGCCACCGCCGACGACGACGCGACCGCGAACGACCTCGGACCCGACGACGAGGAGACGCGTCGCAACGCCGGGCGGGTGCAGGCCTGGCTGCTGCTGGCCCAGGTGGCCGAGCAGCGCGGCGATTTCGCTGCCGCCGAGCGCTGGCTGGCGCGCGTCGACGACCCGCAGCGCGCGCTCGAGGTGCTCGCGCGGCGGGCATCGCTGATGGCGCGGCAGGGACAGCTCGACGCCGCGCGCGAGCTGATCCGCAAGGCGCCCGAGCGGGACGCCGACGACGCACGCGCCAAGCTCGTCGCCGAGGTCGCGCTGCTGCGCGACAGCCGGCGGTGGGAGGAGGCGCGCGTGCTGCTCGCCGAGGCCGGCGACCGGTATGCCGACGATGCGGACCTGCTCTACGAGCAGGCGATGATGGCCGAGAAGACCGGCCGCCTCGACGAGATGGAGCGGCTGCTGCGCCGCGTGATCGAGCTCGAGCCGTCCAACGCGCACGCGCACAACGCGCTCGGCTACTCGCTGGCCGACCGCGGCCTGCGGCTGGCCGAAGCGCGCCAGCTCATCGTGCGGGCCCTCGAACTGGCCCCCGGCGACCCCTTCATCACCGACAGCCTGGGCTGGGTCGAGTACCGCATGGGAAACCTGCCGGAGGCGCTGCGCCTGCTGCGACAGGCCTACGCGGCGCGTCCCGACACAGAGATCGGCGCCCACCTCGGCGAGGTGCTGTGGCACAGCGGCCAGCGCGAAGAGGCGCGCCGTGTCTGGCGAGAGGCCCGCTCGCGCGACGACGCGAACGACGTGCTCAGGGAAACGCTGGCGCGTCTGAAGGTCGACCTCTGACCGTGCGGCGACGCGCGCTGCTCGCCGCGACGGGCAGTCTCGCGCTGCTGGCCGCAGCGGGCTGCGCGACCCGCCCGGACCCCGGCTGGCTGGCGGGGCGGCTCGTCGTGCTGGGCGGCGACCCCGGCACGGCGGCATGGAGTGCGGCCTTCGAGCTGCGCGGCGACGCGGCCGCCGGCGAACTGCGGCTGTCGAGCCCTTTCGGCACCACGATCGCCGTGGCGACCTGGGACGCGGTCGGCGCACGCCTCGAGTCCGCCGAAGGCACGATGGCCTTCGACGACCTCGACGCGCTGGCCCGCCGGGCGCTCGGCGAGCCGGTGCCGCTGCGCGCCTTGCCCGACTGGCTGCGCGGTCGCCCGTGGCCCGGCGCGCCCGCCGAGGCCGGAGCCGGCGGATTCCGCCAGCTCGGCTGGCAAGTCGACACCGAGGGGCTGGCGGTCGGTCGCATCGAGGCGCGGCGGCTGCTGTCGCCGGGGCGCATCGTGCGCGTGCGCCTCGACGGCGCCTGACGCGGTCGGCGCGAGAATCGCCGCATGAGCCTGCGCGCGCTGTACGACCTCCCCGCCCCGGCCAAGCTCAACCTGTTCCTGCACGTCGTCGGCCGCCGCGCGGACGGCTATCACCTGCTGCAGTCCCCGTTCGTGCTGATCGACTGGGCAGACGTGCTGCACCTCGAGCGGCGCGACGACGGCCGGCTGCAGCGCCACGACCTCGGCCCGGCGCTCCCGGCCGACGACCTGTGCCTGCGCGCGGCCCGCCTCCTGCAGCGCGAGAGCGGCACCACCCTCGGCGCCGACGTCTCGATCGACAAGCGGGTGCCCTGGGGTGCCGGGATGGGCGGCGGCAGTTCCGACGCCGCGACGGTGCTGCTCGCGCTCGACCGGCTCTGGGGCCTGCGCTGGCCGCGCGCCCGGCTGCTCGATCTCGGCGCGCGCATCGGCGCCGACGTGCCGTTCTTCGTCGGCGGAACGAACGCGCTGGTCGAAGGGGTCGGCGAGCGGCTGACGCCGATGGCGCTCGCGCCGCGCTGGTATGCCGTGGTCAAGCCGGCGGCGGCGATCGAGACCGCCGGCATCTTCGGTGCGCCGGAGCTCGTCCGCGACACCGAAGCTGTTATAGTCACGGGCTCTCTGGAACATCAAGCCAGCAGCGGGCGTCTGGCCGACGGCTTTGGGCGCAACGACCTGCAGCCGGTGGCGGAAGCGCGTTGCCCCGAGGTGGCGCAGGCCGCCCGGTGGCTCGAACGGTGGTTCGGCAACAGCCGGATGACCGGGTCGGGCAGCGCGGTGTTCGCGAGGGCCGGCATGGCCGACCAGCCCGTGGCGACCTTTCCGGCGGAAGCGCTTCCGCCGGGGTGGGTGGGTCGGATGTGCCGCAGCCTGTCACGCCATCCGCTCGCGGACTGGCCGGGCTGAGCCGAGGTTTCGGGGGTGCGGAGCGATCCGGGCCTCCGGTGGAGGGGAGTCGCCAAGTTGGTTAAGGCATCGGATTTTGATTCCGACATGCGAGGGTTCGAGTCCTTCCTCCCCTGCCACCACCCCATCGTCTGACCGCCGGCCGGGCCAAGCGCCCGGCGCCTCGGAGATCCGATCTTGCTGTTCAACACCGTGCTGTTCACCGGGAACGCGAATCCGGGGCTGGCGCACGAGATCGCGTCGCACCTGGGCGTCGATCTCGGCAAGGCCGCCGTCGGCCGCTTCTCGGACGGCGAGGTGACGGTCGAGATCCGCCAGAACGTTCGCGCGCGCGACGTGTTCGTCGTGCAGCCGACCTGCCAGCCCGTCAACGAGAACCTGATGGAGCTGCTGATCATGGCCGATGCGCTCAAGCGCGCGAGCGCGCGACGCATCACCGCCGTGATCCCCTACTTCGGCTACGCGCGCCAGGACCGTCGTCCGCGCAGCACGCGCGTGCCGATCAGCGCCAAGGTCGTCGCCAACCTGCTCGAGACCGTGGGCGTCGAGCGCGTGCTGACGATGGACCTGCACGCCGACCAGATCCAGGGCTTCTTCGACATCCCGGTCGACAACATC
>JALORQ010000055.1 GCA_025458805.1 Rubrivivax sp.
CTGCCCCACGCGGGCGGGCGCGTCGTCGTGCTGCTGCACGGCCTTTGCATGAACGACCTGCAATGGACGCGCGACGGCCACGACCACGGCGCGGCGCTGGAGCGCGACCTCGGCTACATGCCGCTGTACCTGCACTACAACAGCGGGCTGCACGTCTCGACGAACGCCCACGCGTTCGCGCGCCTGATGGAGCGCCTGCTCGAACAGTGGCCGCAACCGCTCGAGCGGCTCGTGCTGCTCGGCCACAGCATGGGCGGGCTGGTGGCGCGCAGCGCGCTGCACGCGGCCCGCGAGGCCGGGATGGACTGGCCCAACCGCGTCGGTGACCTCGTGTGCCTCGGCACGCCGCACCACGGCGCGCCGCTCGAGCGTGCCGGCCACGGGGTCGACCTCGTGCTCGGCGCCGCGCCGTATGCGGCACCTCTGGCACGCCTGGGTCAGGTGCGCAGCGCCGGCATCACCGACCTGCGCCACGGCAACCTGCTCGACCAGGACTGGAACGGCCACGACCGCTTCGCGCGCACCGGCGACCGCCGCCGCGCGGTGCCCCTGCCCACCGGAGTGCGCTGTTTTGCGGTCGCCGCCACCACCGGCGCGCGACATGGCGACGCGAAGGACCGCCTGCTCGGCGACGGCCTCGTACCGCTGGCCAGCGCACTCGGGCGTCATGCCCGGCCGCGCCGCACGCTCGCGTTCAGCCCCGAACGGCAGTGGACCGGCCATCGCATGAGCCACCTCGACCTGCTCGGCCGCCGCGAGGTCTACGCGCAGCTGCGACGCTGGCTCGCCTGACGCGGGGTATCGCGGCGCTGGTGACGCGAGGCCGCACCACAGAGCGGCGAGGCGGCGAGGCGGCGAGGCGGCGAGGAACCGGCAGGTCCCGTCGGCGGGCACCTGCGGTGCCGCGCGGTGCATGCGCTCGTCGACCAGGCGGGACAGCGCGCCGCCTTGTGGACCGCGCCGGGTGCCTGCGGGTCCCGGATGTCCTCGAAGCGGCGGAAGCAGGCTGCCCGTGCGCGGCCGCCCGTGCGGTCACTGCAGCTCGAGCGCGATGGCCAACGTGTCCTCGGCGTCGCGTGCCGGCTCGCGCACGAAGCCCATGTGTTCGGCCAGCGCGAGCATGCGCGTGTTCTCGGCCAGCACGGTCGCGACCAGCCGCCGCGTGCCCCGGCCGCGCTGGTAGCCGATCAGCTTGCGCATCAGCAGGCCGCCGAGACCCGTGCCCTTCAGGTCCGACCTGACGATGATGCCGAACTCGGCCTCGTGGTTGTCCGGATCGCTGGTCGCGCGCACGACGCCCAGTGTCTCCTCGCTGCCGTCGGGGCCGGAGGCGTTGGCGACGAAGGCCATCTCCCGCTCGTAGTCGATCTGCACCAGCCGCGCCAGCTCGCTCGGCTCGATGGTGCGGCGGCTGTAGAAGACGCGCAGCCTGATGTCGCCCGGCTCGAGCCGCTCGAGGAAGGTGCGGTGGCGCGCCTCGTCGCCGGGTCGGATCGGGCGCAGCGTGAGCGTGCGGCCACGCCATGGCACCTGCTCGACCAGCTCGCCGGGGTAGGGCCGGATCGCGAAGCGCGCCGCGCCCCCAGGGGCTGCGGCGTCGAGCCGCACCTCGGCATCGAGCACGATCACCCCGCCGTCGCAGATGCGCAACGGCGCGATCGTCAGCGCGGCGATCTCGGGAACCTCGGCGAGCAGCCGAGAGATCGCCACCAGCGTGCCGCCGACCGCCGCCGTCGCCCCGGCCCCGTCGAGTTCCGGTGACGCGGAGACGCGCGCGACGAGCTGAGCGGCAAGTGCGGCGTTGAGCGGCGGCAGCGCGGCGGCGCCCTCGAACTCCACCACCGGGCCGAACAGGCGGTCGACGCGCGATCCGGCGCGCAGGTCGTGCAGCGCCGTCGGCCGGATCCAGGCCTGCACCGTGAAGCCGGCGACACGGCGCAGGCGGCGCGACTGCCGGGCCTGGGCGAGCAGCGCCGCCGCCGAGCGTGCGACCGCCTCGTCGTCGTCGAGCGGTCCGGACGGGGACAGGGCGGACGCCGTGGCCGGCTCCGCATCGCGGGCATCGCGCCAGCGCAGCGACAGCGCGACCGGATGGCCGATCGCGCGCGCCGCCCGCTCCGCCATCGCGGGGTCGGGCCCGCAGGCCCGTGTCGGCGCGACGGCCAGGCCCGCCGCCGCCAGCAGCTCGAGCGCGTCGGCGCCGCGCAGGGCCTTGCGCGCGCCGCCGAGCGCCTTGCGCACGACGCGGTTCAGGCGCGGCAGGTCGATCGATCGGCCGTCCTCGTGCGCGGTCGGGGCCTCGAGCAGCTGCGCATGGTTGCGCGCATGCTCGACGAGCAGCGCATGCGCGCGCACCGCCGCGTCGGGCGTGTCGAACGTGGCCAGCCCGCCGGCGTGGCAGCGCCGTTCGGCCTCGGCCAGCGCGCCCCCGCCCAGCCAGCAGGCCAGCAGACGGCCGCGCGCCGCATCGCCGAGCGCGGCCAGCGCGTCGGCGATGCCCGCGGCGTCGGTGCCCGCCGCCGGCGCGTGCACGACGAGCAGCGAGCCGATGGTCGCGTTGCCCAGAGCCGCGCTCGCCTCGTCCGCGTAGGCCTGCGGCGCGGCGTCCGCGGGCAGCACGCGCGGCCCGGGTGCTCCCGGCCGTGGCTGCGCCAGCGGCACGCCGTGTCGCGCGGCGGCGTCGGCCGCCATCACGGCCGCACCGATCCCGTTGGCGAGCACCGCGAGCGCGGGGACGGCAGCGGCGCGACGCACCGACGGGCGGGCCAGCAGTTCGGCCGCGGCGGCGAGCTCGGGCAGGCTGTCGACGCGCACCAGTCCGGCGCGGCGGATGGCCGCGTCGAAGACCTCGTCGTCGTCGGCGATCTCGACGCCATGCGCCAGCGCGGCATCGCGCCCGGCTGCCGACCGCGCGGCGCGCAGCACGATGACGGGCTTGTTGCGCGCTGCCGCGCGCGCGGCCGACATGAACTTGCGCGGCGCGAGCAGGCCCTCGAGGTAGAGCAGGATGGCGCGCGTGCGTGCGTCCGTGGCCAGGTGGTCGAGCAGGTCGCCGACGTCGACGTCCGCCTGCGCGCCCAGCGTGACGACGCGCGAGAAGCCCAGGCCGCGGCCGCGGGCGTGATCGAGCAGCGCAGTCGCGAGCGTGCCCGACTGCGACACCAGCGCCAGCGGCCCGGGCATCGCGTCGGCAGGCCCGAGGCTGGCATGGAGCCCGATGTGCGGCACCAGCAGCCCGCTGCTGTCCGGGCCGAGGATGCGCACGAGGTGACGCCGTGCGGCGTCCAGCATCGCCGAGCGCAGCGTGCCGTCGATGCCCTTGCCGAACACGACGACGGCGTGCGTGCCGAGTGCGCCGAGCTGGTCGACGACCTCCGGGACCGCGGCCGGCGGCACGCAGACCAGTGCGAGGTCGGGCGCCCCGGGCAGCGCGTCGACGCGCGACGCGACCGGCAGACCGTCCAGCGAGCGCCGGTGGGGGTTGACCGCCCACAGCGGCCCGCCGAAGCGGCCCTGCCGCAGATGGCGCCATACGACGGCCCCGGGGCTGCCGGGCCGGTCGGTGGCGCCGATCACGGCGACCGAACGCGGTTCGAGGAGGGAATCGAGGTGGCGGATGCTCAAGCCGGCGCCTTGCCGCCGCGGCGGCATGCCCCGTCATGATGGCGTCATCGCGTGACCGCAGCCTGAATCGCTGCGCCGCTGTGGTGCCGCGGAGTCGACTGGGCTCCCCACCCCGGCGCCGACTTGACCCTGGGCAAGCCCCTTCTCGGCGATCCGGGCGAGGCTGCACGTGCGGTCGCGGCCGCGGGGCGATGCTGCCCGCGGCGCGTGCAAGCGAGGAGACGACGATGACGCTCGACAAGCGCAACCATCATGCACAGCACACCTACGCGGTCGTGCTCGCCGGCGGACGCGGCAGCCGGCTCGGCGCGCTGACCGACCGGCGCGCGAAACCGGCCATGCCGTTCGCGGGCAAGCTGAAGATCATCGACTTCGCGCTCAGCAATTGCGTCAACTCGGGCGTGCGCCGCATCGGCGTGCTCACGCAGTACAAGTCGCAGAGCCTGATCCGGCACATCGAGCGGGGATGGGGCTTCCTGGCCGGCAATCTCGGCGAATACGTCGACGTCGTGCCGGCGCAGCAGCAGCAGGGCGAGCGCTGGTACAGCGGCACCGCCAACGCCGTCTGGCAGAACCTCGACCTGATCCGCGAGGCCGACCCGCGCCACGTGCTCGTGCTCGGCGGCGACCACGTCTACAAGATGGACTACTCGGTGATGCTCGCCGAGCATGCCGCGTGCGATGCCGAGGCGAGCGTGGCCTGCCTCGAGGTGCCGATCGAGCAGGCGCGCGACTTCGGCGTGATGGCGGTCGACGGGGACGACCGCGTGGTCGCCTTCGACGAGAAGCCCGAGCGCCCGCGGCCGCTTCCGGATCGCCCCGACCGCGCGCTTGCCAGCATGGGGATCTACGTCTTCCGGGCGCAGACCCTGTTCGACGAGCTCGAGCGCGACGCCGCCGATCCCGCGTCGACCCACGACTTCGGGCACGACCTGCTCCCGGCGCTCGTGCGCGCCGGCCGCGTGCACGCGCACCGCTTCGCCGCGAGCTGCGTCAACGTGCACGAGGGGCGGCCGTACTGGCGCGACGTCGGCACGGTCGACGCCTACTGGGAGGCCAACATGGATCTCACGCACGTCGTGCCGGAGCTCAACCTCTACGACGACGAGTGGCCGATCCTGAGCCGGCAGCGCCAGCTGCCGCCCGCCAAGTTCGTGTTCGACGAGGCGCTGCGGCGCGGGTCGGCGGTCGATTCTCTGGTCTCGAGCGGGTGCATCGTGAGCGGCGCCGCGGTCCGCCGGTCGATCCTGTTCTCGAAGGTGCGCGTCGGCGAGGGCAGCGTCATCGAGGACTCGCTGCTGCTGCCCGACGTGTCGGTCGGTCGCGACGTGCGGCTGTCGCGCGTCATCGTCGACAAGCACGTGCGCGTGCCGGACGGCTTCCGTGCCGGGCTCGACGCCCATGCCGACCGTCAGCGCGGCTTCTTCGTCTCGCCCGGAGGCATCACGCTGGTGACGGCCCAGATGCTGGGTCAGCCCTCGCGCAATGGCTGAGGGCGCGCGGTGTACGCTCGCGCCGTGACCACGGAGTTCCATCGATGAAGATCCTTCTGCCCGTCGACGGCTCTGAACCGGCGCTGGCCGCGGTGCGCCATGCGCTGGCGCTCCGCGCGGCCGGGCTGAGGGCCGAGTTCGTGCTCGCTAACGTGCAGGAGCCGCCTTCGCTCTACGAGGTGGCCGTGACCCACGACGCCGACAGGCTGCAGGAACTGCGTGCCGGCGCGGGGGCCGACCTGCTGGCGCCGGCCGAGGCGCTGCTGGACGCGGCGGGCGCGTCGTACGAGAGCGAGGTCGCCGGTGGCGAACCGGCCAACGTGCTCGTCGAACTGCTCGAGAACTACGGCTGCGAGGCCGTCGTCATGGGGGCGCGCGGCATGGGCGATCCCGAGGCTGGGGGCATCGGCTCCGTGGCCGAGGCGCTGCTCGCGCACAGCCCGGTGCCGGTCACGGTGGTGCGCCGCCCCGACGCGGGCTGACGCGTCTCAGCGCGCACCGGCTGCGGCTGGCGGCTCGGCAGCCAGCGTTCCATCGCGGGCCGGTGCTTCGGCGCGGGGCGGGCAGTGCATCGTGCGCAGCCCCGTGCCGACGGGCAGCATCCCGCCGTGACGGCGCAGGTAGCCGTCCTGCGCGGCGTACGCCTGACGCTCGGCGGCCACCACGTCCTCGCAGGTCGCGCCGATGCGGTCGCCCAGGGCGCGGTGCTGCAGGTGATGCACGAACTCGTGCACGATGAACGATCGGTCGGCCGGCTCGCGAAGGTCCAGCGTGTCCCGGTAGAGGACCGTCGCGAGCCCGATGTCGTAGACAGCGACGAGGTTGCGGCAGGCCTGGGGTCGCTCGGGGCAGACCCGCCAGGCGAGGGCTTCCGGCGAGTAGGCGCGCATCGGCGGGGGCTCGGCCGCGGCCGGCAGGCCGCTCAGGCGCGCGGCCCAGCCGAGCAGGTCGGCGCGCAGCTCGCGGTCGGCACAACCCGGCCGGGATGGGCTGCAGTCCGTCGGCGGCGCTGCCTCCGTCGCGGTGGCGACGACGCAGGACCAGAGACAGGCGACGGCGACGACGGGCGCACGCATCGGCATCTCCCAGCCAGCCCGGGGGCCGGCGAGCACAGGCTGTCCGGCGGGGCTGAAGGGGGACGGCCTGGGGAGTCAGCGCCCGACTCGATGTGCGGCAGCGTGCCCGAAAGACTCAGTTTTGTCCAGGACAAACAGGGTCACTTTCGGGGTCATGTCCGGCGACCGGTTGCCGGGGGCGTCGTCACGCCACGGCCGGCAGGTCGGCGCCGATGCGCGCCGCGCCCGCGTCGCGCTCGTCAGCCGCCGTCGCGTCGCTGCCTCAGCGCCAGCACGGCCTCGCGCAGCCAGGGCTCCACCCGGTCGGCGACCTCGTCGGCGCGCGCCGGATCGAGGCCCAGGCGCTCGCACCACGCGTGCAGGTCGGCGCGGTCGAACGGCAGCTGCCCGTCGTCGACCCGCGCCAGGGCTTCCCCGAGCCAGCCCATCGCCCGCGCCTAGACGGTCAGCCCGCCCGAGACCTCGAGCACCGCCCCGTTGACGTAGCTGGCCTCGTCGCTGGCGAGGAAGGCGTAGACGTTGGCGATCTCGTCGGGGTGGCCCATGCGGCCCAGCGGCACCTGCTCGCGCAGCGTGGCCAGCACCTTGTCGGGCATCGTGCCGAGGATCGGCGTCTCGACGAAGCCCGGCGCGACGGCATTGACGCGCACGCCCTTCGGGCCGAGCTCGCGGCTCCAGGTCTTGGTGAATCCGATGACACCGAACTTGGACGCCGCGTAGTTGGTCTGGCCGAAGTTGCCGTAGATGCCGACCACCGAGCTGGCGTTGAGGACGACGCCAGCCCCCTGCGCGATCATCGCCGGGGCCACGGCCTGCGTGCAGTGGAAGACGCCGCGCAGGTTGACGTCGATGACGGCGTCGAACTGCTCGAGCGTCATCTTGACGAGCCGCGCGTCCTTCGTGATGCCCGCGTTGTTGACCAGCACGTCGATGCGGCGGTGGCGCTCGAGCACGCCGGCGACCATCGCGTCGACGCTGGCGCGGTCGGTGACGTCGACGACGTGGCCCTCGGCACGCGGCACCGGAAAGCGCGCGCCGTCGGCGTCGCGGCCCGCGGGCACCGCGGCCAGGCAGGTCTCGACCGCCGCTTGGACCGCCTCGGCGCGACGGTCGCAGGCGACGACCACCGCGCCCTCGCGCACGAACTTGAGCGCGGTGGCCAGCCCGATGCCCTGGGCGGCGCCGGTGACGATGCAGATCTTGTCCTTCAGTCGCATAGGTGCAGGAACCTCAGCAGGTGGGGCAGGTGGTCGTCGAAGTCCGACAGCGCGTGGTCGCTGCCGTCGACGATCCGGAGCGTGGCATCGGCGTGGGCAGCCGCCATCTCGCGCCAGTCGAGCACCTCGTCGCCGGTCGCGATCACCGCCAGTGCCTGCGGGCCGGCCGAGGCCATCGGCGGCGACAGCGCGCGCAGCTCGTCGACGAACTCCGGGCGGAAGAGGAAGCGATCCTCGGGGTCGTGGAACGCCGTCTGCTCGCCGACGTGGGCGGCCAGGTCGCGCGCGGGATCGACCGCGGGGTTGAGCAGGACCCCGGGGCAGCCGTGCCGGCGCATCACGACGGTGGCGTAGAAGCCCCCGAGCGAGCTGCCGATGACCGCCATCGTCGACTTCGGCCAGCCGCCGATGCCGTCCTCGACCCGCGCCATCGCCTCGCGCGGTGACGGAGGCAGCTGAGGGCACCACCAGAGCACGTCCGGCCGGTGCATGCGCAGCCAGTCGTGGACGCGGCGCGCCTTCGTGCTCTGCGGCGACGAGCGGAAGCCGTGCAGGTACAGCAGGTGGGTCGGCCCGCGGCTTGGCGGCGAATGCTCCATCGTGGCGCCGAGTCTATCGGCCGCGCCACGGCGGCCGACGCCTCCGCGGCGCACAATGCTCCGGTGATTCGTGCATTCGTGAAAAGGGCGGACGGGCCTGGCGGCGCGCCACGGGCTGCCGGTGCGCGGCCGTGGCGGTGGGCGGTGGTGACGTCGGTCGGCTTCTTGACCGGCTGCGCCCATCTCGGCAAGCCGTCGTCGCCCGAGCCTTCCGCTGCCGGCGCATCGTCTGCCGCAGTCGCCTCCGCGACTGCGGGCGCGGCACGCCCGGCAGCATCGCCGCCGGCCGGGGCCCCCTCGCCGGTGCCGAAGCCGAACGGGAGCGCAGCGCCGCCCGCTGCGGCGATGGCCCCCGGCGGCGCGGCGTCGGCCCCACCGGGTGCGTCCGCGGCGGCGCCCCGTCCGGGCACGCCACCTGCGCCGCCGCCGTTCGCCGAGGTCGTGCGCGACGCGACCCGGCAGGACGGCTTCGTGCCGGTGTGGCGCAAGGACGACCGGGTCTGGCTGGAGCTTGCGCCGGAGCAGTTCGGTCGTCCCTTCATGCTGGCGGCCAACGTGTCGCAGTCGGTCGGCGAGCGCGGCCTGTACGCGAGCCAGATGGGGCCGAGCTGGATGGCCGAATTCAGGCGCCATGGCAACCAGGTGCAGCTGGCGGCGCTGCAGACGGCCTTCCGCGCCGACGGCGACCCGGCGCTGCAGCGCACAGTGCGGGAGTCGTTCTCCGACAGTCTGCTCGCGGCCACGTCCGTGGCCAGCGCGCCCCACCCCGAACGCAAGTCGGTGCTGGTCGATGCGTCGTTCCTGCTCGCCGACATCATCGCCTACGGCACCGCGCTCGAGCGCGCCTACCGCGTGCAGTTCGGGCTCGACCGCGCCAACTCGCGGTTCGAGAGCGTGCACGTGACGCCGGGACTCACCACGCTCGGCGCGCGGATGCACTACGCGATCCCGCGCATCCCGGTGCCGCCCCCCGCGCCGCCGGGTGGCGGCGGCCCCCCGCCGCCGTCGACCCCATCGACGACACCCGATCCGCGCAGCGTGCTCGTCGGCATCGTCTACACGCTGCGCGCCTTGCCTGCGCAGGCGATGGCCGGTCGTCGCGCCGACCCGCGGGTGGGGCACTTCGTCGAGACCTATACCGACCTGTCGACCGACACGCGCCCGGACCCGCGCGTGCACCTCGTCAAGCGCTGGCGTCTCGAAAAGAAGGATCCGCAGGCGGCGCTGTCCGAACCCGTGCAGCCCATCGTCTTCTGGCTCGATCGCAACATCCCGGCGCGCTACCGACCAGCGGTCGAGGCCGGCGTGCTCGAGTGGAACCGGGCTTTCGAGCGCATCGGTTTCCGCGACGCGCTCGTCGTGCGACAGCAGCCCGACGACGCCGCGAGCGAGACGGTGGGCGGCGAGGGCGCCTCGATCCGCTGGTTCTTCGGTCGCGACGCCGGCTTCGCCCGCGGGCCCAGCCACCACGATCCGCGCAGCGGCGAGATCCTCGACGCGATGATCGCGATGAGCGACGTCTTCGGCCGTGGCGCGCGGCGCGTGATCAGCGAGCAGGTGCTCTACTCGCGCCCCGAGGCGCGCCCGCTCGCCGCCTTCGACGGTCTCTGGCCTCAGGGCGCGGGCGCCGCCTGCGAGATGGGCGACGGGCTGCTGCTCGAGCTCGAGTTCGCGCGCGAACTGCTCGCGGCGCGCGGTGAGCTCGATCCGGCCGGGCCCGAGGCCGACGCGCTGGCCGAGGAGGTCGTCAAGTCGATCGTCATGCACGAGGTCGGGCACGTGCTCGGGCTGCGGCACAACTTCCGCGCCTCGACGGCGATCGATGCGCGCGCGATGCGGGACGTCGGATACGTGCGCGCGAACGGGCTCGGCGGCTCGGTGATGGACTACCTGCCGTACAACCTGCCGCTGCGGGGCGAGCCGGGTTCGGTGCCGACGAAGACGGTGCTCGGCCCTTACGACCTGTGGGCCATCGAGTACGCGTATCGCCCGCTGGCCGGCGGCGACGAAGCAACGGCTCTGGACGCGATCGCCTCGCGCGGACGTGGCGACCCCCGTCTGGTCTATGCCGACGACGCCGACGCTGGGCTGGGCGGCGAGGGCTTCGACCCGCGCGTCAACCGCTTCGACCTCGGCGACGACCCGCTCGCCTGGGTCGAGCGGCAATTCATGCTCACGCGCGAACTGTGGGAGAGGCTCCAGGAACGCGGTGCGCTCCCGGGTGACGACGCCAACCGGCTGCGCCGCGGCATCGGTGTCGGTTTTCAGCGGCTCGGGTCCGCGCCCGCGATCGCCGCCAAGTATGTCGGCGGCATGTACGTCGAGCGCACGTTGCCCGATGCGGCCGGCGATCCGGTCTACCGGCCGGTGCCGCCCACCGAGCAGCGGCGCGCGCTGGCACTCGTGATGCGCGAGCTGTTCGACTCGCGCAGCTTCGCCTTCCGCCCCGAGCTGCTGGCACAGGCCGGGCCCGATTTCGTCGACTTCGGCCGCAGCCCGCCGGTCAGCGTGCCGCAGGCGGTCCTCGGCCTGCAGACGCAGGCCCTCGACCGGTTGCTCGCCGGCGCGACGCTGCAGCGGCTGCTCGACCAGCCGGCCTTTCTTCCACCCGAGCAGCGCTCGGTCGCGCTCGGCGTGGACGAACTGCTGCGCGCTCTGCAGTCGTCGATCTGGTCCGAGCTGCGGCGCGGCGGCGAGATCGATCCGCTGCGGCGCAACCTGCAGCGCGAGCACCTGCGTCGGCTGCATGCCGCACTGACGCGGGGCGGCGCTTCGATGCCGGCGGACGTGGCGAGCCTCGTGCGCTGGAACGCCGTCCGGCTCGAGCGCGAGCTGCGCGTCGCGGCGGGGCGCCCTGGGCTGCGCCTCGAGACCCGCGCGCACCTGGAAGACAGCCTGTCGCTGCTGCGCGGCGCTCTCGACGCGACGACGCTGCGGCAGTAGCACGCGCCGCGGCGGCCCAGCGCCCGGACGCCGCTCAGAACCGGCTGGGCAGGTCGGATGTCGTGTCGCCAGCGAGGCCGCCCGGGCGCGTCGGGCCCGGGTCCTCGCCGTCGGCGACTTCGGTCAGCAGTGCCGCGGCGCTCCTGACCAGGGGCCATGCGAGCGTGCCGCCCGTCCCGTCGGTGCTGTCCATGCCCAGCTCGAGCAGCGCCGAGGCCTGGAAGACGTTGAGCGCCTGGTCGAGCCCGCGATGCCCGTGGCTGCGGCAGAACAGGCAGTAGTCGGTCACCGGCTGCGCGATGCGCGCAGCGATCATCAGCGCGGCGCAGGCCGGCAGGCCGTCGACCATCAGCAGGTGTCGCTTGCTGGCCGCCATCAGCATCACGCCGACCATCACCGCGACCTCGAATCCGCCGAACGCCGCCAGCACCTCGACCGGATCGACGACGTCGCGGTGCCGGCCCTGCGCCCCCTGCAGGATCACCAGCAGACGCGCGAGCTCGGCCTCGTCGGTCTGCGGCCCCGAGACCAGCAGGTCGCGCACCGAGGTGCCGGCCAGCCGGGAGACGAGCAGCGCGGCGCTCTCGTGCGCGCCGACGCCGATGCCTGCCAGGATCACCGCGTTGCCGCGCAGCTTGTCGCCGAGCTCCATGCCGGCGCGCATCGCGGCGTGCGCCTGTTCCAACGACATCGCGGCGTGGATGCGGGCGTTGCGCGTGCCGTGCGCGATCTTGCGCATCAGGAGCCGCTCGTGCGCAGCGAGGTTCTCGGCGATGCCGCAGTCGACGACGGTCAGCCCCAGCTGCTGGATGCGCGCGAACACCGTGACCGGCAGCTGGTTCGTCAGCAGCTGCTGGACGAGATCGTGCGTCTGACGCCCGCCGGGACCGGCCAGGCCATCGACCGCGAGGCCGTGGTCCGCGGCGAACAGCATCAGCTGAGGCTCGCGGAAGCGCGGCTTCAGCGTGTTCTGCATCAGCCCCAGCCGCACCGCCAGCGGCTCGAGTTCGCCCAGGCTGCCGCCGGTCTCGTGCCGCCGCGAGAGCTTGTCGCGCAACGCCTTCTCGAGCAGCGTGTTGGCGGTCGGCGCGACCAGCGATCGGTTGTTGCCCATGACCGCCCCAGTGTAGCCAGCGCGTCGCTAGCGCAGGAACAGGCGGTACACGGGGTTGCCGGTCTCCTCGACGCACGGATAGGCGAGCGTGCGCAGGAACTCGCGGAAGGCCGGCTCGTCGCCCGCGGGCACCTGGATGCCGACCAGGATGCGGCCGTAGTCGGCCCCCTGGTTGCGGTAGTGGAACAGGCTGATGTTCCAGCCCGGGTGCATCGAAGACAGGAAGCGCATCAGCGCGCCCGGCCGCTCGGGGAACACGAAGCGGAACAGGCGCTCGTCTGCCGCCAGCTCGCTGCGGCCGCCGACCATGTGCCGCACGTGCTCCTTGGCCAGCTCGTCGTCGGTCAGGTCGACGGTGGCGAAGCCGTGGCGCCCGAAGCTGCGTCCGATCCGGCCCGGCTCGTCGCTGCGCGTGATCGCGAGGCCGACGAAGACGTGCGCGACCTTCGCGTCGGAGATGCGGTAGTTGAACTCGGTCACCGCGCGCGGGCCGATCAGCTCGCAGAAGCGCCTGAACGAGCCGCGCTCCTCGGGGATCGTCACCGCGAACAGCGCCTCGCGGCGCTCGCCGAACTCGGCGCGCTCGGCGACGAAGCGCAGGCGGTCGAAGTTCATGTTCGCGCCGCATGTGATCGCCACCAGCGTCTGGCCGCGGACCTTGTGCGTCTCGACGTACTGCTTGATCGCGGCGACGCCGAGCGCGCCGGCCGGCTCGAGGATGCTGCGGGTGTCCTGGAACACGTCCTTGATCGCCGCGCAGACGGCATCGGTGTCGACCACGACGTAGTCGTCGACCAATGCACGCGCGAGGCGGAACGTCTCGGCGCCCACCATCTTCACCGCGGTGCCGTCGGAGAACAGCCCGACGTCGGCGAGCTGGACGCGCCGGCCGGCCCGCACCGAGCGCAGCATGGCGTCGGAGTCGACCGTCTGCACGCCGATCACCCTCACCTCGGGCCGCACCGCCTTGAGGTACGCGGCGACGCCCGAGACCAGCCCGCCGCCGCCGATGGCCACGAAGACGGCATCGATCGGCCCCTGGATCTGGCGCAGGATCTCCATCCCGACGGTGCCCTGCCCGGCGATGACGTGCGGGTCGTCGAAGGGGTGGACGAAGGTCAGCCCCTTCTGCTCCTGCAGCGCGACGGCGTGGCCGTGCGCGTCCGAGTAGCTGTCGCCGTGCAGCACCACCTCGCCGCCGAGCGCTTGGACGGCGTCGACCTTGAGCCGCGGCGTGGTCACCGGCATCACGATCACCGCCTGGCAGCCCAGCCGGCGCGCGGCCAGGGCGACCCCCTGGGCATGGTTGCCGGCAGAGGCGCAGATGACGCCGCGCGCGAGCTGCGCGGGATCCAGGTGCGCCATCTTGTTGTAGGCGCCGCGCAGCTTGAAGCTGAAGACCGGCTGCTGGTCCTCGCGCTTGAGCCAGACATGGTTGCCCAGGCGCCGCGACAGGCTCTTCGCCGGCTCGAGCGGCGACTCGATCGCGACGTCGTAGACGCGCGCGGTCAGGATCTTCTTCAGATAGTCGGCGGCGAGTCGAACTCCGCGCGGGCTGATCGCGCGGGCGGCCGGGGCCGAAGTCGGGCGGAGGGCGCCGGCGGTCATCGCTGCTCCGTGGGGACGGCTGGGCAAGGCGCGCGATGATATCGGGGGCCAGCCCTGCGTCGCGCGTCCGTCCCGGGGGCTCTGCAACGAAAAAGGGCCCGGCGCCCTTGCGGGTGCCGGGCCCAACCACCATTGGAGGAGGTGGAGGAGACAACTCGATGATCGCCGAAGCGTGCGCTGACTCCCGCTGCGCTCCACCGATCGACCGGATCAGTCTATCACCGGGATGCTGCAGCGCAATATGTCGTGCGCGACATTCTGGTAGGGTCTCGCCTCTACGCTCCGGATGGCTCCGGTGCGCTGCACCAGCACAGGGAGAACGCACCATGGAATGCACCGTCCGATGGCTTCCCGGCACCGGCATGGGCTTCGTCGCCGAGACGGGTAGCGGCCACCTGCTGGCGATGGACGGCGCGCCGGACGGCGGCGGGCGCAACCTGGCCCCTCGGCCGATGGAGACGGTGCTCGCCGGCACCGGCGGCTGCACGGCCTACGACGTCGTGCTCATCCTGCGCCGGGGTCGGCACGACGTGCAGGGCTGCGATCTGCGACTCGAGGCCGAGCGCGCGCCGGAGGACCCCAAGGTCTTCACGCGCATCCACATGCACTTCGTGATCCGGGGGCGCGGCCTGCCCGCGGCCGCCGTCGAGCGTGCGATCCGGATGTCGCACGAGAAGTACTGTTCGGCCAGCATCATGCTCGGCAAGACGGCCGCGATCACGACGAGCCACGAGGTCGTCGAGACCTGAGCCGGAGCCGCTCCCGCGCGTGCCGTCATGGGCGGCCCCGGGCCGCCTGCAGCGCGGCCGGTCAGATGCGGTGTGCGGTGACTGTCATCACCCGCGCCGCGGCGCGCATCGCCCAACGGGCGGGCAGCGGAAGCTCGATCCCGCCGGCGTTGAGCGCGTGGTCGGCGTGCCGCCGCTCGTCCGCCTTCATCTGGTCGACGATCGCACGCGATCGCCGGTCGGCGGCAGGCAGCCGCTCCATGTGCCCGGCGAGGTGTTCCTCGACCTGACGCTCGGTCTCCACCACGAAGCCCAGACTCACGCGATCGCCCAGCCGGCCGGCCAGCAGGCCGATGCCGAAGGCGCCGGCGTACCACAGCGGGTTCAGCAGGCTCGGGCGCGAGCCCAGTTCGTCCAGCCGCTGCTGGGTCCACGCCAGGTGATCGATCTCCTCGCGGGCGGCCACTTCCATCTGTGCACGCAGAGCATCTGAGCGCGCCGTCAGCGCCTGGGCTTGGTACAGCGCCTGCGCGCAGACCTCCCCCACGTGGTTGACGCGCATCAGCGCTCCCGACTCGGCGCGCGCGTCGTCGTCGAGCGGCGAGACGTCGTCGCCGGCGACACCCTCGGCCGGGCTCGGGCGGCCGGCGTGCACGGCGCCGGCGAGCGTGCGCAGCGCGTGGTCGGCGCTGGAGATCAGGCGGTCGAGGCGGCTCAGCATCGGAGCATCGAGGATACTGCGGTCCGCGGTGGAATCCTCGCGCGCAGGGCGGCACGGGGCCGGGCCGGCTGAAGGAGGTCGCAGTCGCGTCGTTGCTGGCAGGCAACAGCACGCCGCCGAATTCGGCCCGAAGCTTTGCAAGTGCACCGGGGGTCTGGTGCAATATGCGCAACTTCCGCTGAGGAGGTTGGTCTGATCAGCCCCTCGCCGGGTGGGCCTCCCCGATCGGGACCTCTTGTTCAACCAAGGAGATAGTTGCAATGAAGAAATCTCTGATTGCCCTGGCTGCCCTCGGCGCGTTCGCCGGCTCGGCCATGGCTCAGTCGTCGGTCACGCTGTTCGGGGTGGTTGACGTTGCCGGCACCTACATCGACAACGACGTCGACTCCAAGTACCTGCTGGCCCAGAGCGGCAACTCGAGCTCCCGCATCGGCTTCCGCGGCGTCGAGGATCTCGGCGGCGGCCTGCGTGCCGGTTTCTGGCTCGAGAGCGCGCTGGCTCCGGATGACGGTTCGCTGCCGATGGACAGCCGTCGGCGCGCCACCGTCAGCCTGCTCGGTGGCTGGGGTGAAGTGCGTCTCGGCCGCGACTACACGCCGACCTTCTGGAACTGGACGCTGTTCGATCCGTTCGGCACCAACGGCGTGGGCGCTTCGACCAACCTCGCGCTCGAGACCGACCAGATCCCGGGCAACACGTTCGGCACCCTGGTCCGCGCCAACAACACCATCGGCTACCACCTGCCCTCGATGGGCGGTCTTTACGGCCAGGCGATGGTTGCGGCCGGTGAAGGCGTCGGCGGCAACAAGTTCTGGGGCGGTCGCCTCGGCTGGGCTTCGGGTCCGTTCAACATCGCCGGTGCTTACGGCGTGACCGAAGCCAATCCGGCCACTGGCGTCGAGTTCGACAACTGGAACATCGCCGGCTCGTTCAACCTCAGCGGTATCGTGCTGTCGGCGTTCTACGGTGCGATCGAAGCCGACAACAGCATCTTCGACCAGACGAACTGGTTTATCGGTGCGTCTTGGCCGATCGGCGCTTGGACGATCAAGGGCACGTACGGTGCGGTCGAGCGTGACGCCTGCACGGTGGTCGCGGGCT
Source organism: Rubrivivax sp. (assembly GCA_025458805.1). Lineage (GTDB taxonomy): Bacteria > Pseudomonadota > Gammaproteobacteria > Burkholderiales > Burkholderiaceae_C > Rubrivivax. The sequence continues at coordinate 16,225 of JALORQ010000055.1, forward strand.
GCACGGGCGAAGGCGACCAGATTGCCGTCGGCTTCACCTACGACATGTCGAAGCGGACCGCGCTGTATG
>JALORQ010000056.1 GCA_025458805.1 Rubrivivax sp.
CTTGCCACCGATCATCGACCGGACCTCCTTCCGGCTTCGATGCCACCGATGGTGCCGGCCCCTCCTCGTCGTTGTAGAGCGAGACAGAGTTCGTGACCGGGTTGATGACGGTCACGAGCCGTGCATCAGCCTCCCAGGACTCTGCGGCCTTAAGGATCCGACCACTCGGCAAGAGTTCAGTGTAGATCCACCGATTCGCCAAGGGCAGGAAGCCCGCTTGGTACGGGGTGGCGTTTTCGGCCACCTCGATCGTGATGGCCGCACAGCTTTGACCCTTGAAGCGGGTGATGTTCTTGGCACTTGTGGCATCGCCGTAGACGACCGCCTCATACTCGAGCTTTCCCTCGCACCGCGGGGTAGCCGTGGTCCCGCCGACGTAGGTGCCCTGGGCACAGACCCCGCGCACGGTGACCGGCTCGCTCAGGATCCCGTCGTACTCGAGGCGGAACTCCTTGCTTTCGCCGGCCGCCAGCGTGACTTCCAGCGTCGCCCGTGCGTTGGCCTGCACCGTGCGTCGGTCGCCGTTGTCGTCGACGATGGCTGCACCGGTGACATCAGACGTGGTCGCGGTAAGCGTCACCTTGCAGCTGCCGGCGCCGTCGGCTATGCGGCAGCTCTTGGCGCTGGCCGTCAGTTCGCCCTGGGGCTGGGGCTGGGGCACGGGTGCCGCGTTGCCGGCATCGCCGCCGCCGCCACCACCGCAGCCGGCCAGCAGCGCCGCCGCGGCGGCTGCGATCAGCGGCGCGGAACCGCGCCGCGGGCGTACGCGACCGGTGACCAGGTCAAACGCGCGGGGGGGGGGACACCAGCATCGGAACACTCCCTGACCGACGGGTCGCATGCCGCGCCAGCCGGCGCGGGGCTGCGCCGGACCCGGGGCTGCAGCGGGCACGATGCTAAGGCCGGCCGGCGCACGCTGTCGCCCCCCGGAACCCGGTGCCGGACGTTGGCGGGCAGGCCGGGGCGGCGATCCGGTCGGCTGCTATCCCGGCGGGCCATCCGACCTGTCATCGAACCCCCGCCACTGCGAAGCGGTCGTCGCCGAAACTGGCTTCCTGCGGGCGCGCGGCGCCGTGCGGATCAGCGCGCCGGCGATGTCCGCCGCAGCCGCGCAACCGCCTCGATGCGCTTGAGCAGTTCGCGGTCGTTCCAGGGCTTCTTGAAGATGCCGTACAGGCCCTGCAGCTCGTTGACGCGCGCCTGCAGCTCGTCGTGGCCAGTGATCGCGATGATCGGCAGGTCCTCGGTCTCGATCGCGCCCTGCACCTGCGCGATGACCTGGAAGCCGTCGACGCGCGGCATCTCGAGGTCGGTGATCAGCACCGAGTAGCGCTCGCGGGCGATCTTGTCGAGGGCCTGTTCGCCGTCCTCGGCCAGCTCGACGCGGTAGCCGGCGCTCTCGAGCAGCCGGCGCATCTTGGCGCGCACGACGGCCGAGTCGTCGACGACCAGCACTGCGGTCGCCGCGGCAGGGCCGGCGAAGGCGGCCGGCCCGGCGGGCGCGGGCGGGGCGGCCGGCACCGGCGGCGCCAGCGGCGTGAAGGCGCTCAAGGGGTAGGCCGGCGCCGGCGGGGCCGCCGGGGCCGGCGGGGGGCGCACCGGGGTGTCGGCATCGCGGCGCGCGAAGATGAAGAAGACGACGATCGCCAGCGGCACCGCGAGCAGCAGCGGCACGAGGTAGGCGTCGAGGATCTGCTGGAACAGCGCGTTCATGGGCGGGGCCGGGCGGGCTCGGATGGCCGCTAGTCTATGCCGCGTGCCGGGCGCGAGGGCGCGCGGCGCCGGGTCGCGATGCGCGTTTTCTGCGATGCGGCTCACGCCGCGCGGCCCGCAGAATCGCCGGTGCCCGGGAGCTGCCGGGGCGGCCGCCGTACCGACCCGCCCGCCGGCCGCTCCTCGCCCCTTCGCCCCCCGCCTGACCGACCGGAGCCCCCGATGTCCCCGATTGCCCTTTCCCGGCCCCTGCGAGTCGCTGCCGCCGCGGCGGCCCTGTGTGCCAGCGCCGGCGCGGCGCATGCCCAGGTCGTGCTCACCGCGTCGTCGTGGCTGCCGCCGACGCACGCGCTGTCCGAGTCCCAGAAGGCCTGGTGCGGCGAGCTCGAGCAGCGCAGCGGCGGCAAGGCGCGCTGCAACATCCTGCCTCGCGCGGTGGCCGCGCCGCCGGCCACCTTCGACGCCGTGCGCAACGGGCTCGCCGACCTGTCGTTCACGGTGCAGGGCTACACGCCGGGCCGCTTCGTGCTGACACAGATGGCCGAGCTGCCGTTCCTCGGCGATGCGTCGGAGCCGATCTCGGTCGCGTACCAGCGCACCTATGCGCGCCACCCGGCCTTCGCCGCCGAGCACCAGGGCGTGCGCGTGATCTCGGTCTTCACGCACGGCCCGGGCATCGTCTTCAACACCAAGCGGCCGATCGTCAGGCTCGACGACCTCGGCGGCCTGAAGTTCCGCGTCGGTGGCGGCATGGTCAACGACGTCGGCAAGGCGCTCGGGATGAACACCACGCTCAAGCCCGCGCCCGAGAGCTACGAACTGCTGTCCACCGGCGTGATGGACGGCACGCTGTTCCCCGCCGAGTCGGTCGAGTCGTTCAAGATCGACCGCGTGATCCGCCACGCGACGACCTTCCCGGGCGGGCTCTACAACGTGAGCTTCGTCTTCATGATGAACCCGGCCGCCTACGACCGGCTGCCGGCCGACGTGAAGAAGATCGTCGACGACCTGTCGGGCGAGTACGCGGCGCGGCTGTTCGCGCGCAACTGGGACAAGGCCGACCGCCGCGGGATGGCCTTCATGCAGGCCGCGGGCGTGCAGTTCACGAAGGCCGACGCCGGCTTCGTCAAGTCGGTCGCCGACCGCACCGCGACGCTCGAGGACGCCTGGGCCAAGGCCGCCGAGGCCAAGGGGCTGAAGGACCCGAAGAAGGTGCTGGCCGACTTCCGCGCCGAGATCAAGAAGCTGCAGTGACGCCGGCGTGCCGGCGGGCGGGGGTGCGGTGACGCGGCTGCTGCGCGCGCTGTGCGGCGCGGTGGCCGCCGTCGCGCTGTTCGCGATCATGGCGCTCACCTTCGTCGACGTCGGCGGGCGCAAGCTCGCCAGTGCGTCGCTGCCGGGCGCGCTCGAGCTCACCGAACTGCTGCTGGTGACCGTCATCTTCGCCGGGCTGCCGCTGGTGTCTCTGCAGCGCGAGCACATCGTCTTCGATTCGCTCGACCGCTGGCTGCCGCCGTGGCTGCGCCGCGCGCAGGCGGCGGCGGTCGACGCGCTGTGCGCCGCGCTGCTCGGCGGGCTGGCCTGGCTGATGTGGGGCAAGGCCGCGCAGATGGCGGAGTTCGGCGACGTGACCTCGGTGCTGCGCCTGCCCCTGGGCCCGTTCGTGCAGGGCATGGCGGTGCTGATCGGCGTCGCCGCCGCGGTGCACCTGATGCTCGTCTGGCGCCCCGAGGCGCTGCCGCGCCCGCCCGGCGGGGGCGACACGGCAGCCGCCGGCCCGCGATGACCGAGGCGTTGCTCGCCTTCGTGGCGGTCTTCGCGCTCGCGCTGCTGCGCGTGCCGCTGGCCTTCGCGATGGGACTGGTGGGCTTCGTCGGGCTCGGGCTGCTGCGCGGCTGGCCGGCGACGATGGCGAATGCGGCGCAGACGGTCTACGACACCGGCTTCGCCTACACGCTGTCGGTGGTGCCGCTGTTCATCCTGATGGGCAACTTCGTCGCGCGCGCCGGGCTCGCGCACGAGCTGTTTCGCGCCGCCTACGCGTTCATCGGCCACGTGCGCGGCGGCCTCGCGCATGCCACGGTGCTGGCCTGCGCCGGCTTCGGCGCGATCTGCGGCTCGTCGATCGCCACCGCGGCGACGATGAGCCGCGTCGCCTACCCGTCGATGAAGAAGCTCGGCTATGCCGACCACCTGAGCACGGGCGTCATCGCCGCCGGCGGCACGCTGGGCATCATGATCCCGCCGTCGACGATCCTGGTGATCTACGGCATCGTCACCGAGACGAACATCGGCGAGCTGTTCGCGGCCGGGCTGCTGCCCGGGCTGCTGTGCGCCGCGCTGCTGATGTCGGCGGTGGCCTGGATCACGTGGCGCGACCCGGCGGCCGGCCCGGCCGGCGAGCGCACGCCATGGCGCGAGCGCAGGCGCGCGGTCGGCCGCGTCTGGGGCGTCGCGCTGCTCGTCGTCGTCGTGCTCGGCGGCATCTACGGGGGCGTCTTCACGGCGACCGAGGGCGCCGGGATCGGGGCCGCCGGTGCCTTCCTCTTCGCGCTGGCGCGGCGCACGCTGACGTGGCGCGTGCTGTTCGAGATCCTGGTCGAGAGCGCGCGCACCACCGCGATGCTGTTCACGATCCTGATCGCGGCGATGCTGTTCTCGGGCTTCGTCAACTTCACGACCATGCCCGGCGACCTCAAGTCGATGATCCTCGACGCGGGACTGTCGCCGCTGATGGTGGTGGCGGCGATGATGGCCGTCTACGTGCTGCTCGGCACCGTGATGGAGGAGCTGTCGATGGTGCTGCTGACGATCCCGGTGTTCTTCCCGATCGTCGTCGGTCTCGGCTTCGACCCGGTGTGGTTCGGCGTGCTCATCGTGCTGGTCGTGCAGATCGGCCTCATCAGCCCGCCGGTCGGGATGAACCTGTTCGTCCTCAACGCGCTGCTGAAGGACGTGCCGCTGGTGCAGATCTTCCGCGGTGTCTGGCTGTTCGTCGCCGCGCTCGTCGCGGCACTGATCGTCGTGCTCGAGGTGCAGCCGCTGGCGCTGTGGCTGCCTTCGTTCATGCGCTGACGCCGCGCGCCGCGGCAGGGCGGCGCAGGCGGCGCCACGCGCGCCAGCCGAGCAGCGCGGCGACGATCGCGGCGTAGACGCCGACCTCGGCGAAGTCGTTCTTGCCGGCGCGCATCCAGAAGAAGTGCAGCAGCGCGAGCAGCGCGACCGCGTATACCGCGCGGTGCAGGGCCTTCCAGCGCCGGGCCCCGAGCGCGCGCACCGCGGCGTCGAACGAGGTCGCGGCCAGCGCCGCCAGCAGCATGAGCGCCAGGGTGCCGACGAGCACGAAGGGGCGCTTCGGGATGTCGCGCACGATGTCGGCCACGACCAGCCCCATGTCGAGCCAGGCGTAGGCCAGCGCGTGCAGCAGCGCGTAGACGAACACGGTGACGCCGATCAGGCGCCGGAAGCGGGCGAGCACGGCCCAGCCGGTGGCCTCGCGCAGCGGCGTCACCGCGAGCGCGAGGCACAGCCAGCGCAGGGTCCAGTCGCCGGTCGAGCGGATCAGCGCCTCGGCCGGGTTGGCGCCCAGGCCGCCGGTGGCCGCGCCCCAGAACAGCCCGCCCAGCGGCGCCAGCAGCGCCACGAGCAGCAGCGGCTTGGCCGCCGCGTGTCGCAGCAGACGGTCGGCGGCGGCGCGCACGGACCGCGCGGCGCTAGAAGAAGCGCCGCAGGTCCATGCCGGCGTACAGCGACCCGACCTGCGCCTCGTAGCCGTTGAACATCAGGGTCGGCCGCTTGCGCTCGAAGAGCCCGTCCTCGCCGATGCGCCGCTCGGTGGCCTGGCTCCAGCGCGGGTGGTCGACCTTCGGGTTGACGTTCGAGTAGAAGCCGTACTCGTGCGGCGCGGCCTCGACCCAGCTGGTCGCCGGCTGCGTTTCGGTGAAGCGGATGCGCACCAGCGACTTGCCCGACTTGAAGCCGTACTTCCACGGCACGACCAGCCGCACCGGCGCGCCGTTCTGGTTGGGCAGCACCTCGCCGTACAGCCCGAAGGCGAGCATCGTCAGCGGGTGCATCGCCTCGTCGAGGCGCAACCCCTCGACGTACGGCCAGTCGAGCACCGCGCTGCGCAGCCCGGGCATCTGGCTGCGGTCGGCCAGCGTCACGAACTGCACGTACTTCGCGTTGCCGGTCGGCTCGACGCGGCGGACCAGTTCGGCCAGCGACCAGCCCACCCACGGGATCACCATCGACCAGCCTTCGACGCAGCGCATGCGGTAGATGCGCTCCTCCATCGGCGCGAGCTTGAGCAGCGCGTCGATGTCGAAGGTGCCGGGCTTGGCGACCTCGCCTTCGACGACCACCGTCCACGGCCGCGTGCGCAGCGACCCCGCGTAGCGGGCCGGGTCGGCCTTGTCGGTGCCGAACTCGTAGAAGTTGTTGTAGCTGGTGATGTCGCGGTAGCTGGTGGGCTTGTCGGTGACCGATGCACCGGCCACGGCGCTGCGCGCCCCCGGCAGCGGCGCGAGCCGGCCCGGCCGCGGCGTCGGGGCCGCCTGCGCCAGCGCGTCGCGCGACGCCCAGGCCGCGAGCGCCGCGCCGGCGGCGCCGCCAGCCATGCGTGCCAGCCAGCGGCGCCGGTCGTCGTGGACCGCGCGCGGCGTGATCTCGGACGGCACCGGGTGGACGAATCCGCGGTCCTTCAGCAGTCGCATGGGCAGTCTCCGTGCATGCGTCGTCAGTCGACGCGGGACGGCTCGCGGTTACAGCTCGCCGTACGAGTGCAGGCCCGAGAGGAACATGTTGACACCGAGGAAGGCGAAGGTCGTGACCGCGAGGCCGACCAGCGCCCACCATGCCGAGACCGCGCCGCGCAGCCCCTTCATCAGCCGCATGTGCAGCCAGGCCGCGTAATTGAGCCACACGATGAGCGCCCAGGTCTCCTTCGGGTCCCAGCTCCAGTAGCCGCCCCAGGCCTCGGCCGCCCAGAAGGCGCCGAGGATGGTGGCGATGGTGAAGAAGGCGAAGCCGACCGCGATCGCCTTGTACATCACGTCGTCGAGCACCTCGAACGACGGCAGCCCGGCCGCGATGCGCCGGCGCAGCGCGATGATCCCGCCCACCAGCAGCGCGCTGACGCCGAAGTAGATCGCCCAGTAGTCGCTGATGCCGCCGTCGGGGGCCTTGCGGAACAGCATCGGCTCGAAGCACAGCACCACGCCCAGCCCCCACAGCGGCGCCAGCTTCCACCAGCGGCGCTCGTCGGCCTGTAGCTTGATCAGGTAGGCGAAGGCGACCATCGCCGCGATCGCGAAGGTGCCGTAGCCGACGAAGTTGGTCGGCACGTGCAGCTTCATCCACCAGCTCTGCAGTGCCGGCACCAGCGGCTGGATCTCGTGCGCCTCGCGCACCACCGTGTACCAGAGCAGGAAGCCGACCGCGGCGCTGACGATCAGCATCGCGAAGGCCCCCAGCGCCTTCGTGCGGTAGACCTGCTCGTAGTACAGGTAGAACAGCGTCGTCATCCAGCAGAACAGGACGAAGACCTCGTAGAGGTTGCTGACCGGGATGTGGCCGATGTCGGGCGCGATCTGGTGGCTCTCGTACCAGCGCACCAGCGACCCGATCAGCGCCATCACCACCGCCGCCCAGGCGAAGCCGCTGCCCAGCCGCTGCGCGGTGTTGTCGCCCGCCGGCCCGCGCGGCACGAAGACGCCGATCCAGTAGAAGACCGTGCTGAGGAAGAACAGCAAGCTCATCCACAGGATCGCGCTCTGGCTGGACAGGAAGTACTTGAGCAGGAAGACCTGCTCGGCCGCGGCCAGGTCGGCGCCGAAGCCGTCGCTCGTGCGGGCGTAGAGCCCGATGGCCAGCAGCGCCGCCGCGCCGACGCCGAGCGAGAGGGGACGGATCGGGCCCCAGAACCAGCCGAGCGCGATCAGCGCCGGCACGCAGCCGGCCAGGATCCAGGACTCGTAGACGTCCATGACCGCGCCGTAGCGGTGGAACGCGTAGCCCGCGCCGGCGATCACGAGCAGGGCGAACACCCCGTCGAAGGCCGACAGGCGCGTCCACCAGCCGGCGCGGCCGATCGTCACCGCCGGCAGCTCGGCCGGCCGTCGAGAGGTCGTGGTGTTCATCTCGGCTCCTGCAGCAGCGTCTGGCGAAGGCGCTCGAACTCCTGGTCGGCCTCGAGCGTGCGGCGCGTCGTCGACAGCGCCGTCGTGATGCGGGTGTGCGAAGGCGCGTCGTCGTCGGCTTCGAGCCAGATCCACAGCCGGCGTTCCCGCACGTACAGCATGACGAAGATGCCGACGATGAGCGCGACGCAGCCGAGGTAGACGAGCGTCTTGCCCGGCGCACGCGCGACCTGGAAGACACTGGCCTGCACCTGCGTGAATTCGGCGAGCTGCAGCACGAACGGCGCCGGGTAGAGAAAGCTGTCGGACAGCGAGGTCACCGCCTGGACCATGAAGGCCTCGGCCTCGTCGCCGGGCTGCAGCCGCGGCTGGCCGGCCTGCTCGCGGCTCATGTTGAGCAGCTCGAACAGGCTGCCGTTGAGCAGCCGCAGCAGCACCTCGGAGATGCGCTCGCGCTCGGCCTCGGGCACGCCGGCCTCGATGAAGTCGACCAGGGCCTGCAGGCCGCCGGGCGCGTGGCCGTCCTTGCGCGCGGCCTCGTCGGCCGGCACGGCGCCGGCGAACAGCGCGAGCGCGCGCTGCGTCGTCAGCAGCAGCTGCTCGGCCATCTCGGGGCGGCCGTCGGGCGTCACCGCGCTCACGTAGCGGCGCGCCGCCTCGTCGCGCATCGCCGCGTCGTCGAGTGCCCGGCGCAGCCGCATCCAGCCGTCGATGCGGCCGTCGCCGTCGGCCGGGATGCGCAGGTAGCGGAAGCTCTCCTGCGGCGTGTCGCGCACACCGGCGAGGAAGACGCTGCGGCCGTCGATCTCGACCGGCGCCATGTAGTTGTGGAACTCGCGCGCCTGGCCGCTCTCGTCGCGCAGCCGGTAGGTCACCGACGGGCCGACGTTGCGCAGCTCGCGCGGCGTGACCACCCTCGCGCCGCTGCCGAGACGGCTTTCGATGGAGTGCACCAGGTCGACCGCGCGAACGCCGGTGGCGCCGCTGCCGGCCGCCGGCGTGCTGCCGAAGTCCTCGACGTTGATGACGCGCAGCGCGGCGAACTCGAGCCTCAGCGGCCGCTCGAGACCGCCGCGGCCGGCCGCCAGCTCGGTGGCGCCGCCGACCTGCCCCGACACCTCGAAGGGCGCAGCGCCGGCGCGCATCGGCTCGGCGCGCAGCGCGACCCTGGAGCCGCCGTCGTCGAAGCTGCTCTGGTAGATCGTGATGCCGCGGTGCACCGCCGGCTTGTTGACCTCGATCCGGTAAGGCGTGGCGCGGCCGGTGTCGCGGTCGTGGACGATCACCTCGCTGGCGAACAGCTTGGGCATCCCGGTCGCGTGGTACTCGACGATGAAGCGCTCGAGCTCGACATCGAACGGCAGGTCCTGCAGCACGACGCCATCGGCCATCGCGATCAGCGCGGTGCCGGCGCGCGCGCCCTCGGGCACGAAGAGGTTGGCGCGGAACGTCGGGTTGCGCTCCGACAGCCGGTGCTCGGCCGGCACGTCGGCGACGAGGCCGCCGCCCTCGAACGGCGTCTTGCCGAACAGCGCCATCTGGGCCTTGACCACCAGGTCGCCGTCGAGCAGGCCGCCGACGCAGATGAGCACGACGGCCGAGTGCGCGGCGAGGTAGCCGAGCTTGTGGGCACCGCCCTTGCGCGCGGCGATCATCGTGCCGTGGCCCCGCGGCTGCACGCGTGCGCGCCAGCCCTCGGCGGCGAGCACCGTGGCGACTCTCTGCAGCGCGGCGTCGGGCGACTCGGCGACGCGGGCGCGGCCCTTGTGGTGGAAGGCCAGCAGCGATTGCTCGCGCACCGACTCCTTGTAGCTGCGCAGGTCGGCCAGGATCTTCGGCGTGTTGCGCGCGATGCACAGGCTGGTCGAGACGACCAGGAAGCCGAGGATCAGCAGGAACCAGGGCGCGCTGTAGACGTTGTACAGGCCGACCGCCGCGAAGACGTCGGCCCAGAACGGCCCGAACTGGTTGACGTAGTTGTTGAACGGCTCGTTCTGCTTGACCACGGTGCCGATCACCGAGGCGATGCAGATCAGCGTGAGCAGCGCGATCGCGAAGCGCATCGAGCTCAGCAGCTCGACCGCTTCGCGCCAGGCCCGTGATCCTCGCCCGATCTCGATGCCGGACGTCGACGCGTTCATGGGGGCTGGGTCGTGAGGCCGGGACGGCGCCGGAGCGCGACGGGACGCGAGTGTGAACCGCCGCGGTGCACGCCGCACGCGGGTCGCGCCTCAGACCCGTGGCGCCGCGGGGCTTGCCGCCCCTCTGCGGGTCAGCGCGACTGCAGCCCGGCGATGTAGTCGGACACCGCCTGGATTTCGCGGTCGCTCATGCGGCTCGCGATGGTCATCATCTGCGCGTTGTTCGCGCGCTCGCCGGAACGGAAGGCGCGCAGCGTCGACTCGGTGTACTCGGCATGCTGGCCGCCGAGGCGCGGATACTGTGCCGGGATGCCGGCACCATTGGGGCTGTGGCAGCCGGCGCAGGCCGGCACCTGCTTCGATGCGATGCCGCCGCGGTAGATCTGCTCGCCGAGCGCGATCAGCTCCTTGTTCCGCGCCGCGCCGGGCACCGGCTTGAGCGAGCCGTAGAAGGCGGCGATGTGGCGCATGTCCTCGTCGGACAGCGCGGCGACCATCCCCTGCATGATCGCGTTGCGGCGCTTGCCCTCCTTGAACTCGCGCAGCTGCTTGACGATGTACTCGGGATGCTGGCCGGCCAGGATCGGGTTGACCGGCAGGCCTCGCGAGCCGTCCGCGGTGTGACAGGCGATGCAGGCGGTGGAGAGTGCCTGTCCCTTCTTGGGGTCGGGCACGAAGGCCGGCTTGTCGTCCGCCGTTGCCGGTGCGACGGCAAAGGCGGCAAGCAGGGTGGCCACGACAACGGCGGCGGCGGGCGACTTCATCTGCGGACGGGGCCTCGACTGCTGCCCGCCGCTGGGAGCGCGAAGGGCAATGAACCGGGAGATTTTACAATGGTGCATGACGTCAGACTTGCGCGCTCGGACGACCCCGCCGCCTGCGGTGGCTGCGCGCGACTGGTTGCACGGTGCGCGCTTCGTCACCACCGCGAGCCGGCTGGACCAGCTTCCGCCGCCGGCCCTGCCCGAGATCGCCTTCGTCGGGCGCAGCAATGCCGGCAAGTCGACCGCGATCAACGCGCTTGCGCAGCACCGGCGGCTGGCCTTTGCGTCGCGCACGCCCGGGCGGACGCAGCACATCAACCTGTTCGCCGTCGGGCCGCGAGATGCGCCCGACGCCTGGCTGGCCGACCTGCCCGGGTATGGCTACGCGGCGGTCGCGCGCAGTGCGAAGCTGCGCTGGCAGGCGGTGATGGCCGATTACCTCGAGCAGCGGGCCAGCCTGCGCGGCGTCGTGCTGCTGCTCGATTCACGGCTGGGCTTCACCGATCTCGACCGCCGCCTGCTGGCGCTGCTCGAGTCACGCATCGCGGGCGGCGAGGTGAGCCTGCTCGTGCTGCTGACCAAGTCGGACAAGCTGTCGCGCCGCGAACGGCTGCTCGCGGCGGAAGCGGCACAGCGCGAACTGGAGACCGTGGCCACCGACGAGGCCGACATCGCGCTCGCGTCGTTCTCGGCGCTCAGCCGCGAGGGGCTCGAAGACGCCGCGCTGCAGATCTCGGACTGGGTGCGCAAGCCGGGCGCCGAAGCCGCGGCGCGCGCTGCCGCATGAGTCCGGTCGAACTCGGCCGGCTCGAGCTGCCGCACGGCATCACGCTGGCCACGCGCGCCTGCGGCCCGGCGTCTGCGCCGCGCGTGCTGCTGCTGCACGGCTTTCCCGAAGGGGCCTTCGTCTGGGACGAGGTGATGGCGGCGCTGGCCTCCTCTGCGCGCTGCGTCGCGCCGGACCTGCGCGGCTTCGGCAAGTCGTCGTCGCCGTCCGGCGTCGAGCGCTATCGGGCGCGCGAGCTGCTCGAGGATCTAGGCGCGGTGATCGAACGGCTCGGCGCCCCGGTCGACCTGCTGGTCGCGCACGACTGGGGCGGCGCGCTCGCCTGGGCCCTGGCGGCGCAGCGGCCGCAGCTGCTGCGCCGCTTGCTCGTGATCAACGCGCCGCACCCGGCGACCTTCCTGCGCGAGCTGCGGCATGGCCCCGAGCAGCAGCGGGCCAGCGCCTACATGAACTTCCTGTGCCGGGCCGATGCCGCGGCGCTGCTCGCCGAGCGCGACTATGCGCGGCTGTGGCCGTTCTTCGGCGATGCCGCCTGGCTCGACGAGGCCCTGCGCGAGCGCTACCGGGCGCACTGGGCGCACGGGCTCGAGGGCGGGCTCAACTACTACCGCGCGTCGCCGCTGCGCCCCGCGACTCCCGACGACGACCGGGTGCTGCGCCTCGAGCTTCCCGACGAGGCCGTCAGCGTGCGCGTGCCGACGACGGTGCTTTGGGGCGAGTCCGACGTCGCGCTGCGGCCGGCGCTGCTCGACGGGCTCGAGCGCTGGGTGCCGCAGCTCGAGCTGCTGCGCGTGCCCGATGCCAGCCACTGGATCGTGCACGAGCGCCCCGCGCTCGTCGTCGCGACGATCCTGAGGCTGCTCGGCGCCGGGCGCTGACCGCCGCGGCCGCGGCGGTCAGGCGGCCTCGCGTTCGGGCGGCTGCAGCTGGGCGAGCAGCTTGCGCGCCGCGCGGCGCACGAGCGATCGCATCCGGAGCCTCTCGGCCAACCCCTCCGCCATCAGCGTGCGCAACGCATTGCCGCGCACGGCCCAGGTCTCGTCGGCCGCCGTGCCGCCGAACAGCCACACCTCTCGCAGCGGCCCGTGCCACAGGAGCTGGGCGATGACCCAGCGCCCCCCGAGGAACAGGCGCAGCCAATCGCCGGCGCCGAGCTCCTCGAGTCCGACCGGTGCGTCCCGCATGCCGGGCGGGTCGACACTCAGCAGGTCGGAGGGCACGGTGTCGAGCTGGGCCAGGTCCAGGGCGCCCGAAAGCGTCGACGGCGAGACCGCGTCGCCGTCCAGCCGCGTCTCGAGGCGGCCGAGCGCCTCGATCTGGTCGGCGGCGGCAGCGCGGCGCTGCTCGAGCCGATGCTGGTTGAGCGCATCGATGCGGCCGGCAGCCCATTGGTAGGCGCCCTCGTCGGCGCCGGGCTGGCGGATGAGGTGGTCCACCACCGACTGCGCCAGCGTCATTGCGCGGGCGCGATCGGCGATGCCCGGCGGCGGCAGCGTGTCGCCGAGGAACCCCAGCCGGTCGACGAGGCGCCAGACCGGGTGATCGTAGTCCTCGAGCATCGACGTGTCGCGCAGCGCCAGGCGCAGCACCGGGGCCTGCAGCCGCGAGATCAGCAGCTGCGTGTCCGGGTGGAGCGCCCGGCTCGCGAGCAGCGTGTCGAACAGCCGGCTCAGCAGCTCGACGAGCTGGTGGTCGACGGCGCTCGCGCGGCTGCGGCCGATGTGGTGCCGCTGCGCCTCGCGCAGACGCCCGATCTCGGTATGGCCGGCCCCTTCGGGCACGTCGTCGAGCAGCCGGGCTGCCTCGTCGAGCGCGCGCTCCAGCGGCACCTGCCGGCTGGGCGTGGGTGCGGGATCGGGCGGCCCGTCGAGAGGCATCGGCAGGGTCTCGCGGATCGCCGCGAGATGCGGTGCGTGCGTGTCGCCGGCCTGCGGCCGCGCGCGCCGTTCGCCGGCGGGCAGGATCAGCGTGCGGTAGGCGGCCGGCTCGACGCCCGCCGCCTCGAGCCGGGCACATGCACCTGCATAGCTCTTGCGCAGCACCTGGGCCAGCGGCAGGCTGGCGTGGCGCATGAAGGCGATCTGGAAGCCCTTGCCGCCGGGGAGCGTCTGTGCCGCCGCCCACAGCGCTCGCACGCTCGCTTCCGTACGCAGCGGATTGTGGTCGCGGGCGACGTCCATGTCGCCCACCAGCGCCGAAATGAAGGTCTGGAGCTCCCGCAGTTCGTGCTCGGCGATGCTGCGCACGGCCTCGACGGCGCGCGAGATCTCGACATCGACGGCGATTTCCTCCTCGCCGAGCAGCGACAGCGACCCCGTCGCGTGCCGGCCGGCCGCGGGTGCGGGGCGGCCGGTGGCGAGCTCGGCAGCGGCCTGATCGCGCAGCGACCCGGCGTAGGCCTCGACCAGGCGGCGACGGCTGGCCTGGATCGCGCGGGCCAGTTCGTCGGCCACCATGCGCTGGCCCGGGCCTGCGGCGGGGCCACCCTGGCGAAGCGCGTCGAGCGCGCCTTCGATCACCTGCTCGACCTGCAGCGGTGCGCGCAGCAGTTCGTCGTCGACGAACCGATGGAGCGAGACGGGGGCGGACATGGCTGGACGGGCGCTGCAGAAGATTCTGTCCGGCGCGCCATCGGCCCGATCGACGAAAAAGGCCTGCGTTCCAGGAACGCAGGCCTTCATCGGATGGACGCCGCGAGGGCTCGGGGCGGGCCGCCGGCGACGCGAGGCGCCCGGCGACGTCCCGACGAGGGCGACCCGGCGCGAGGCCGGGTCGCCCTCTGGATCACATGTCCATGCCCATGCCGCCCATGCCGCCCATGCCGCCGCCGCCGGGCATCGCCGGGGCCTCGTCCTTGGGAGCCTCGGCGACCATGCACTCGGTCGTGAGCATCAGGCCGGCGACCGACGCCGCGTTCTGCAGCGCGGTGCGGGTGACCTTGGTCGGGTCCAGGATGCCCATCTCGATCATGTCGCCGTACTCGCCGGTGGCGGCGTTGTAGCCGTAGTTGCCCTTGCCCTCGAGCACCTTGTTGATGACCACGCTGGCCTCGTCGCCGGCGTTGAAGACGATCTCGCGCAGCGGCTGCTCGACGGCGCGCATGACGATCTTGATGCCGGCGTCCTGGTCGTGGTTGTCGCCCTTGAGCGAGGTGCCGATGGCCTGACGGGCGCGCAGCAGCGCGACGCCGCCGCCGGCGACGATGCCCTCTTCCACCGCGGCGCGGGTGGCGTGCAGGGCGTCCTCGACGCGGGCCTTCTTCTCCTTCATCTCGACCTCGGTCGCGGCACCGACCTTGATCACCGCGACGCCGCCGGCGAGCTTGGCGACCCGCTCCTGCAGCTTCTCGCGGTCGTAGTCGCTGGTGGCTTCCTCGATCTGGACGCGGATCTGCTTGACGCGCGCCTCGATGTCCACCGCCTTGCCGGCGCCGTCGATGATGGTGGTGTTCTCCTTGGCCACCTCGACGCGCTTGGCTTGGCCGAGGTCGGCCAGCGTGACCTTCTCGAGCGTCATGCCGGTTTCCTCGGCGACGACCTTGCCGCCGGTCAGGATGGCGATGTCCTCGAGCATGGCCTTGCGGCGGTCACCGAAGCCCGGCGCCTTCACGGCCACGACCTTCAGGATGCCGCGGATGGTGTTGACCACCAGCGTGGCCAGCGCCTCGCCCTCGACCTCCTCGGCGATGATCAGCAGCGGGCGGCCGCTCTTGGCCACCGCCTCGAGCGCCGGCAGCAGCTCGCGGATGTTGCTGATCTTCTTGTCGTGCAGCAGGACGTACGGGTTGTCGAGCACCGCGACCTGCTTCTCGGGGTTGTTGATGAAGTAGGGCGACAGGTAGCCGCGGTCGAACTGCATGCCCTCGACGACGTCGAGCTCGTTGTTCAGGCTCTTGCCGTCCTCG
The DNA here is from genome assembly GCA_025458805.1 of Rubrivivax sp. Classification (GTDB taxonomy): domain Bacteria; phylum Pseudomonadota; class Gammaproteobacteria; order Burkholderiales; family Burkholderiaceae_C; genus Rubrivivax. The sequence goes on from JALORQ010000056.1 coordinate 15,450, forward strand.
ACGGTGATGACGCCTTCCTTGCCGACCTTGTCCATCGCGTCGGCGATGATCTTGCCGATCGACTCGTCGCTGTTGGCGGAGATCGCGCCGACCTGGCTGATCTCCTTGCTGGTCGTCGTCGGCTTGCTGGCCTTCTTCAGCTCGTCGACGAGGGCGGTGACCGCCTTGTCGATGCCGCGCTTCAGGTCCATCGGGTTCATGCCCGCGGCGACGTACTTCATGCCCTCGCGCACGATGCTCTGCGCCAGCACCGTCGCGGTCGTGGTGCCGTCACCGGCGTTGTCGCTGGTCTTGGAGGCGACCTCCTTGACCATCTGCGCACCCATGTTCTGGAGCTTGTCCTTGAGCTCGATCTCCTTGGCGACCGAGACACCGTCCTTCGTGACGGTGGGGGCGCCGAAGCTGCGCTCGAGCACCACGTTGCGGCCCTTGGGGCCGAGGGTGACCTTGACGGCGTTGGCGAGGATGTTCACGCCCTCGACCATGCGGTGACGCGCGTCGGCGCCGAAAACAACGTCCTTAGCAGCCATGTGCTATTTCTCCGAAATCTTGAAGTGCCGGCTTGCGCCGGGGGTTCTTTTGTCTGCGGCCGGCCCTGCGGGCCTTAACTTCGCTGCGCGAAGTTAGCCTCCGACGGAAGTAAGGCGCTTCGCGCCTTACTTCTCGACGACGGCGAAGAGGTCCTCTTCGCGCATCACCAGCAGTTCGTCGCCGTCGACCTTGACGGTCTGGCCGCTGTACTTGCCGAACAGCACGCGGTCGCCGACC